>CAZHXV010000289.1:0-3617 GCA_964536455.1 uncultured Aquimonas sp.
TGCTTACCTCCGGCATCACCATCACTATTGCGCACCATGCGCTGAAGGCCGGGCATCGCGGCACGATCCTGCTGTGGCTGGGCCTGACCATCGCGCTGGGCGCGATCTTCCTCGCCTGCCAGGTGGCGGAATACATCCACGCCTACCACGAACTGAACCTGACGCTCGGCTCGGGCATCTACGGCTCCACCTTCTTCATGCTCACCGGCTTCCACGGCATGCACGTCACGCTCGGCGCGATCATGCTCACCGTGATCTGGTTCCGCGTGCTCAAGGGCCACTTCACCGCCGACAACCATTTCGCCTTCGAAGCCGTGGCCTGGTACTGGCACTTCGTGGACGTGGTGTGGCTGGGGCTGTTCCTTTTCGTGTACGTGCTCAAAGAGCTGGGATTCGGGATTGGGGATTCGTAAAAGCCAGAGCTCAGCGGCTCCTGCCAATACGGATCCCCAATCCCGAATCCCCAATCCCGTTGGCCGCGTCAGCCGCCAACCCCATGTGGCTGGATCACGCCGCTCCACATGCCCAGCAGCACCAGCAGGATCAGGGCTGCGGAAAGACCCACGCGCCAGGTCAGGGCGTTGACGGTGCGTTTGGTTTGGCCCTTGTCGGCGATCATGTAGTACAGCCCGGCGCCGAGGTTGTACAGGATCAGGAACAGCATCAGGACGATGACGATTTTCGGCCACATGGCGATGGTTTCCGGTAGATCGGCGTGTTTGGCCGGGCGCTGCATTATCGCGGCACGGCGCGGTGCGTGAGAAGGCCGCGTTCATGAAACCCCGGTTCCCCCGGTTGGCTTCCCGATGGCGTTGGGCCGTGCCCGCGCTCTTGCTGGCGGCGGGCTTTGCGGTGCTGGGGTTCTGGCAGCAGGGGCGCGGCGAGCAGAAACGCGAATGGCTGGCGGCGTGGGAGCGGGCGCTGGCGGCAGCGCCGGTTCCGTTCGTGCAGGCGGAAGACCGCCAGGAGGATTCCCCGCCGCTACGTGTACGCGGCGTGCTGCGTTTCCGCGCCAGCCCGCGCATGCTGCTCGACAACCAGCAACGCGAGGGCCGTGTCGGCGTGCGCGCCTATGCGCTGGCCGACGTCGAAGGGCTGCCTGTACCCGCGCTGGTGGAACTGGGCTGGCTGCCGATGCCGGGCAACCGCGCCCTGCCGGAGTTCGAGCTTCCGCAAGGCCCGCAACCGGTCTCCGGCGTACTGATGCAAATGCCCGGGCAGGGCCTGAAACTCGGCGAGAATCCGTGGAAGCAAGGTGGCGATCCGGTGTTGTTGACCTATCTTTCGCGCGCGGAAATCGAAACCGCGACGGGAATGGCGCTGATGCGGGGCGTGCTGCGGCCCGATCCGCAATGGCCGCCGGGCTTCGCGCGGGACACGGTATTGCTGCCCAACACGCTGCCGCCGGAACGGCACTTCGGCTATGCGGTGCAGTGGTGGGGCTTGTCGGCCACGGTGGTCGTGGTCTATCTGGTATTGGCCTGGCGCAGGACGACGCGATGAATTCCCCCGAGACGACGAACTTCGACCCGAGGCTGCGCCGCCGCAACCGCGCGATGCTGGTGGGGCTGTTCGTGATGTTCCTGATCCCGCCGGCGCTTGCGGCGATCCTGCTTGCCACGGGGTGGCGCCCGACGCATACGAAGAATTACGGCGAATTGCTGCCCGCGCCCATTGCGCTGGCCGATCTGGAACTTGAGCGGGCCGACGGCGGCAGGTTCGAATGGAACCCGCACGAGCGCCGCTGGCAGGCTGCCGTGGTGGCGACGCCGGATTGCGGAGCGGCCTGCATCGAACTGATGGCCGGGCTGGACAAGGTCTGGCGCCTGCAGGGCCGCCGCGCGGATCGTTTCTGGGTGCTGTGGTTCGGCGAACTGCCGCAGGGGTCGGCGAGGTTCCGAACGCTGGTGCCGATGCAGGCCGATCCCGCCCTTCTGGCGCGATTGCCGAACCTGCCGCGCAATGGTGCTCCTGCCGTCTATCTGATCGACCCGGCCGGCTTCGTCGCGCTGCGCTACCCACCGGATTTCGATCTGGCCGGGTTGCGCCGCGACGTGGCTCAGATGTTGAAGTGAACCGATGAACGTTTCCTCCCCTGCGCCGCACCGGCTCTACCACCGCATCGCCTGGATCGCCGTGCTGCTGGCGCTCGTGGTGATCGTGTTCGGCGCTTTCGTGCGGCTTTCCAATGCCGGGTTGTCCTGCCCGGATTGGCCCACCTGCTATGGCCGCGTCACCTGGCCCGTGCACGAGCACGAGATCGCGCACGCCAACGATGCCTTCGATCGCCCGGTCGAATCGCACAAGGCCTGGCGCGAACAGGTGCATCGCCACCTGGCCGCGACGCTCGGGCTGATGGTGTTCGCGCTCGCCTTCCTGGGCTCGCGCAAGGTGCGCGGCGGCAGGGCGCTGGTGATCGGGGCGAGCCTCTTGATCGCCATTGCGATTCCGCTCTACACGCGCGGGCAGCACACGGCGGCGGCGGCGCTGGCGATCGCGGGGGAAGTGTTGTTGCTTGGTTGGGCGCTGCGGCCCGACGGCTGGCTTTCCCCGCGCGGGGATTTCTCGCGACTGTCGGCGGCCTTGCTGGCGGTGATCGTGTTCCAGGCCCTGCTCGGCATGTGGACGGTGACCTGGCTGCTGAAACCCGTCGTGGTGATGGGTCACCTGCTCGGCGGCCTGACCACGCTGTCCCTCCTCACCTGGCTGGCCTGCCGCGCCTCGCCGCTGGCGGCGCTGCACTGCGCGCCGGCGTGGAAACTGCGCGGGGCCATCGTGCTTGGCATCGGGCTGGTGGCGATCCAGATCGCGCTCGGCGGCTGGGTCTCGGCGAACTACGCGGCGTTGGCCTGCGGCACGGATTTCCCGACCTGCCTGAACCAGTGGCTGCCGCAGACCGATTTCCGCGAAGCCTTCGTGCTGTGGCGCGGCATCGGCGCGGATTACGAAGGCGGCGTGCTCGACGGCCCGGCGCGCGTGGCGATCCAGTTGAGCCACCGCGGCTTCGCCGTGATCGTGGCGGCCGCGCTGGTGTGGCTGGGCCTGAGGATCCGGAAGATTCCCGAGATTTCCGGCTGGGGTACGGCGATCCTGACGTTTCTCGGCCTGCAGCTGCTGCTGGGCATCCTCAACGTGAAGACCGGCCTGCCGCTGAAGATTGCGGTGTCGCACAACGCCGTCGCCGCGCTGCTGCTGTTCACACTGGTGCTGCTGCTGGCGCGGTTGCGGAAGGCATGAGGCAATGAGCGCGACCATCGGGCAGTACTGGGCGCTGACCAAGCCGCGTGTGGTCGCGCTGATCGTGTTCACCGCGATCATCGGCATGCTGCTGGCCGTACCGGGCGTGCCGCCACTGGACAAGGCGTTCTGGGGCGCGCTCGGCATCTGGCTGGCGGCGGCCTCGGCGGCGGCGATCAATCACCTGATCGACCAGCGCATCGACGCGGTGATGGCGCGCACCGCGCACCGTCCGCTGCCGACCGGCGCATTGCGGCCGGCGCAGGTATTGGCGTTTGCCGTGATCCTCGGCGCGGTGTCGATGGCGATCCTGATGGCGTTCGTCAACCCGCTCACCGCCGCCCTCACCTTCTCCTTCTCTGCCCTTGCCTTCGCCCGCA
>CAZHXV010000290.1:0-3548 GCA_964536455.1 uncultured Aquimonas sp.
GCCGGTGGGCATCACCTGCACCACGGAAAGCGCGGTGAAGGACAACATCGTCGATTTCGTGGGTCATGAGCAGCGGATCTTCCCGGTGGGCCGGTTGGACAAGGATTCGGAAGGCCTGATCCTGCTGACCAGCAACGGCGACATCGTGAACGAGATCCTGCGCACCGAGAACCGGCACGAGAAGGAGTACCTGGTCGTGGTGAACCACGCCGTCACCGACGAATTCCTGCGCAAGATGGCCAGGGGCGGCCTGTGGATCCACGGCCAGCCGACCTTGCCCTGCAAGACCGGCAAACTCGCCAGGTTCGGCTTCCGCATCGTGCTCACGCAGGGCCTCAACCGGCAGATTCGCCTGATGGCCGCGCAGTTCGGCTACCGCGTCAAGCAACTGCTGCGAGTTCGCATCGACAACGTGAAGCTGGGCAAGCTGAAGCCCGGCCAGTGGCGCAACCTCACCGATGCGGAATTGCGCGGATTGATTCCCGGGCGCACCGACTGGTGACGCCCATCATCCTGCAACCGTCTGCGGATGCAGGATGATGGGAAGCCAGTGTCGCGTCCCGCAGAAACTTGCATTTCCGTCGTCTCCGCGAAGGCGGGGATCCAGCGACTTTTCTCCAGGACACGACACTGGGCTTACTCGAAGCCATTGGCGAAGGTATAGGCATTCAGGGTTCGCAATACGGCCCAGCGCTGATTGCCGTCGGCGTCGGTTGCTGCGCCCACCGCCACGGGCTTGCCCCCGACCAGCGCCACGCCTTCGGCGACATCGCGCGCCCCCAGGGCAAGATCGAAAGGCACGCGGCGCACGCCATTGCCGTGGAATTTCGGATCCGGCAACCCATTCACGCCCAAGCGAATCAGAAACACATCGCTTTCGCCGCTGGATGGCAGGATGTTGCCGGCACCCACCAGTTTCCCGTCGCCCTGCAATACGAACTGCTGCACCCAGCTCCCCAAGTCCCACTGATCCAGCATCGTAATCCCTGCGTTTCCGAACGCGGGATCGAGGCTGCCATCATGGCGCAAAGCGCGTATCACGAACGAGTTATAGAGGTAAAACCGGTGGCGTTCGTCGTCGATCAGCAGTTGGAACGGATTGCCGGTGATCTGCGTGGTCTGGACGCGCCCGGCCGTTCCCCAGGACAAATCCGGCCCACCCGTGCCCAACAGCCGGAACAAGACCACGGGACTACTGTTTTCCACCGCCACGACGGGCCGACCGGCGCTGTCGATGGCCAGGGCCAGGCGGGGATAGCTGGTTGTCAGGGCCAGCGAGAGCATGGCGACGCCGTCGCCGGAAAACGTGGCATCCAGCATGCCCGTGCGCGTCATCGCGATCACGATGGGCTGCGGATCGATATCTTCCGGATCCGGACACGTCATCGGCGGGATGCAGATGACTTCCGGCTTCTTCGTGCCCAGGAAAAAGATGCGGCCCGCGGTGTCGCGACGGGCCGCCACCTCCCAGGCGGAGCCGTTGTCGCCATCCTCCCAGACATCGGCCAGCACCACGCCGCCATTGCCGAAACTCGTGTCGATGGCGCCGCCTGCGGTCAGCCTGGCCAGCGCCGGGCGGCCTGACGACATTCCCGCGAGCAGCACCTTCCCATCCGGTTCCAGGAATATCCGGCGCAGATCGCCGTAGCCGTTCACGCCCACGCTGCGCCGCCCAAGCACGCCGAAGCCGGTGTCGATCAAACCTGCCGGCGTGTACTTGACCACATGGAAATCCATGGCGAGGCCATCGGCGCGAATGGCCCCTCCTCCCACCAGCATCCCGCCCGGCACCTCGACGACAGCGGAGGCGATCTCCCCGGACTCCGCCGGCGGCGTCACCGTGACGGTGGCCTGCCCATCGTCGGAAAATGCGGTATCGGCATCGCCGTCGCGCGCCGCCGCGAAAGGCGCGCACCAGATCCATGCCGACACCACGAACACACGAAAACCACTGCCAAACCGCATGACACGACTCCTCGGAAAATGGGCGTTTCATGCCAATACGGGAAAACCTCGAATCAGGGGCCAGGATTCGAGACGGGCGACCACCGCGCATCCAGCGCACGGCAGTGGCGGCAGCCGTTCGGGGCGATGTTGTGGCGGGCGGGCGGCGAAAACCAATTCGGCGAATGCGCCCCTCCCGGCCTACCCGATCACGGTGCCGCGGGCTTCACCCAGGCCGATGCGTGCCGCGCCCGGCCGTTCGCACCAGCCGCGCAGGATCAGGGTGTCTCCATCCTGCAGGAAGCTGCGTTGCTCGCCGTTCGGCAGTGCGATGGGGTGTTTGCCGCCGCTGGTGAGCTCCAGCAGGGAACCGGCCTGTTCCGGGCGTGGGCCGGACAGCGTGCCCGAGCCGAGCAGGTCGCCGGGGCGCAGGTTGCAGCCGTTGACGCTGTGGTGCGCCACCAGTTGCGCCGCCGTCCAGTAGGCGGCATCGCGTGCGTTGCCGAGCGAAAGGCGCATCGGTTCGCCGCCGGCCTCGCGCTGCTGTTTCGTGAGCAGCAGCACTTCGAGGAACACCTCGATCTGGCCGCGTTCGCGGTTGGTTGCTCCGTCCAGATACGGCAGCGGCTGCGGATCGCCTTCGGGGCGCGTGAACGGCGCGCGGAACGGGGCGAGCGCTTCCATCGTCACCACCCACGGGGAAACCGTGGTGGCGAAGTTCTTGGCGAGGAAGGGGCCGAGCGGCTGATATTCCCAGGCCTGCACGTCGCGCGCCGACCAGTCGTTGAGCAGCACCAGGCCGAACAGATGATCTTCCGCCTCATCGATGGCGATGGGGTCGCCCAGCGCATTGCCCTGGCCGATCACGAAACCCAGTTCCAGCTCGTAATCCAATCGCCGGCTTGGGCCGAACACGGGCGCATCGGCATCGGGCGGTTTGGTCTGGCCCTGCGGACGCCTGAAATCCGTACCGCTGACGAGGATCGAGGAACTGCGGCCGTGGTAGCCGATCGGCACCCACTTGTAGTTCGGCATCAGGGGCTGATCGGGCCGGAACAGCTTGCCGACCGCGGTAGCGTGGTGGATGCCGGTGTAGAAATCGGTGTAATCGCCGATGTCGAACGGCAACGCCATCTCCACCTCGCCCTGCCCGATCAGCGCCTTGGACCACGCGGCCTGCTTCGCGCTGCCTTCGCTCAGGCCTTCGGACACCGCGGTGCGCAAGGCGCGTCGTTGCGCCGCCGGCATTGCCAGCAAGGCGGCGATGTCGTTGCCGTCGATCAGGCCGGTGGCGGCCAGATCGAGCACGCAATCGCCGATGGCGATGCCGATGCGCAGGGCGCCGTCGCCGCCCTTCGTGCGGAAGCGCCCGAACGGCAGGTTCTGGATCGGAAAATCATGGCCGGCACGGTTCGCCGCTTCGACGAAGCTGCGCAGCGCGGGATCGTGAGTGGCGTCGATGGTATTCATCGTTGCTCCGGGTTGAAATGTTTTTGCACGTCGAGCCAGCAGCGGAAGTAGTTGGCCTGCAGTTGCGCCGATTCCAGCGCTGTCTTCGTGGGCCGCAACACGTGCCGGGTCTCGAACATGAAGGCCATCGTGTC
>CAZHXV010000291.1:0-3539 GCA_964536455.1 uncultured Aquimonas sp.
GGCAACGTGGTCGATGGCGATGCGCTGGTGTACCTCCTGGCGCGCGACTTCAAGGCCAGCGGCCGCCTGCGCGGCCCCGTGGCGGGCACGCTGATGACGAATTACGCGCTGGAACACGCATTGGCCGACCTGGACATCGGCTTCCTCCGCACCCAGGTCGGCGACCGCTACGTGCACCGGGCGCTGACCGAACACGGCGGCATCCTTGGCGGCGAGGCTTCCGGGCACATCCTTTGCCTGGATCGCGCCAGCACCGGCGATGCCATCGTCAGCGCCCTGCAAGTGCTGGAAGTGCTGGTGCGGCGCGGGCTCTCGCTGGAACAGGCGCTGGCCGGCTATCGGCCACTGCCGCAGCGCACCGTCAACGTGCGCCTGGCTGGCGATGCCGGGAAGATCGTCGCCGCCGATGCCGTGCAATCCGCGTTGCGCGCTGCGCAAGCGGCCGTGGCCGGGCGCGGACGCGCCTTCCTCCGGCCCTCCGGCACCGAGCCTGTGATCCGCGTCACCGTGGAAGCGGACGATGCCGCGCTGATGCAAGGCGTGCTGGATGCGCTTGCCGCTGCGGTGGCGGGCGCCGTCTGAATCACCCCGCTGGGGGGCACCACGGCGGCAGGCTGGTGTCCTCGAAGCCGTCGCCGAACAGCGAATCGTCCTGCGTCACGGCGCTGGCGTGGTTGTTCTCCGATACCGGATCGAGCATGGCATCGGAGACGCTGGCTTCTGCCGTATTGACGATCAGGGATGCGCCGGCGCTGCGGCCGCAAAGGGCGAACGTGAGCGTCCCGCCCACTGGCAGCGTGGCCTGCATGTCGATGGCGCCGCTGCCGCTGGCCTGCGTGCAGGCAGCGCCTGCGCTGGCCGTGCACGTCCACCCGGCGGCGACGAGTTCCGGCGGCAGCGCATCCTGGATGCGCGCATCGGAAGCCGCGTCGGGGCCGAGGTTCGTCACGCCGATGTCGTAAAGCACCCACCGTTTGGCGATGGGATATTCGCTGCCGACCTTGGTGACGGCGAGGTCGGCGATGGGGCGCGGCGCGCCCAGATCGATGGTGGCCGCGAGGATGAAACCATCGCCGCCTTGCCCATAGGTTGGCTGGGCCGCGCCCTGGATGCCGGGCAGGGTCGATGCCGTGGTCGAACCGCCGAAGTACAGCGTGTCGTTGCCGTAATCCATGGCATAGACCAGCACCGGGCTGGATGGCGTCACCACGGGGTAGCAAGCCAGGTAGGTGGCCTGGCGGAACAGGCTCAGTCCCGGATTCAGGCGCAGCGCGAAACTGCATTCGCCGTTGCCCACGTGCGTGGATTGCGCGCCGCCTTCGGTGGCGGGCAGCGTGCTGGAGATCGTCGTGCCCGCGATGAAGACATCGCCATCGTGCGTCAGGATGGTGCGAGGCAAGGCATAGCCATCCTGCCCGAAGTAGTAGGTCGCACCGATCCGCGTGCTCAGGTCGGAAGACAATGCCGCGACGATGGCGGAGGTACCGCCCACGCCGTTCCAGCTTGGCTGCGCCGCATTCGGCGCAACCGGGAAGTCCGTCGATTGCGTGTCGCCGGTGAAATACACCGCGCCATCGTCGCCCAGCGCCAGGCCATTGAGGTAGCCGTAATGCGTACCGCCGAACCAGGTGGCGCGATGCACCGTGCCAAGGTCGGACGAAAGCCGTACCACGAACGCGTTGTTGCGGAATCCGGTGGCAGCGCGCAGGGGCTGGAATGCGCCTGCGGTGTCCGAAGGGAACAGCGTCCCAAAGCCATCGCCGCCGACGTACACATCGCCGTCGTCGCTGACGGCCAGATCCCTGACGTACATCGAAGCGGCGCCCGTGGTGGTGCCGGCCCACGAAGCGGCGAAGATGGAACGCAGATCCAGTGCCAGCTTGGCGACGTAAGGCGAGCTGGAACCCGCATCCGCCGGATTGTTGTGCGCGCCGTGTTCCAGCCCCGGCAGATTTCCCGAACTGGAGATGCCTGCGATGTAAATCCCGTCCGCGCCAAGCGCCATGGCGGTTGCCGTATCGCTTCCTGTCCCGCCGAAATAGGTGGCCTGCATCAGCGAGGCGAGGTCGCGCGAGAGCTTCGCCACCCAGCCGTCCTGGCTGTAATTGCCAGCCCCGGTCTCGCTGGTATTGCCCGCCACCGGCTGCGCGCCGCCCGCCGTGCCCGGCACATGCCCGCCGCCACGCCCCGGCGCGTTACCTGCCAGATACACGCCATCCGCCGCGACCGCCAATGCCTGGAGCTGCGGGCCGACCCATTGGCCGCCGCTGTTGGGGATCTGGTTGTATTCGCCGAAATAGGTGGCCTGCCTGAGTTCGGTCAGATCGAGGCTGTAGCGCGCCACGAAGGCGTTGAACCCGGTCGATGGGCCATTCAGGATCAGGCTGGGCTGGTAGCCGCCTGCGACGCCGGGAAAGTTGGTGGAATACGAGGTGCCCGCAACGTACACATCGTCGCCGTCCACCACCAGCCTGGCCACGGAATCCTGGCGGTTGCCGCCGGAGAAAGTGGAACGGATGATCGGGTCGATGACCACGCCATGCGCCGGATCGTGCGCGCCCAGCGCGAAGCCATAGGTCGCCGCGTCCAGCAGGCGATAGGAAACCTTCACTGGCGCACGCCTACCGTCGATGTCCTGCCAGGCGATGGGCGCGCTCATCTCCACCGTGCCCGCGCCGGTGCCAAGGCGCAGGCGGCCATCGTCGCTGCGCTGCATGTCGTCCACGCCAACCAAAGCCATGCGGATCGCCGCTGCGTCCGTACCGGGCGCCAGATGGAAGCGTTTTTCGTAGCCGGAATCGGTGGCGACCAGATCGGCGCGGATACCGCGCCAGGGTTCGCCCAGATCGACGCGACGCACCCATGCCGCGGACTGCGTGCCGTGCCTGCCGATAAAGGTGAGCCGCGCCGCATCGGCCTCGGCGGAGGCCGGGTGCAGTTCGCCCACCGCATCGAAACGCTCCACCACCGCCCAGGCTGCGCCGTCCTCCATCGGGAACCGGTGCACCAGTTCTCCGCCGCGCGTGACGAACAGATGCGCCTGCCCGTTCTCCGCGAAAAACGCCACCTGCGGATCGAGCTGCCCCAGGTTGGGCTGGAAGGAAGGATTGCCGGCCGGAACCGCGGCGCCGCCAGCGGATGCGGCCAGCAAAAGCGGAACCGCCAGAAAGCATCGGAACGGGGACATTGCGAATCTCTCTCACCTCCACACAGGCAACCCTGCCCGCACAGGGTTGCACCACAGCCCGATTCCGCCATCCCCTCATTCAGGGGGGAAGTTCAGGTTCAACCGGTCTTCTCGGCCTGTTCGACCCGGATACGCCAACCCCCACCACCTCGCAGAATTGATCCTGCGCAAGCGCGCGGCCCAAAAAGCCCTATCCTTTCGCTTTCGTCCATCTGTCCAAGGTAGTTCGCGCCATGAGTTCCGCCATCCCGACCCTCGACATCGCCCGCTTCGATACCGACCGCCAGAACTTCGTCGCCGAACTGGGCGCGGCCTACCGCGAATGGGGCTTTGCCGACATCCGCAACCACGG
>CAZHXV010000292.1:0-3522 GCA_964536455.1 uncultured Aquimonas sp.
GCAGCGGCACCCAGCTGCGCGCGTGGATCGCCTGGCTCTGGCTGAACATGAAGGGATGCGTCTTGCCGGCCGTCATCGAGGCTTCCAGCCATTGCAGGCCGGAGGCATCGGGCGAGGTGCGGTAGCGGATGCGCACGCTCTCGTAGGGATGGTTCACCCGGATCGTCAGCTTCTGGCCGAACAGCGGGTGGCGCTCGCCCAGCTCCCAATCGAGCTTGTACCAGGGGCCGTCGGCGCGCTTGCCCGAGACTTTCTCGATGGTCAGGTCGCGGGTATCCAGCACAAGTTCGCGGAACGAAGGTTCGCGCCAGGTCAAGGACAGGTCGGCGGTGCCGGAAATCTCCTTCTTCTGGAAATCCACGCGCAAATCCAGGCCCAGGTTGCGGATCACCACCTTTTCCGGCTGCGCGTAGGAGTGTTCGTCGCGCGGCGCAGGTTCGGGTACGGACGCAGGCTTGGCGGTCGCGGCGGCGGAAAGGGCCAAAACGGAAAGAACGAGGAAGGTGCGCATCTGGAACTCGGCAACACGGGAATGGAAACACGAGTCTAGCGCGTAGAGCGGGGCTTGCCCCGCTGCTCTTGCTCCAAGGCACATCCAAGCCGGGCAAGCCCGGCCCTGCAAAGATGCGCAGAACGGCGCCCGTGCAGGAGTCAGAACTGGAAATACACGAACGGCACCTGGGTTTCGATCTGCGCGAACAGTTCCAGCCCCAGCAGCACCAAGGCGCCTGCGAACGCCACCGCCGGCAGCGGCGCGCGCTGCACCAGCCAATCCTGTATGCGACGCTGCCTGTCCACGAGGCAGAACGCCAGCGTCAATAGCGGCACCGCCCACAAGGCCGGATGCGCCAGCGCGAAGGCAAAATCCTGTGGCGCGAACAGCGCGGCCAGCGTGTTCCACGAGGCAGCGAAATCCGGCGCGCGGAACGGAATCCAGCCCAGGGTCACGATGAGGAAGGTGAAGGCGATCCAGAACGGCGCCAGCCAGGGCGCATCGACAACTCCCGCCCAGCCACGTGCCTTGATCCAACCACGCCACAGCCGGTGCCCGATCAGCAGGAACCCGTGGTACAGCCCCCAGGCCGCGAAGTTCCAGCTTGCCCCGTGCCACAGCCCGCCCAGGCCCATCACGATCAGCAGGTTCAGGTGGGTGCGCGAGACACTGATGCGATTCCCGCCAAGGCTGACGTAGAGGTAATCGCGCAGCCAGAACGACAGCGAGATGTGCCAGCGCCGCCAGAAGTCGGTGATGTTGGGCGAGAGGTAGGGCCGTTCGAAGTTCGGCGGGAAGCGGTAGCCGAGCAGCCGGGCGCAGCCGCGCGCGATGTCGGTGTAGCCGGAAAAATCGAAATAGATCTGCATCGAGAACGCCAGCACGCCCGCGTAGGCCGGCACCGCCATGCCGTCGTATTGCCCGCCCGAGTACCAGGCATCGGCGATCGGCGCGAACCCGTTGGCCAGCGCCACCTTCTTGAACAGGCCCTTGAGGATTTCCCGCAGGCCCCAGCGCGCGTCTTCCGACGCGATCACCGCCCGCTGCGCCAACTGCGGGAAGAAATCCATCGGCCGGATGATCGGCCCGGCCACCAGGTGCGGGAAGAAAGAGACGAACAGCGAAAAATCCACCGGGTCGCGTACCGCGCGCATCTGGCGGCGATGGATATCCACGGCGTAGGCGATGCCTTCGAAGGTGAAGAAGCTGATGCCCACCGGCAGCACGATGTTGAGCAGCATCCCGGAAGGGTCGATGCCGAACAGCGCCGCGAAGGAATCGACAAAGAAGTTGGCGTACTTGAAGAACCCCAGCACCGCCAGATTGAACGCCACGGCCAGCGCCGTGGCGCGTTTGCGGGCCGCGCCCTCGCGTGCATCGATGGCGATGCCGAAGGCGTAGTTGGCCGCGATGGAGCCGGCCAGCAGCAGGCAGAAGCACCAATCCCACGCGCCGTAGAACACGAAACTCAAGAGCACCAGCGCGACCTTGGCCGGGCGGTCGCGCAGCAGCGCCAGCAGCACCAGCGCGCCAGCGAAGAACACCCAGTACTGGAAGGTGTCGAACATCATCGCTGCGCTTCCCGCCGGCCCGGCGCGTCCTTGCCGAGCGCGTCTTTACCGAGCACATCGTCCACCGCGCGCGCGACCGCCTCGCTGGTGATGCGGCGGCCTTCGCGGTTGGCGTGCAGCGCATCGAAGAAGTAATCGGGCGATTCCAGCACACCGAGGAAATCCGCCGGCAGCACGGTGACCCCGGATTCCTGCGCGAGGCTTAGCAGCGACGGCGGCAAGCCTTCATCCTTCGGCAGAATCCCCGGATACGGCCCGCGCGGATACGGATAGACGATCATCGGCACGCCCGCCTCGCGCGCCAGCGCCAGCAGTCTTCCCAACCACAGGCCCAGGTAAGCGTCGTTGGACGGCTCGGGCGTCTGGGAAAGCATCTCCAGATGCTGGGCCATCTCGCCCTTTTGCCTTGCGGTCGCGTCCTTCCAGTCCAGCACCCGGCGCTTGGCCGAAAACTCCAGCGCCGGCATGCGTTCGTCGCGACCAGGGTAATTGCCGGCGTTTCCCACCCACCAGCGCTTGCGCTTGAGGTTCTTCCAGCGCTCGCGGGGCGAGGCAAGCAGGCCCTGCACGTCCTTTTGCATCGTCAGCGCCGGCATCCACACCGTTGCCGCCGCACGGCGGCGCATTTCCGCGCTGGGGAACCCCGCCGGAAACGAACGGGCATCGCCCAGGCCGACCAGCGGCGCCATGAACGCGGCATCGAGCGGCCAGTCGGCCAGTTCGCCGCCGCCAAGGTGACGATAAGGCACGCCCACCACCACCGCGC
This sequence comes from uncultured Aquimonas sp., assembly GCA_964536455.1. Taxonomy (GTDB): domain Bacteria; phylum Pseudomonadota; class Gammaproteobacteria; order Xanthomonadales; family Xanthomonadaceae; genus Denitratimonas. The sequence continues at coordinate 2,831 of CAZHXV010000292.1, forward strand.
CGAAAGGCACGCCGCGCCGCCGCATTTCCCGCAGCAGGTAGAACCAGGTACGCGGCGTGCTGCCGGGCACGCCGACGTTGACGAAGGCAAGTTCCGGCGCGGCGGCTCCAGCCACAGGCTCGGAAAAACCCTCGCCGACGCGCGAATCGCCGAACACCAGCACCGTGGGCCGCGTTGCCGTGGCTTCGCGGCGCGCCCGCTCCAGCCGCATCGTCACCGCGCCGGCGTTGGAATCCGGCTCGGCCAGCCAGACATAGTAGAAATCGGTACGGAACAGCAGCGATTCCAGCAGCAGCCACGCCAACGCCACGGCCAATGCCAGCCCGAGCGGCTGCGCGAGCCGGGCGGCAATGACCTTCAGGCTGTCGAACGGCATTGGGTGGAACATCCGGGAATCGGGGCGCGGGATTCTAGCCTTGTCGCATGACCGAACGAAGATGCTCCCGCCGAAAGCACGACGCCCGCGATCTTGCGGCCGCGGGCGTCGTGGATTGCCGCTTGGTCTTACTTCTTCAACCCGGCATCGGTGCGCAGCACCTCGGCCTTGTCCGTCTTTTCCCACGAGAACGCGGTGGCTTCGACCTTCCTGCCGTCCTGGTTCACGTACTGAACCTTCTCCGGCTTGCGGCCGAAGTGGCCGTAGGCGGCGGTGGCCTGGTAGATCGGGTGGATCAGATCGAGCATCTTGATGA
>CAZHXV010000293.1:0-3503 GCA_964536455.1 uncultured Aquimonas sp.
CCATGCACCTTTCCAGCTTCGACGACCTGCTTCGTTTCGCCCACCAGCAACCCGAACCGCAGCGGCTGCTGTTCGTCTTCGCCCGGGTCGAGCTGCCGGAAACGGCCACCGCCGAGCAGCGCGCACGTTTCGAACGCCGCGAAGGCGGCACCCTGTCGCCGCTCCTGTGCGTGGACAAGGCACCGGGCGAAGTGGCCAGCTTCCAGGCCCTGACCGCCGAATCGGCCCATACCGGGCTGGACTGGGACGTGCTGTTCGTCAGCAGCCTGAGCGGCCGCGCCGGGGTTCCCCCCAGCAGCGACGAGGCGGCACAGCCGCTGCGCTTCATGGTCAACGCGATCAACAACGGCCGCGTCGCCGATTTTGCGAGCTTTGACCGCGACGGCGACGTCATCCAGTTCGACTGAGAGGCTGAGAGTTTTTCAGCCTCTCAGCCGGGCCATGGATGGCCCGACGCGAATCGAGCACGCAAGTGCTCGATTCACGGGAGCGAGTACGGACATGTGCCGGACTCACGACTGAAAAATCCCACAGGATGTGGAATTTTTCTCAAGCTCTGAAGCTCAGCGCACCAGTTGCAGGCCGAGGAAGAACACCACCAGCACCGTGTTCAGCGCCCACGCCACGGTGAGCGCGCGCGCCACCACGCCATAACGCGGGTCGCTGGCATTGGATGCCGCATGCCATACCGTGACCACGATCCAGGCGGTATACACCAGCAGGAACACCAGCAGGCCAAGGGTCGCGCCGGGGTAGCGGCCATCCGAGAGCATCCACAGCACTGCGCCCCAGAGCAGATTGCTGGGGATCACGCCATACAGCCAGAACACCTTCCACAAGGGGCTGTGCTCGACCGGGCCCACCAGACTGGACGTCTGCATGATCCGGATCTCCTGCATTGCCGACGATGGCCGCAGGATAGCACCACCACATCGAGGCGGCGGCGTGGGTGCTGCTTCCCGTGTCGGGCTTTCGGGCCCCGTCCCGGCGACGTGCTTGATCCATGTCAATGCCGTTGCGCCACCCCACGCTATAAGGTCGATACCATTGCGCGCGTCGTTTGCCGCTCCTTCCCTGACGGCCAGACTCCAGGGCTGCTGCAACGCCGCTGTCCGTGCATTGCCATGCGCTGCTCCCAAACCAAGGCCCCGCCAATGAATGCCCACCCTCGTCACTCGCCCGACACCACCCTGCCGCAGGCACTGCGCGCCGAAGTACTGGAGCGACTGGAGCGTGCCGTGCCCATCGCCGCCATCGTGCATGGGCAACCGGGTGCCGCCGATACCGTCCTGGCCAGATTCGCGCTGCGCCAGCGCCAGGCCGGCCGGTGCGTGCGCGGCCTGGTGCAACTGGCGCGCGACGCGGGCCATGCGGACAAATCGATGACGCTGGTCGATCTGGACGATCCCGGACAGCACTTCCCCATCTCCCAGGATCTCGGCCCCGGATCGAGCGGGTGCTGCCTCGATCCGGCCGGCGTCGCCGCCGCCAGCGCGGTCCTGCGCCGGGCGCTGGCCGAAGGTGCGGACCTGGCGATCGCCAATCGCTTCGGCAAGCTGGAAGCCACCGGGCAAGGACTGGCCGACGAGATGCTGGCGTTGATGGCGGCGCGGATTCCCCTGGTGACGGCGGTCAACGTCCGCTACCTGGAAGCGTGGCGTGCCTTCACCGGCCATGCCGGGGTCGAATTGCCTCCCAGTGCCGAGGCCCTGGAAGCATGGTTCGACGCGCTGGACATGCGGCAGGCCGCGCCATGAAACGCCGCGAACTGCTGCGCACATTCGCGCTGGCACCGCTGCTTGCGCCGGGCCTGTCATCGGCGTGGGCCGCCACTGGCGGCCGCAGCACCCTGGCCGCCACGTTCGGCACGCCGCCGCCACCAGCCACCGTGGCGCGCGTATTCGCCGCCGGTGCCCCGGCCGCCGTGCTGACCTACGTGCTGGCACCGGACAAGCTGCTGGGCTGGCCGATGGGGCTGAGCCCGCAGGCGCGCGCGCTGCTGGCCCCCGGGGCGCGCGACCTGCCGCAACTGGGCCGCCTTTCCGGACGCGGCAGCACGGTGTCCACCGAATCGCTGCTGGCCTTGCGCCCGGACCTGATCCTCGATGCCGGCACGGTCAACGCCACCTATCTGTCCGGTGCCGAGCGGGTGCAGCAGCAGACCGGCCTGCCCTTCGTCCTGGTCGAAGGCCAGCTGACCGAGCATCCCGCCCAGCTGCGCGATGTCGGCCACCTGCTGGGCGTGGCCGAACGCGGCGAACTGTTGGCGCGCGAGGCCGAGCAGGTGATCGCGCTCGCCCATGCCCTGCTGGCCGCCGTGCCGCCGCAGGCGCGGCCGAAGGTCTTTTATGGTCGCGGCGCGGAGGGGCTGGAAACCGGCCTGGCCGGTTCGATCAACATGGAAGCGATCGAGTTCGCCGGTGGCCGCAACGTCGCCGCGCAGGCCGGCACCGGTGGCCTGACCCAGGTGTCGATGGAACAGATCCTGGACTGGAACCCCGACGTGGTGCTGACCCAGGATCCTGCCTTCGCCACGCGCATCGTCGCCGATCCGCTGTGGCGTTCGGTCGAGGCGATACGCAACGGGCGAGTGCATCTGGCCCCCAGCCTGCCGTTCGGCTGGCTCGATGGCCCACCCGGCGTCAACCGCCTGATCGGGGTGCGCTGGTTGCTGTCCAAACTCCATCCCGGTCGCCATCCCGCGCTGACACCGGCCGAAGTGAATGCCGCCATCATCGAATTCCACCGGTTGTTCTATGGCCAGACGCTCACGCCGCCCGCGCTGGATACCTTGCTGGCGGGGTCTGCATGAGGCGGCTTTCGCGACGCCCGCTGCCGGGCTGGAGCGTGGCGCTGGCATTGCTGCTGGTGGTGTTGGTCTGGGCGTTTTGCAGCGGCAAGTATCCGGTGGCACCCGGCGAGTTGCTGCGGGCGCTCGGCGCGCGTCTGTCCGGCGAGGCATCGGGGCTGCCGGATGCGGCGGAAACCGTGCTCTGGAACATCCGCCTGCCCCGCATCGCCGCCGGGGTGCTGGTCGGCGCGGTGCTGGCCGCTGCCGGCGCGGCCTACCAGAGCATGTTCCGCAATCCGCTGGTATCGCCGGACATCCTCGGCGTGTCCGCCGGTGCCGGCCTGGGTGCGGCGGCGGCGATTTTCCTGAGCCTGCCGCTGGTCCTCGTGCAGGGATTCGCGTTCATCGGCGGGCTGGTCGCCGTGGCGATCGTGTATCTGGTTTCGGGCCTGGTGCGCCGGCACGACCCGGTGCTGGTGCTGGTGCTGGCCGGGGTGACCGTGGGGGCGTTGCTGGGGTCGGGCATCTCGCTGTTGAAGATCCTGGCCGACCCCTACACCCAGTTGCCGTCGATCACCTTCTGGCTGCTCGGCGGACTCAACGCCGTGGTGGGCAGCGAGTTGCTCGCCACGCTCCCCGTGATGTTGCTGGGGCTGGTGCCGCTGGTGCTGCTGCGCTGGCGGATCAACCTGCTCAGCCTCAGCGACGAGGA
>CAZHXV010000294.1:0-3497 GCA_964536455.1 uncultured Aquimonas sp.
CGGTTGCGCAGTGCGATGGCCACGGCGCGCTTGGCGGCGTTCTGCCCGACGATCCAGCGATCCAGTTCGTTGACGATCTCGCGCGGGGTCATGGATTTGCCGCCGGGGTGGGAAGCGTTGGATTCGGCGCTCATCACAGTTCCTCGATCGTCGTGCTGTGGTTGGTGTAGATGCAGATGTCGCCGGCGATCTTCAGCGCCCTTTCGACGATGGTGCGGGCAGGAAGCTCGCTGTTCTCCAGCAGCGCTTTCGCGGCGGCCTGCGCGTAGGGGCCGCCGGAACCGATTGCGATCAGGCCGTGCTCCGGCTCCAGCACGTCGCCATTGCCGGAAATCAACAGCGAGGCGTCCTGGTCGGCCACGGCGAGCATGGCTTCCAGGCGGCCCAGGCGGCGATCCGTGCGCCAGTCCTTGGCCATTTCCACCGCCGCGCGAACCAGTTGGCCGCCGTGTTTTTCCAGCTTGGCCTCGAACAGCTCGAACAGGGTGAAGGCATCCGCCGTGGCACCGGCGAACCCGGCCAGCACCTTGCCGCCCGCCAGCCGGCGGATCTTGCGGGCGTTGGATTTGACGATGGTGCTGCCGAGCGTGACCTGGCCGTCGCCGCCGATGACGACGCGGCCGTCGCGCCGCACGCTGACGATGGTGGTGGCGTGGAAGGATTCGGACATGAGGGGGCTCCACAGGGGCGAATGGCCCTGTGTTGGGGCGCCGCGGGCTGCGTTCAAGCCATGCTGTGCGGCCGGGAAATCATGCCGCCGGGGGGATTCGGATCCGTTCCGCGCGCCGCGCGCCGGAAAGGCCCCTGCGCCGCTGCGCGAAAAGCTGGGTCTGATGGCCCGCGCCGGGCGCGGATTTCGCCCGGGTTGGCATGCGGTGCGGGAAATGGCGGCGCAGGCTACGGCGCTTCTTCACATTTGTCGGCTTTTCACGCGGTCGCGAATCGTGCAGTCTGGACATCCTGCCGGGCACGGGCACGGCGTGGTCTGGAGGGCTTCCGTTGTCGATGCAGGCGCGCGCCAGATACCGTGGGCGGGCCGGGCGACCGGGCATGGCGTCGCGTTTGGCGCTGGCCGGGATGCTGGCGTTCGCCGGTGCCTGGGCCGCTGCCCAGGGTGAGGCGGCGACCGTGGAAGCCGGGCAGCCGGGCGCGGATGCGATCCAGGCCGAAATCGCCAGCGCCCAGGAAAGCGGCAATGTCCATGACGAAGCCGATGCGCGCATCCGCTTCGGCCAGCGCCTGATGATCTCCGGCCGTATCGCCGAGTCCATCTCCCAGTTCGAAACCGCCGAATCGCTGGCGGAAAAGGCCGACGATGCGCGCCTGCATGGCCGCGCGCTGGGCAATCTGGGCATCGCGCTGAACCACGCCGGCCTGCACGGCGAGGCCTTGAGCGTGCAGCAGCGCGCGCTCACGTTCTTCGAATCGGTAGGCGATATCACCGGAACCGCGTCGGTCACGGTGAACATCGGCGCGACGCTGGACGAGCTGGGCGACGCCGAAGGCTCGCGCCGCTACCTGGAGCGCGCGCTGGAGTTGAAACGCCAACACAATGTGGAACGCGGCGTCGGTTCGATCCTCAACAACCTCGCCGACATCGAGGAACGCGAAGGCAGCCTGGCGCAGGCCGAACGGCTGCTGCGCGAGGCGCTGGCCTCGCACGAGCGCAGCGGCAACCCGAACGGCGCGGTGCTCGCGCAGGCCAACCTCGGACGCATCCTGGCGCGCTCGGGCGATATCGCTGGCGCGCTCGACATGGCGGTGCGGGCCGAAACGCAGGCGCGCGAACAGGATTTCCTGATCGGTCGCCTCACTGCGCAGACGGCGCAGGTCGAAGCCCTGCTGCGCGGCATCCAGGCGGGCGATCTGCCGGGCAATCGGGCCCGCCTGTATGCGCAGCGCGCCGGAACGATCCTCGAGGACGCCATCGCCGCCGCCGCGAGCCTGGGCGACGATGGCCGTCAGTCCGAGCTTTCGCGCCTGCTTTCCGACGTGCGCAAGGCACAAGGACGCCTGCCCGAGGCGCTGGAGCTGCTGCATGCCTCGACCGAACTGCACGAGCGCCAGCATCGCCGCATCAATGCGGATCGCGTGGCGGTGATGGCGGCGCGCTTCGAGCAGGAGCGACAGGCGCGGGAGATTGCCGTGCTGCGTGAGGGCGAGGCGCGCCAGAGCGCCGAACTGGGCCGCCAGCGCAGCGTACTGACGCTGCTGGGGATGCTGCTGGTGCTGGCCGCCACGGTCTTTGCGGTCGCGGTGCAGCGCCTGCGCAACCAGCGCCGCGCCGAAGCGCTGCTGGCGCGCCACAACATGGAGCTCTCCACCGCGCTGGAGCAGGCCAGGCTGGAACGCCAGCGCGCCGAAGCCTACGCCCAGCGCCAGAGCCGCTTCCTCAATCTGGCCAGCAACGACATGCGCCGCCCGCTGGTGGAGATCCGCGCCGCTGCCGAGCATGCGCTGGTGGTGGGCAACGAGGAAAACCGCATGCGCGCCTACGCCACGGTCGCGCAGGGCGCCAACGACCTGCTCTGGGTGACGGATCAGATGCTCGAAAGCGCCTCGCTGCCGGAAGGCGACGACCCGCTCGACGGCGTGCATCCGGTCGATGCCGCCGTGCTGCTGCGCGACCTTGCCGTCGAACTTTCTCCGCGCGCGGCAAGCCAGGGCCACGAACTGCGCCTTTGCATCGATGGGGAACTGCCGCGCATGGCGATCCGGGGGGCGTCCTGCGTCGTGGCGCTGCGCGAGCTGGTGATGATCCTGTTGCACATGGCACCGCCGCGCGCCGGGATTTCCATCGCCGCACGCGTGGAGGGCCACCGGCTGCGCATCGGGATTTCCGATCCTTCCGGTCAACTGCCCGAATGGGAAGGCGAGGCTGCGGGCGACGAAGGTGCAACCCGTGGCTTCGCGCTGGCGTGGATCCGTCAAGCCATCCTCGACAGCGACGGCGAGATCCGCAACGAAACCGTAGCCGGCCTGCCGCGGCAGGTCGCGATCCTGCTGCCTGCGGTGGCGCACCCGGCAAGCGCGCCGGGGGCATGACGCCTCTCCGGCGCGATGCTGCGATTGCCCCTTTCGAGGAAAGACGTGACCCAGCCCCGGAGCCGGTCGGGAGTCGGAGCGATACGATGCCCCGCGAAATGCCGAATCGGCCACGGCCACGGTGTCGCGGACGGGCTCGCCGCAGACCCCTCGGACGGGGCCTCAGCGCCGCGACTGGATCAACTGCATGAACTCGGCGCGGGTGCGGGCGTCGTCGCGGAAGCTGCCGAGCATCTGGCTGGTGACCATGCCCACGCCGGTCTTGTGCACGCCGCGCGTGGTCATGCACTGGTGCGCGGCCTCGATCACCACGCCGACGCCGCGCGGCTTGAGCACGTCCTCGATGCAGTGCGCGATCTGCGCGGTGAGCTTTTCCTGCACCTGGAAACGGCGCGCGAACGCCTCCACCACGCGAGCCAGCTTGCTGATCCCGACCACCTTGGAATCCGGCA
>CAZHXV010000295.1:0-3480 GCA_964536455.1 uncultured Aquimonas sp.
TGCTGGCGACGGCGCTTCCGCTCCACGCCCGGCAAAGCCCCGAAACCCCGCCGCGCCAGGCGGCGGTCGCCAGCGCCAACGCCTACGCCACCGATGCGGGCCTGGAAGTGCTGGCCGCCGGCGGCAACGCCTTCGATGCAGCGGTGGCGGTGAGCGCCACGCTGGGCCTGGTGGAGCCGGAAAGTTCCGGCATCGGAGGGGGCGGCCTGATGCTGCTGCACCTGGCCGGCGAGGAACGACAGGTCTTCATCGACGCCCGCGAACGCGCGCCGCTGGCCGCGCACCGCGACATGTACCTGGATGCCGACGGCAAGGTGAAACCCAGGGCCTCCATCGACGGTTCGCTGGCCGCCGCCATTCCGGGCCTTCCGGCGGGGCTGGTTCATCTTTCGCGCAAATACGGCAAGCTGCCGCTGAAGGATTCCCTCGCCCCTGCGATCCGCCTGGCGCGCAACGGCTGGACGATGAATCGCAAGACCGCCGCGCTGCTGCCCTGGCGCGGCGAGACGCTGAAGCTTTCCCCCGGTGCGCTGGAACTGTTCTTTCGCAAGGGCGAGCCGGTCAAGGCAGGGGAAACGCTGAAAAATCCCGCCTATGCGCGCACTCTGGAACTTCTGGCCAGACATGGCCACGATGGCTTCTATCGCGGCGAACTCGCATCGAAGCTGGTGCGCGGCGTACGGCGTGCGGGCGGCATCTGGAGCGAGCAGGATCTGGCGCAGTACCAGGTCGTTGAACGCGAACCGCTGCGCTTTACCCATCGCGGCTACCGCCTGGTCACCGCGCCGCCGCCGTCTTCCGGCGGCATTGCGCTGGCGGAGATATTCAATGTCCTGGACGGCTACGACTACGCCGCACTTGCGCCGGTGGATCGCCTGCATGTCACCATCGAGGCCATGCGTCGCGCCTACCGCGACCGGGCGGATTATCTGGGCGACCCGGATTTCACCGACGTTCCGGTACGCCTGTTGATGAGCCGCGACTACGCCGCCGGCCTGCGCGCCACGATCCACCCCGGCAAGGCCACGCCGAGCGAACTCCTGCCGCCGGTCGATGCGTCGCCGTCAAAACCGGATACCACGCATTTCTCCGTGCTCGATACGCAAGGCAACCTCGCCGCGGTCACGCAGACCGTGAACCTCACCTTCGGCAACGCCTTCGCCGTACCGGGCACCGGCTTCGTATTGAACGATGAGATGGACGATTTCTCCGCCGCGCCGGGCGTGCCGAACGCCTTTGGCCTGGTCGGCGGCGAAGCCAATGCCATCGCCCCGGGCAAGCGGCCCTTGTCCTCGATGACGCCGACCCTCCTGTTCGGCGAGGATCGCATCGCCGCCATCGGCACTCCGGGCGGCAGCCGCATCATCACGATGGTGCTGCTTGGCCTTGGAGCCCTGATGGAAGGCCAGGGCGCGCAGGCCGCCGCCGATGCGCCGCGCTACCATCACCAGTACCTGCCGGACATGGTGTTCGCCGAACCTTCCGCACTGACGCCGGAACAGGTCGCCGCGCTGCAAGCGCGCGGCCACGCCGTGAAGGTGCTGGACGACACCTGGGGCAACATGAACATCGTGCTGTGGAATCGTCTCACCGGCGAGGTGGAAGCCGGCAGCGATGGCCGCAACGAAGGCGTGGGCAAAGGGGCGCTTTCCGCACCGGCGGCGATCTACCGATGAGAACGACGCCAACCAATCCCGCCCGCCGCCGTCTGCTGGCCCTGGCCGCAGGCGGTGCGCTGTATTCGCCGATGGCGCGCCTTCTGGCCGCCGCAGGCGCGCTGCAAGCGCCTGTTCCGGCAAAAGGCTACGGCCCGCTGCGCGAGGCGATCGACGAGAACACCGGCCTGCCCTTGCTGAAACTTCCCGAGGGCTTCCGCTATCGCAGCTTCGCCTGGGCCGGGGAGAAGACCCTGGATGGCGCAACGATTCCCGGAGCCGCCGACGGCATGGGCGTGGTTGGCGCGAAGGGCGGCATCGTTACCCTGATCCGCAACCAGGAAGTGGTGCGGCTGGATGGCGCATACGGCAAGACGCATTACGATCCCGCCGCTTCCGGCGGCACCATGACCTTGCGTTTCGACGGCGAAAAAGGCCGCTTCCTCGACGCCCGCGCCTCGCTTTCGGGCACCTTGCAGAACTGCGCCGGCGGCGTCACGCCGTGGGGAAGCTGGATCACCTGCGAGGAATTCGTCGGCGGCACCCAGATTGCCAGCACCATCGCCAGCAAGCAGGCGATGCTCGAACATCCGCACGGTTTTGCTTTCGAGGTTCCCGCCGAAGGCAAGGCCAGCGCCAGGCCGCTCGTCGCGATGGGCCAGTTCAAGCACGAAGCCGCCACCGTGCATGAGGCCAGCGGCCATGTGTTCCAGACTGAAGACGCTTACACCGAAGCCGGATTCTATCGCTTCATTCCCGAAGTCCCCGGCCAGTTGCACAAGGGCGGCAGGCTCCAGATGCTGAAAGCCGAAGGCACCACGGAACTGCGGCGCGGCCTCAAGCAGGGCCAGAAGTTTCCGGTTTCCTGGGTGGATATCGAAAACCCCGAAGCAGGCGTGGATATTGCCGACGGCGAACCGCGCGGCGTGCAACGCCAGGGCTTCGCGCAGGGCGCGGCGCGCTTCACCCGGCTGGAAGGCTGCATCGCGCGCGGCGACGAAATCTTCTTCACCTCCACCGACGGCGGCGATGCCGCCTGCGGGCAACTGTTTCTCTACAACGCCGCGAAACAGGAGCTGGAACTGCTGTTCGAATCCCCCGGCAGGGAGGTTCTGGATTACCCGGACAACATCATCACCAGCCCGCGTGGCGGCCTGGTGATCTGCGAAGACAGCCGTCAGCCCGCGCAACGCCTCTATGGCATGGCCGCCAGCGGCGAACTGTTCGAGTTCTGCTGCAATAACGTGCGGCTCGACGGCCAGTACGGCGTACACGGCGATTTCCGCGGCGCCGAATGGGCCGGCGCCTGCTTCTCGCCGGACGGCAAGTGGCTGTTCGCCAACTGCTACACGCCCGGCTTCACGGTGGCGATCACCGGGCCGTGGCGGGATGGACTGATCTGATCCTAAAAGTTGCGTTCCACCGCGTAATGCGCAAGGCCACGCAAGGCGGCGAGGTATTCGTTTTCCGGTAGCGGTGCGAGCGCCTGTAGCGCGGCCTGCGCGAAATCCCGCGCCCGCGCCTGGCTGTAGGCGATGCCGCCGGTTTTTTCGATGGCGGAAAGCACATCGGGCATGGCTGCGGTATCGCCGGTTTCGACGATGGCGCGCAGCCGCTGCCGTGTGGCCGCATCGCTGTGCGCGATGGCGTGGATCAGGGGCAGGGTGGCCTTGCCTTCGGCCAGGTCGTCGCCGAGGTTCTTGCCGAGCGTGGCGGCGTCGGCGGTGTAGTCCAGCACGTCATCGGCGATCTGGAAGGCGTAGCCCAGGTTCAAGCCGTAATCGTGCAGCGCCGCGCCGTATTTTTCGTCGCAACCGCACAACAC
>CAZHXV010000296.1:0-1244 GCA_964536455.1 uncultured Aquimonas sp.
CTCGGTCACCGCCTTCCTCGTCGGCCAGTTGATCGACGTGGCCGTGTTCCACCGCATCCGCCGCGCCACCGGCGAACGCCACGTCTGGCTGCGCGCGACCGGCTCCACGGCGGTATCGCAGCTCGTGGACAGCTTCGTCGTGCTCTACATCGCCTTCGTGCTCGGCCCGCAGCACTGGCCGATTCCGCTGTTCCTGGCCGTGGGCACGGTGAACTACGGCTACAAGATGGCCGCCGCCATCGCACTGATTCCGCTGCTGTACCTGCTGCGCGCCGGCATCGCGAAATACCTGGGCAAGGAACGCGCCGCCGAGCTGAAGGCGCAGGCGGCGTTGTAGGGCCGGGCTTTCGCGGCAGTGAACGGAGCAAGCTCCGTTCGTACAAAATGGTGGATGGAGCAAGCCCCATTCCTACGGAATCAAGGGCGGGATCAGCAGGACGCCTTCGCCAGCGTCGGCGCGCGGCGCGACATCCACAGCAGCACCAACCCCACGGCGATCAGCGGCAGCGACAGCACCTGCCCCATCGTCAGCCAGTCGAAGGCGAGGAAGCCCAGGTGCGCATCGGGTTGGCGCACGAATTCCACCGCGAAGCGGAATACGCCGTAACCCAGCGCGAACAGGCCGGAAACCGCATAGCGCGGGCGTGGCTTGCGTGAATACAGCCACACGATCAGGAACAGCACCAAGCCTTCCAGAAACGCCTGGTAAAGCTGCGAGGGATGCCGCGCATAAGCATCCAGTGCGCCGCTTTCGTTCAACCTCGCCAAGGCTTCGTGCGGCAACTGCGCGTACTGGGCCGGCAGCGAATGGGGGAAAATCATCGCCCACGGCGCATCGCTGGTACGGCCCCACAGTTCGCCGCCGATGAAGTTGCCGATGCGCCCGAAGCCAAGGCCGGGCGGAACCAGCGGCGCGACGAAATCCACGGTGTCGAAGAAGTGCAGCCCCTGCCGGCGCGACCACAGCCACACCGCCGCCAGCACACCGAGCAGGCCGCCGTGGAAGCTCATGCCGCCTTCCCAGATACGGAAGACATAGAGCGGATCGGCCAGCACCTGCTGCCAGCCGTAGAAGACCAGATACCCCAGGCGCCCGCCGAGCAGCACGCCGAGCATCCCGTAGTACAGGAGATCGCCGAAGGCGCTTTCCGCCACCGGCAACCTTCCCGCCCGCAACCTACGCCGCCCGAGCCACCAGGTGACCAGGAAGCCGAGCACGTACATGACGCCGTACCAGTGGATCT
>CAZHXV010000296.1:1254-3460 GCA_964536455.1 uncultured Aquimonas sp.
AGCGGGCCGACGGCAACGGCGATGGGGTTGATGTCGTGCAGGTAGAACATGGCTGGATCAGCTCGGCAGCACGCGGCAGACGAAGCCCTTGAGGTATTCGGTTTCGGGGATCGCCGCCTGCACCGGATGATCCGGGCCTTGCTGCAGCGACTGGAGCACCTGCACCTGCCTGTCCAGGTGGCGCGCACCGGCGTTGATGGCTTCCAGCAGCGTCTGGCGCTGCATGTGGTAACTGCACGAACACGTCACCAGGAGGCCGTCGCGTTCCAGCACCTGCATCGCCATCTCGTTGATGCGCCGGTAGGCCAGCGCGCCTTCCTTGAAATCCTTGCGGCGCTTGATGAAGGCCGGAGGATCGACGATCACCACGTCGAAGCGGCGACGCTCGGCGCGGGCCTGCTTGAGGAAGTCGAAGGCGTCCGATTCGATGGCGGAAACGCGGTCGGAAAACCCGTTCAAGGCGGCATTGCGCCGCACCTGCTCGACTGCGCTCGCGGAAGCATCCACGCAGGTAACTTCGCTTGCCCCGAAACCCGCCGCGCGCACGCCCCAGGCGCCGACGTAGCTGAAGAGATCGAGCACTTTCGCATCCTTCACCCACGGCGCAAGCAGATCGCGATTGGCGTGCTGGTCGTAGAACCAGCCGGTCTTCTGGCCGCCGAAGACATCGGTCTCGAACACCAGCCCGCCCTCGCGCACACCCACCGGCCCCTGGTGCGGTTGCAGCGCGGTTTCCACATAGTCCGGCAAGCCTTCCAGCGCCCGCATGCCGCCGTCGTTCTTCCACACCAGCGCGGAATTCTTGAAGACCTTGGCGACCGCCGCCTCCACTTCGCCGCGCAGCTTTTCCATGCCGGCGGTTCCGATCTGGCCGACGATCACGTCGTCGAAGCGATCCAGCACCAGCCCCGGCAACCCGTCGGATTCGCCGAATGCCAGCCGGTAGTACGGTTCGGCATACGCCTTCTCGCGCAGCGCGAGCGCCACGTTCAGCCGATGGGCGATCAGCGAGCGATCCAGCGCATGGCCGGAACGATCCACCAGGCGCGCGGCGATCAGGGCGTTCGGGTTCACATAACCGGTGCCAAGCGGCTTGCCCGACGCATCGGCAATGCGCACGGCATCGCCTGGCACAAAACCCGTCAATGGCGTGCGCGCCACGTCGATCTCGTTGGAGAACACCCACAGGTGACCCGCGCGCAGGCGGCGATCTTCGCCACGCCGGAGCGACAACACAGGCAGTTCGGAAGCGGCAGCGGCCACGGCGTTCACTCGAAGGGAAAGGGCCGCCACGTTAGCCGAGGCGGCCCATGCGGGCAATGCAGTACCCGATTGGCCCTACGACTCAGCCAAATCGCGGCCGTCTAGCCCGCGCAAGCTTTTGTAGAACGCAGCTTGCTGCGCTTGAATGACCAAGGGCAGCAAGCTGCGCTCTACAACAGCCCGGGCCTTCTGCGACGAAGGTCGGCAACATCGACAGCGGAACCGCTCAAGTCGCCAAGCGGTAGCAGGGCTGGTATTCGCCGGACATCTTCATGCGCTTGTCGGCGACGAAACCGCGCAGCAGCGCGTCCAGCGCACGCATGATTTCCGGTTCGCCGTCGATCAGGAACGGGCCGTGCTGCTCGATCGCGCGCATTCCCTCCTCCTTCACGTTGCCGGCGACGATGCCGGAAAAGGCACGGCGCAGGTCGGCCGCCAGCTCGTGCGCCGGCTGGTCGCGGAACAGGCGCAGTTTGAGCATGTTCTCGTGCGTGGGCATGAAGGGGCGCTGGAACGGCGGCGCGATGCGCAGCGTCCAGTTGAAGAAAAAGGCATCCTTCGTATCCAGCCGGTGCGCGCGCACCTTTTCCACGCCACGCTTCATGTGCAGCGCCACCTCGCGCGGATCGTCCACGATGATGCGGTAGTGCTGTGCAGCCTTGTCGCCCAAAGCCAGCCGCAGGAACCGGTCGATCTGCTCGAAATACGCCGCCGCGCCGCGCGGGCCGGTGAACACCAGCGGGAACGGCACGCCCTCGTTCTCCGGGTTCAGCAGGATGCCGAGCAGGTACAGGATTTCCTCCGCCGTGCCCACGCCGCCGGGGAACACGATGATGCCGTGGCCGACGCGGACGAAGGCTTCAAGGCGCTTCTCGATGTCCGGCATGATGACCAGTTCATTGACGATGGGGTTGGGCGATTCGGCCGCGATGATGCCCGGCTC
>CAZHXV010000297.1:0-3420 GCA_964536455.1 uncultured Aquimonas sp.
GGGAGGGAATGGGATTGGGATTAGGGATTGGGGATGGGAAAGAGCCAGGGCCAATCCCGAATCCCGACTCCCTAATCCCGCAGCTCAGCAAAGAACGCTTCGATGCGGCCCAGGCCTTCGCGCAGCGCCGCATCGGAGCAGGTGTAGGAAATGCGCATCGCCGAGGGTTCGCCGAACGGGGAACCGGGCACGCAGGCCACGGCCTTGGCGTCGAGCAGCGCGTTGCAGAATTCCACGTCGTCGCCGATCGCAGTACCTGTGGGCGCATGCGTCTTGCCGAAGGCGACGCTGATGTCCGGGAACACGTAGAACGCACCTTCCGGGCGCGGGCAGCGCACGCCGGGAATCCTCGCCAGCGCCGCGAGCACCAGATCGCGCTTTTCGGAAAACTCCGCGCACTTGCGCGCCGGAATGTCCTGCGGGCCGCTCAATGCGGCGGTGGCGGCGGCGGTGACGACCAGCGGCAGGCTGGTGATGTTGCTCGAATTCAGCGTGGCCAGCGCCTGCGCCACGCCTTCCGGCGCGGCCGCGAAACCCACGCGCCAGCCCGGCATCCCGTAGGTCTTGGAAAGCGAATCCACGACGATGGTGCGTTCGCGCAGTTCCGGCCTGACATGCAAGAAGTTGTGGTAGCCGATGCCGTCGAACACGAGGCGGTTGTAGATGTCGTCGAGCACGATCCAGGGTTCGGGATGGCGCGCGAGAACGTCGGCGAGCGCCTCGATCTCCTCGCGGTGGTAGACCATGCCGCTGGGGTTGCTCGGGTTGTTGAACAGAAAGACTTTCGGTTTTTGCGAAAGCGCCTCGTCCAGTTGCGCGGGCGTGAGCTTGTAGTTGCGCTCCGGCGGACAGCGCAGCGCCAGCACCCGAGCGTCCACGATGTCCGCGATGTCCCGGTAGGTCGTCCAGTACGGCGTGGCGAAGGCCAGCGTGTCGCCCGGATCGAGCAAGGCTTCGGCCAGGCTGTAGAGGATGTGCTTGGCACCGACGCCCACGCACAGGTTGCGCCGCGTGTAGCCGGAAAGACCGCTGCGTTCCAGATGCAGCAGGAAGGCGTCGAGCAGCGCATCCGCGCCACGGTTGGAACCGTACTGGCCATCGTCGGCGTCGAGGACGGCGCGGGCGGCGGCATAGACGTGTTCGCCCGGCAGGAAATTCGGCACGCCGATGGAGAAGTTCACCACATCGCGGCCTTCGGCCCTCAGCTTGCGGGCCTTTTCGGCCACCAGCATGATCGCGCTCGGGCGGGCCTTGCCCATGCGCCTGGCAAGCTGCGGCATTGTCGAAAACCTTTCTCAACCCCGGAATCGGGCCAGAAATTCTAGCACCGGCGCAAGGTGCGCCCAATCGGAGGCGACTGGGCTTTGGTCGAATGGCGCAGCGCGGAAATATCCTCGCCCCCTGGGGCAAGGGAGACGGGGTGTTGCGTCCTTCTCCCCGCGCGAAGCGGGGAGAAGGAGCCCCTGGCCTATTTCACCGAGCCGAACCGCAGCGCGACCGAACGGGTTTCCAGCTGGCCCAGGCGGGTCTGGTCGTTGAGGCTCACCTCGCGCAGTTCGAACGGCGCGCCGATGCCGGCGGGCACCAGTTCCTTGCCGAAGTCCAGCGCGATCGTCGCCTTGCCAGGCTCCAGCCAGCGTGCGGCATGGCCGACGGCGAAGGGTTTCATCGAGCCGTCCTGCGCGGTGCCATGGAGCACGCCGCGCACCTCGTAGCGACCGGTGCTCGCCGCTTCCACCGGCAGCGAAACGCGCACGCCACGGCTCGTATCCACGCTCGCGTCGGCCCCCAGTTTCGCGGTCGGCAGCGAGACGGCGAAGCTGGTCTTGGCGTCGCGCGGCACCAGCGCGCCGTCGAGCCTGGTCACGGCGAAGGTGTGCGCTTCCCACAGCGCCAGGCCGCTGCCCGCACTTTCCGGCAATGCGACCTTGGCGCGGTACTGGCCGTCGGCTTCGCGCTTGAAGCGGACATTGAAGCTCTTTCCATCCGGCGAGGTGACGACGCCGCCGATGCTTTCGGCCTGCAATTGCGCATCGGCGTTGGCGAGGTTCGCGGTGAGCGTGAGGCTGCCACCGGCCAGCGCCTTGTCGTTGCCGGCGCGCAGATCCAGCGTCAACGGGCTGTCCGGCTCGAAGACGTGCACGAGATAACGGCCCGTGGCGTTGCCGATCTTCATCTCGATCTGCCCCGCGCCCAGATCGTGCGCCAGCCGGAACGCCAGCGTGCCTTCGGGGAAATCCACACCGGCGGCTTTCAGTTGCGCGGCGTCGGCACTGGCGCGGATGGCCGTGCCGGCGGCCACATCCTGGCCGTTGATGCGCAAGGCGATGTCGGAAAGCCGCAGCGGCGCGGCAGCCTTGTCGCCACCGGCTGGGCTGATCCGTACCAGTGCCCCGGGCGCGGTGGTGGCGAAGGCATACCCCTTGCGCAGTGCGGCGGCATCCAGATCCGTCCAGAACTCGCGGCTTTGCGCGGTGAACGGCGCACTCGCGGAGAGCGCATCGGCGGGGTCGATGGCCCAGGCGAAAGCGACCGGCGCGCGTTCGGCATCGGCGGGCAGGCCGGCTTTTTCGACGGAAAGGCGCGAGGCGACGAGATCGCCCTGTGCGGCGGGCAACAACCGTGCGCGTTCGGCGGCGCTCGCGGCGGTGGTCAGCAGGGCGAGCGAGAGCGCGACGACGAGGAGGTTCTTGGTGGTGTTCATGGTCATGTTGGCAAGCTCGCTCAGATGTCGTTGCGGAGGATCACGTCCAGGCCGAAGCACTTCTTGCGGCTCTGGTTGTGGCTGAGCGGCTCGGCACCGGCAGTACGCTGGGTGTCGTAGAACCACACGTAACCCGCACCGGCCTGACTGGTGCAGTTGAGGAAACCATCCGAACAGCTGTTCAGCCACGCCTGGGTGATTTCCAGGCCGAGGTTGAGGGCGTAGCCGCCGCAGTAGCTGTCGCTGTCGAAGATCGAGGTTTCCACATCCTGGCCGACGACGGCCCAGAAACCCTTGGGCAGCGCCGGACGGCCGGAGGTGCCGTAGAGGTTCTGCGCGTTGTACTGCGCCATCCAGCTCACCTGTTGCATCTTCACGGCGTCGCTCTTGTAGCCGAGCAGCCAGCCCAGCGAGGTCTCGAACACATTGCCGGCGGTCACCGCGTCGGCCAGCGGCGTGCCCTTGGAGGAGGGTGCCAGTGCGTTGACCCAGCGGATCTTGCTGATGATGTTCGGGTAGCGGCTGTCGTAGGTCGGATTGCTCATGATCCAGCGCATCACGTTGCCGCCGTTGGAATGCGTGATGACGACCAGGTCCGTGATGCCCTTGGAACTGATGAAGCTGGAAAGCTGCGTCGCCAGACAGCCGGCGGCGCGCGAATCCCACATGTACTGCTCGAAATCGCAGTTGATGACGGTGTAGTTGGCCTGGTTCGG
>CAZHXV010000298.1:0-3389 GCA_964536455.1 uncultured Aquimonas sp.
GCCGCGCCCATCGGTTCGGGCCTGGGCGTGCAGAACAGATACAACCTGATGGAGATCGTGGAGAACGCGAAGGTGCCGATCATCGTGGATGCGGGCGTGGGCACGGCTTCGGACGCGGCGATCGCGATGGAGCTGGGCTGCGACGGCGTGCTGATGAACACGGCGATTGCCGGCGCCAAGCATCCGGTGCTGATGGCCAGCGCGATGAAGAAGGCCGTGGAAGCCGGGCGCGAGGCCTTCCTGGCGGGCAGGATTCCGCGCAGGCGCCATGCCAATGCCTCCTCGCCGCTGGAGGGGGTCATCGGGTGAGTCCGGGACGAGGAGCGAACCGCGATGAGTGAGATGGCGCCCCCCAAGGTTCGCCCGATCCGCAGTTTCGTGCTGCGGCAGGGCCGCCTGACCGACGCGCAGGATCGCGCCTTCGACCAGCACTGGCCGCGCTACGGGCTGGACTACGCCGGCACGGTGCGCGATTTCGATGCGGTCTTCGGGCGCCATGCCGAGCGCGTGCTGGAAATCGGCTTCGGCAATGGAGAGGCCTTGCGCTTTGCCGCGGCGAACGAGTGCGAGCGCGATTTCATCGGCATCGAAGTGCATCGCCCCGGCGTTGGGCGGCTGTTGAACGCGCTCGCCGCCGATGGCGCGGACAACGCACGGGTGGTCTGCCACGATGCGGTGGACGTGCTGACGCACGAGATCGCGGACGCATCGCTGGCGGAAATCCGCATCTATTTCCCCGACCCGTGGCCGAAGAAGCGCCACGGCAAGCGCCGCCTGATCCAGCCGCCGTTCGCCAGACTGCTGGCGAAGAAACTGGCTCCCGGCGGCCTGCTGCACCTGGCCACCGATTGGGAACCGTACGCCGAGCACATGTGGGATGTGCTCGATGCCGAACCCTGCTTCGAGAACCGTGCCGGGCCGCGCGATTATTTTCCGCGTCCGAGCTGGCGGCCGGAGACGCATTTCGAGGTGCGCGGCATGAGGCTCGGGCATGGCGTCTGGGATCTGCTCTACCTGCGCCGCAACGACGAAGGCCAGGGCTGACCGAACCGGGCATGGACGCCGAACTGCTCGCCAGCGATCCCGCCCTCAGCAAGGAAATGCTGCTGGTGCTGGGGCTGGTCGGGTTCACGATGGTGATGTTCGTGTGGGAACGCCTGCGCGGGGACGTGGTGGCCCTCGCGGTGCTGGTGCTGCTGGGCCTCTCCGGCCTGGTGCCTTCGGCGCAGTTGTTCGACGGCTTCGCCGGCAGCGCGGTGATGAGCATGATCGCCACGATGATCCTGGGCGCCGGGCTGGATCGCACCGGCGCGCTGAACCGTCTGGCGGGCGTGCTGCTGCGCCGCTCCAAGGGCATCGAGGAGCGCCTGATCCTGTTCGCCTGCGCCGCCGCCGGGCTGGTGTCGGCGACGATGCAGAACCCGGCGGTGATGGCGCTGTTCCTGCCGATCGCCACGCGGCTTTCGTCGCGCAGCGGCGTGCCGATGGCGCGGCTGCTGATGCCGATGGCGGTGTGCATCATGATGGGCGGCACGCTGACGATGATCGGCAATTCGCCGCAGATCATGCTCAACGATCTCCTGGCGCGCGCCAACGACAACCTGCCCTCGGGCGTGGCGACGCTGCCGCAGTTGCCGATGTTCGCGCCGCTGCCGGTGGGCCTGGCGCTGTTGGGGTCCGCGCTGCTGTATTTCCGCGTGTTCGGGCGCAGGCTGTTCGGGGCCATCGCCGAAAAGGCCACGGCCCCGGCGCGCACCGAAAGCTACTTCGCCAATACCTACGGCATCGAAGGGGAAGTCTTCGAGCTCACCGTCACCGCCGAAAGCCCGCTGGTGGGCATGTCCATCGGCGAGGCCGAGGCCTTGCCCGGAGCGCCGCTGTTGCTGGCGCTCAAATCCGGCAACGAGGCGCGGCTGGCGCCGCCGGCGGACGAAATCGTCTGGGTCGGCAGCGTGCTGGGCGTGTTCGGCAAGCGCGAGCACGTCGCTGCCTTCGCGCAGAAGCACGAGTGCCGGATGCAGGCGCGGTTGCGCAATTTCGGCGAACTGTTCGATCCGGCGCGCGCCGGCATTTCCGAGGCGGTGATTCCGCCGACCTCGCGCTTCATCGGCCAGACCGTGGCCGACCTGCGCCTGCGCCGTCGCAACGGCGTCAGCGTGCTGGCGGTCAACCGCGGCGAGCAGGTGTTCCGCGAAAACCATCGCGGCCTGGCGTTGCGCGCCGGCGACATGCTGGTGTTCCACAGCATCTGGCGCGATCTGGACAAGGCCGCCGCCGAACGCGATTTCGTCGTCGTGACCGATGTGCCGAAGACGGAGCAGCGCCCGCACAAACTCTGGCTCGCGGTGGCGATCTTCGCCGCCACCATGGCGCTGGCGATGAGCCACCACATCTCCGCGCCGCTGGCGCTGATGACCGGCGCGGTGGCGATGCTGATGGCCGGCGTGCTGAAGATGGACGAGGCCTACGGCTCGATCCACTGGAAATCCACGTTCCTGATGGCCAGCCTCATCCCGCTGGGCTGGGCGGTGGAAACCTCGGGCCTGGCGCTGTATCTGGCGCAATCGGTGATCGAACGCATCGGCGACGGTTCGCCGGTGCTGTTGCAGATCGTGGTGGCGCTGCTGACGGTGATGCTGGGCCTGGCCATCGGGCACGTCGGGGCGACCGCGATCATGGTGCCGATCGGGATCAACATCGCGGTTTCCGCGGGCGTTCCGCCGTTGCCGTTCGCGCTGATCGTGGCGCTGGCCGCCTCCGACAACCTGCTTTCCGCCACCAACCCGGTGCTGGCGATGGCCGCCGGCCCGGCAGGGTGCAGCGCGCGCGACCTGCTGCGTGCCGGCTTGCCGCTCACCTTCGCCTATCTGGTGGTGGTGATCCTGATCGTGAACGTACTCTATTGAACTACAGTCCGCCCGATTGACACTCCGCGCACGGGCAGTATGATGCCCGCCCCTTCAATCCTTTCATCCGAATCAAAGGATATTTGCCCACCATGAGCACCACCCTCTTCACTTCCGAATCGGTGTCCGAAGGCCATCCGGACAAGGTCGCCGACCAGATTTCCGATGCCGTGCTGGATGCGATCCTGGCGCAGGACAGCGCCGCGCGCGTGGCCTGCGAGACGCTGGTGAAGACGGGCGTGGCCATCGTCGCGGGCGAAGTCACCACTTCGGCGTGGGTGGACATCGAAGCCCTGGCGCGCGAAGTCATCACCGGCATCGGCTACACCTCCTCGCAGGTCGGCTTCGACGGTGCGACCTGCGGCGTGCTGAACCTGATCGGCAAGCAATCGCCGGACATCGCCGCCGGCGTGGACGGTTCGGGCAAGAAGAAGAAAAAGCCGGAGGAGCAGGGCGCGGGCGACCAGGGCCTGATGTTTGGCT
>CAZHXV010000299.1:0-881 GCA_964536455.1 uncultured Aquimonas sp.
GCCGGCCGCCGTCCAATAGTTGAAATCGCGCACCAATTCGGAAGGCACATGGTCCGGAACGGAACGGCCGCGCATATCCTGCTCCCATCAATTCTGCATTGATGGATAGAATTACTCTCCTGCGCGGCGCTGTCAACTCGCCCGTGAGGCAATTCGCAGATCGTCCGGCGTGTCGACATCCAGCGCCAGTCCCGGCCGCGTCACGATTTCGAATCGCTCCCCCGCCTGCGCGCGGTGGCGGGCGAAGCTGTCCGCGCCGAAGGCGAAACTGAAGGCGCGGCCGTCCCCGATCGCCAGCGCATTGGTGCCGGTGCCGTGGCGGTCGGGCGCAATCGCGCAGCCGCCGCGCTCTCCCGCGGCGAGCAGCGCCGCCACGTCCTCCGCGCCCAGCCGCGGCAGATCGGCATGGAACACCGCGATCGGCGCGGTGTTCCATTCCGGATGCAGCTTCTGCGTGGTGCGCGCCGCCATCCAGGTGGCGAAGCCCTCGTTGAGCCAGAGGTCGTCCCACCAGGCCATCGTGACGAGGTTGCCGAACCACTGGTGCGCGATCTCGTGCGCGGCGACGCTGAAGATGCGCTGGCGGTCGGAGACGTTGGCAATCGCCGGATCCAGCAGCAGGGTGTGCTCGAAGGTGAAGATCGCGCCCCAGTTCTCCATCGCGGAGAAGAACTGGCTGCGGCCGGGAGCTGCGATATTGTCGAGCTTGGGCAGCGGGTACTTCACGCCGAAGTAGTCGTTGTATTCGGCCAGCACGTCCTTGGAGGATTCCAGCGCGAAGCGGGCCTGATCGACCTTGCCCTTCTGCGCGATCACGCCGATTTCGTGCGTGACCAGGATCAGCGCGGTGCCCAGTGCCCGGCAGCGCTCCCGGAGCAGGT
>CAZHXV010000299.1:891-3359 GCA_964536455.1 uncultured Aquimonas sp.
GGTACCCGGCCGATCCAATCACGCTGAAAACATCGCTCGAAATCGCCGAGCGCGAAGAACAGCAGGTACGTGGACATCTTCGGCGAGCGCTCGAACTTCAGCGTGACCAGGCCCTCGCCGGCTTCGCGTCGTTCGGCCACGGGCATGTTGCTGATCGCCATCTGCGCGGCGGGCACGGTGACGGTGAGGTCGAACGTGGCCTTGTGGTTCGGCTCGTCCCACGAGGGCACGAAGCGGCGCGCGTCGGAGTTCTCGAACTGGGTGAACAGCCCGCGCTTTTTGCCTTCGGGCGTGGCGTAGTCGAGCGCGAACAGGCCGTTGGCCTGGGTGCCGATCTTGCCGGTGTAGGTCAGCGACAGGCGGTATGCGCCGGGCTTGAGTTCCTGCCCGAAGGTGAAGACCGCCCGTTGCAGGATGTCGCTGGCGTCGATCTTCGGCACCAGCACAGGCGCGGCTTCGTCGTCGATGCGCGTCAACTCGACCCTGGAAAACTGCATTCCCCACTGGTTCAGCGCGATCAGGTCGGTGGCTTCCAGCACCTCCAGATCGATGGCGACCTCGCCGTCGAAGCTCAGCGTTTCCGCATGCGGCGTCACCGCCAGCGTGTAGTGGACAGGCCGCACGTTGCGCGGCAACTGCGTGGTCACGGCGTCGGCCGGCCTGCCTGCGGCAATGGCGGTGGGCGCGGCGGGAGCGGAGAAAGCGAGCGGGCTGGACAGGGCCAGCGCAAGGGCAAGGGCGAGCGGACGGCGCATGGGAATTCCGGGATGGCAGGCGGAAGGACGGACGCCCGTATCGCAGGATGCGGCACGGGCCATGCACGATGGTGGTGCAGGCTCGTGCCGCAGGTCACTCCCAAAAGTCATGCAGGCGGAAAGTTTTCCGCCAAGGCTTGAACGGGTTCCCGATTCGCGCCGGAATCCGGCACCTCGATCAACGCGCCGCCTGGCGCGCCAGCGACAAAGCCTTATCGAACGCCAGCACGGCTTCCGCGCGCACGTCGGGCTTGACGCCCTCGCCTTCCCAACTGGTGCCGGAAATCGGGTTGACCGGCGAGCCGATGGTGATCATCAGCATGAATTCCGTGCCCGCCGGCACCGAGGCGGTGGGGCTGCTCAACAGGCCGCTGGTGCGCTCGCCCACGAGCGTGGCGCGCCCGGCCTGTTGCAAGGCGTAGGCGAAGGATTCCGCTTCCGGGCCGATGCCAGAATCGATCAGCACGTACAGCGGCACGCTGGTGCGCGGCTTGAAGTACTCCCGTTCCGGCGCTTCGCTGCGATTGCCGTCGCGGCTGCGGTACTCGTTGTAAACGTTCGCACCGGGCTTCACGAAGGCGCTGACGAGATAACCCACCATGTTCGACGAACCACCGCCGTTGCCGCGCAGGTCGATGATGACCGCCTTACTGGCGGAGAGTTTCTGCAGGGCGTCGTTGATCGCCGTGCGCACCGCCGAGGGTTGGTCGAATTCGAAATGCGCGAAGCGGGTCATCACCAGATAGCCAATGCCGCCCGGCAGGATTTCCACCCGCGCGATGCCGGTGTCGTTACCGTCCTGCGGCAGGTTCAGATAGGTTCCGCCGCCCGAACCGCCACCGGCGCCGCCGAACGAGGAGCCCCGGGATTTGCGCTTGGGCTTCTTCGATGCCAGGTGCACGATGAAGTGCGGATCCAGCGGCTGCAATCGCTCGGTTGCAGCGACCGCCAGTTCCGAAGCGCTGGCGTATTCGTCGAACTCGCCATTGGCCGCGGCGGTGCGCAACCCATCGGCGATGCCCTTGCCCTTGCCGGCGTCGAAATAGTTGGTTTCGATGGCCGCGGCGATGGCATCGACCCGTTGCCGCGCCATGTCGTCCGCCTGCGCGGCGCAGGCGCAGAACAACAACGGCCAGGCCAGGTTCCTGATGAAGGCGTGCATGGGAAAACTCCTGCGGGCTTGAAATGGATGCAAGTGGAACGGGGTGCAGAGCGTAGCGGCGTCTTGCCGCCTCGGGAACCGTCCTCGCCGATGCGGCCTTGCCCCGGAGGCTCACGACCGGCACCGCAGGCCGAAGGTTCCTCACCCGGCCAGTGCGCGCGCCTTCAGTTTCTGGATCTCGTCGCGCACCCGCGCCGCTTCCTCGAATTCCAGATCCCTGGCGTGTTTGAACATCTGCTGTTCGAGCTTCTTCAGCGCCGCGCCAAGCTGCTCCGGCGCCACGATGCCCATGCCTTCGGCCGCGGAATCGGCGACGCGGCGGGCGTTGCGGCGACGGTCGCCCTTGCCGCCTTCGTACACGGCTTCGCGCGCGCCTTCCATGATGTCCGCGATGGGCCGCACCACGCCGCGCGGCACGATGCCGTGGAGGGCATTGAACTCGGCCTGCCTGGCTCGGCGACGGTCGGTTTCGTCGATCGCCGCCCGCATCGAGCGGGTGACCCTTTCCGCGTACAGGATCGCCGCGCCGCGCGCAACCTGCGCGGCACGGC
>CAZHXV010000300.1:0-3353 GCA_964536455.1 uncultured Aquimonas sp.
GCCTTCCAGTTCGAGGCCATCGCGGTTTCGCCGGTGGAACTGCTGCTGCGCTTCACGCCCGCGCCGGGGTATTACCTCTACCGCGACCGCTCCAGCCTCGCCTTGCGGGATTCCGAGAGTGTCGCCCTGGCCACGCCGCAATGGCCACCAAGCCAAGCGCACCACGACGAGCACTTCGGCGACGTGGCGGTGTATTTCAACCAGATCGAAGTGCCGTTGCCATTGCGCCGCAGCCGCGCCGAGGCGATGGCGCTGACGCTGGAAGCCACGTTCCAGGGCTGCCAGACCGACGGCATCTGCTATCCGCCGATGACGCGGCAGGTACGGATCGAATTGCCGCAGGCAGCGGCCGAACAACTGGTTTCGACCCCGGCGCTCAAGCCCTCCGAAGCCGCTGCGCAGGCGACTGGCGGGCAACGCGGCGGCGTGAACCTGTGGCTGGCGATCGCGTTGGCGCTGGGCGGCGGCTTGATCCTGAACCTGATGCCCTGTGTGCTGCCGGTGCTGTCGCTGAAGGCGCTGGGCCTGGCGCAGAGCGGGGAAAGCCACAGCCATGCCCGGGCGCACGCGCTCTGGTACACCGCCGGCGTGCTGGTCAGCTTCCTTGCGCTGGGCGCCGCCGTGCTGGCGCTGCGCCAGGCGGGGCTGGCGCTGGGCTGGGGGTTCCAGTTGCCGCAGCCGCCGGTGGTTGCCGCGCTGGTGTATGTGATCGCGGCGGTGGGCCTGAGCCTTTCCGGCGTGTTTTCCATTGGTGCCGGCTGGGCCGGCGCGGGCGAGAAGCTCACCCGGAAAAGCGGCGCGGCGGGGGATTTCTTCACCGGCGTGCTGGCGGTGGTGGTCGCCAGCCCCTGCACCGCGCCGTTCATGGGCACGGCGATGGCCTTCGCCTTCGCCTCGGGCACCGTCGCGGCGCTGGTGGTGTTCGCCGCGCTCGGCCTGGGCCTCGCCTTGCCGTTCCTGCTGATCGGTTTCGTGCCGTCGCTGGCGAAGGCGTTGCCCCGGCCCGGCGCGTGGATGGAAAGCCTCAAGCAGATACTGGCGTTCCCGATGTACCTCACCGCCGTGTGGCTGCTGTGGGTGCTTGGAAGGCAGCTTGGCGTGGATGCGATGGCGCACGTGCTGGCGGGCGTGGCGGTGCTGGCGCTGGCGCTGTGGTGCTGGGAAAAGGCGCGCTGGGCCGGATCGCTGTTGAAGCGCTTGGTGGCGGTGGCCCTGCTGGCGCTGGCGCTTTGGCCGCTCGCGGCCTTGCGCGGCACCGATGCGCAAGCGCCGGTTTCGGCGGCGGAACCGGCAAGCGCGTGGTCGCAGGCCCGCCTGGACGAATTGCGCGCCGCCGGTCGCACCGTGTTCGTGAACATGACGGCGGATTGGTGCGTCACCTGCAAGGCGAACGAAAAGCGCGTGCTGGCCACCGAGGCCTTCCGCGCCGCGCTCGATGCCGCAGATGCGCAATATCTGGTGGGCGACTGGACGCACGTGGATCCGGCCATCACCGCCTTCCTGGAAGCCCACGGCGCGGTCGTGGTGCCGCTGTACGTGGTGTTCCACGGCCAGGCCGAAGGCATCGTGCTGCCCACCGTGCTGACCCAGGCGGCGGTGGACGCGGCGCTGGCGGAATCTGCGCGGTGAAGCGCTGGCAACAGGCGCTGCTGATCGCCTGCTTCGGCCTCGTCGGCGCCATGGCGGGGCTGGGATTCGCCTTGTTCGCCTTCGGCCCGGCGGCGGTGCTGGAATCCGATCCGGGCCGCTGGGTGCTGCGCACGCTGCTGCATCAGCCGCCGCCTGTGCTGTCCGATGGCCGCCGCATGATCGAACCGGGCGATCCGCTGCCCGAACTGGCCTTGCCCGATCTCGCCGGCCAGCCGCAGGCGTTCTCGCAATGGCGCGGCCGGCCCTTGCTGGTGAATTTCTGGGCGAGCTGGTGCGGCCCCTGCGTGCGGGAAATGCCGCTGCTGGACGATTTCGCCACCGCGCAGGAAGCCCTCGGCGGTGTGCGCGTGGTCGGCGTGGCGCTGGACGATGCGGACGACGTGGCCGATTTCCTGGCCGGACACCCGGTGCGCTTTCCCATCCTGATCGAGCCTTCCGGCCCGTCGGATACCTCGGTGCTGTTCGGCAACCGCCGTGGCGTGCTGCCGTATTCGGTGCTGATCGATGCAGAAGGCGTGCTGGTGCGCGGCAAGCTCGGCGCGTTCGACCATGGCGAGATCGAAGGCTTCGTGGAACCCTGAATCACCCATACGCCGCCGCACGTTGCAGCACGTTCGCCGAACTTCGCGTCCGTTCACTGGACAATTACCGTCTTCAGGGCCACACTTCCTGCCCTTTCGTTGCCAGCCCTGGACGCAGATGGCCCGTATTCTGGTGCTGCACGGCCCCAATCTGAACCTGCTCGGCAGCCGCGAACCTTCGATCTACGGCCATACCGATCTGGCGACGATCGACGCCGATCTCGCCGCCCGCGCCGCAGGCCACGGCCACCGGCTGGAAAGTTTCCAGTCCAACGCCGAGCACGAACTGGTGAACCGCATCCAGGCCGCGCGCGGCGACGGCACGGATTTCATCCTCATCAATCCCGCCGCCTTCACCCACACCTCGGTGGCGATCCGCGACGCGCTGGCCGCCGTGGGCATCCCCTTCATCGAAGTGCACCTTTCCAACCCGCACCGGCGCGAACCCTTCCGCCACACCAGCTATTTCAGCGACCTGGCCGTCGGCGTCGTCGCCGGTTTCGGGCCGCTGAGCTACGGCCTGGCGCTGGCGGCGGCGGCCCGGCAGCTCGAATCCACCGAGCGCGCCGCGGGCGAACCCGGCCACCGATAACCGTTTTTCCCGCAGGCGCGGGCACGTTCACGAGAAGACCGACATGGACCTTAGAAAAATCAAGAAACTGATCGACCTTTTGGAAGAGTCGAACCTCACCGAAATCGAGATCCGCGAAGGCGAAGAATCCGTGCGCCTGTCGCGCGCCGCCGTCGGTGTGCAGGCTCCTGCGCCGATCATGGTCGCAGCGCCCGCACCGGCACCCGTCGCCACCGCCACCGCAGCGCCGCTCCCCACGCCGGCAACCAGCACCGCCAGCGCACTGCCCGAAGGCCGCGTGGTGCGCTCGCCGATGGTCGGCACCTACTACGCCTCCGCCAGCCCGGATGCCCCGCCGTTCGTTAGCCTCGGCCAGAGCGTCAAGGTCGGCGATACCCTGGCCATCATCGAAGCGATGAAGATGTTCAACCCGATCGAAGCCGAATTCGCCGGCACCGTCGCCGCGATCCTGGTCAGCAACGGCCAGCCGGTCAACACCGCCGAGAAGAACGCGAACAGCGGCACCGCGACGCCCGCCGACAGCGGGCGGA
>CAZHXV010000301.1:0-3336 GCA_964536455.1 uncultured Aquimonas sp.
TAGAACAGGTCCAGCGTGCTGGTCCAGGCGCTGGACGGGCGGAACTGCAAGGTCGCCATCACGCCGTCGCGCTGGATGTTGCCGGTGCGGCGCAGCGCCTTGATGCCGTCCGAATAGAAGGTGCCGAGCGCAACGCCGGGCCGCCAGCCTTCGCCGATGGCCTGCCAGGGTTCGTACAGCCCGACCTGGTTTTCCTGGATCGGCATGTCCGAATGGGAATAGCCGATGGAGAAGCCGAAGCGCGCATCCTCGCTGCGGGTGATGAGGCTGGCGTTGATGCGGTTGCCGCTGCCGTCGGAGTTTGCGGCCGAGCCGAGCGAACTGTCCTGATAGCGCGCGCCGAGCGTGATGGTGCGTTCGGCGAAATCCAGCGGACGCACGGTTTTCATGTCCAGCGTGCCGGAAAGACCCTGGCCGATCAGCCCCGCGTCGGGCGTCTTGAACACCGTCACGCCGCCGATCAGTTCGGAGGGGTACTGGTCGAACTCGACGCTGCGGTTGTCGCCGGTGCTCACCATTTCCCGCCCGTTGAGCAAGGTGGTGGCGAAATCCGGCGATAGCCCGCGCACACTGATGACCTGGGCGCGGCCTGCCACGCGCTGCGCGGCCAGGCCGGGCAGGCGAGCGATGGATTCGGCGATGGAGACGTCCGGCAGCTTGCCGATGTCCTCGGCGGAGATGGCCTCGACGATGGAGGAGGAATCGCGCTTGACCGCGATGGCGCTCTCGATGCCGGCGCGGATGCCGGTGACGACCACGGTATCCAGCTCCGTCGCGTCGTCCTTCTTTTCCTGCGCGGCGGCCTGGCTTGCGATCAGCGTCATGGCCGAGGCCAGCGCAACGAACAGCGATGTGCGTTTGTGGTGGTGCATGTTCCCCTCTCCCTCGAAGGCGGTGTCTGGATCGTCCGGTGTCCGGTTCCGGCCTGCGCCGCCGTGTTGCAGGCGGTGTCAAAGGCAGGCCGGTTGCGGGTTTGGCGCATGGTAGTCGCCGCTGGAGCCGCCGGAATTGGCTGCATACGTATTCACCTCGCGCAGCGCCGAAGCGCAGGAATGGCGGAAAATCCGGCGTTGCGCCGCACAAGGAAATTGCCGAATCGCGCCGCCCGCCATTGCTGCATAGCCGCATATCGCGTTAATGCGGCGTTATTGCGTCGGGATGAATACGTATGCACGCCGTGCGGCGGCGCGCCTCGCGCGACTCCCGCGCAGGAACGCGGGAATCGGCGCAAACCCAAGTGTCGTGCCGCAATTTCCCCTTTCACCTGGCCGTTTCCATGCCTCGTCGATCATGCTGCACTGCGGCAAGGCAAATGCACCGGCCTGTGCCGAGAATGACGGCCACGATTCCCCAGGGGCAGGGCGCTTCATGGCTGCGAAACCAACGCTGTCGTTCTGGCAGATCTGGAACATGTGCTTCGGCTTCCTGGGCATCCAGTTCGGCTTTGCGCTGCAGAACGCCAACGTCAGCCGCATCTTCCAGACGCTGGGCGCGGACATGGACGAGGTGCCGGGGCTGTGGATCGCCGCGCCCTTGACCGGCCTCCTGGTGCAGCCGGTGATCGGCTACTTCTCCGACCGCACCTGGACGCGCCTGGGCCGCCGCCGCCCGTATTTCCTGTGGGGCGCGATCTTCTCCACGCTGGCGCTGTTCTTCATGCCGGACTCGCCGCAGTTGTGGATCGCCGCCGGGACGCTGTGGATTCTGGATGCTTCGCTGAACGTCTCGATGGAGCCGTTTCGTGCCTTCGTCGGCGACCAGCTTTCCCCGCGCCAGCGCCCCACCGGATATGCGATGCAGAGCTTCTTCATCGGCGTGGGCTCGGTGGTGGCCAGCCTGCTGCCGTGGCTGCTGGCCAAGGTGGGCGTGGTCAATACCGCCGCACCGGGCGTGGTGCCCGATACCGTGCGCTTCGCGTTCTACGCCGGTGGCGTGGTGCTGCTGTGCGCCATCCTCTGGACGGTGCTGCGCACGCGCGAATATGCGCCGGATACGCTGCGCTCCTTCGACGATGCCGAACCTGAAAGCGTTTCCGGGCACGGGGGCGAGGTTCCGCCGGCATCCGGTGGCGTGCCGTGGCTGATCGTCGGCCTGGCGGGCGTGGTGCTGGTGTGGCATTTCGGCGTCAAGCGCGAGCTTTACGTGCTTGCGGCCTTGCCGCTGGCCTATGGCCTGCTGCGGATCCTCGCGGCGCGATCGGCGCGCGGCACGATGCTGGCCGCGCTCAGCGCCGATCTGCACGCCATGCCCGCGGTGATGCGGCAACTGGCCGTGGTGCAGTTCTTTTCCTGGTTCGGCCTGTTCTGCATGTGGCTCTACACCACCGCCACGGTGGCCGGCACGCATTTCGGCAGCAGCGACCCCACATCCGCCGCGTACAACGAAGGGGCGAACTGGGTTGGCGTACTGTTTGCCGCGTACAACGGCTTCGCGGCGCTGGCGGCGATCGGGATTCCGTGGATGGCGCGGCGCTTCGGCCTGCGCGGGAGCCATCTGCTCAACCTGTGGCTGGGCGGGATCGGCCTGTTGTCCATCGCATTGATCGGCGACCCCCGATGGTTGTTGCTGCCGATGGTCGGCGTCGGCTTCGCCTGGGCTTCGATCCTGTCGCTGCCCTACGCAATGCTTTCGGACAGCCTGCCAGCGGCGAAGATGGGCGTCTATATGGGCATCTTCAATTTCTTCATCGTGATCCCGCAACTGGTGGCGGTGAGCACGCTGGGCGTGCTGCTCTCCAAACTGTTCGATGGCCAGCCATTGCGCATCCTGATGCTCGGCGGCATCTGCCTGTTGCTGGCGGGCGTTTGCGCGCTGCGCGTGCGGCTGCCGCGGCATTCCGTTGCGAAGGAACACTGAATCATGCGCCACACCCTGCTTTCCGCCCTGTGCGCGGTGTTCGCACTGAGCGCCTGTACGCCTGCCGAAACGCCATCGACCCAGGGCACACCTGCCGCCACGGATTACTACGGCACGCTGGAACCCTTCGCCGCCAACGCGGTGTACTTCGTGATGACGGATCGCTTCGTCAACGGCGATGCCTCCAACGACCACCGCGAACAGGGCGGCGCGCATCGCAGCTTCGACATTCCGCTGCAACCCTGCGACGGCGTGGCGGGCAACATCGGTTATCTGGGTGGCGACTTCAGGGGATTGGCCGACCATCTGGATTACATCAAGGGCATGGGCTTTGATGCGGTGTGGATCACGCCGGTTGTCGATAACCCGGACGAAGCCTTCACCGGCGGCACGCCGCCCGGCTGCGAGAGCTTCCTTTCCGACCAGGGCAAGACCGGCTACCACGGCTACTGGGGCGTCAACTTCTACGCGGTGGACGAG
>CAZHXV010000302.1:0-3334 GCA_964536455.1 uncultured Aquimonas sp.
GGGCCTTCTTCACGAAGGGGTCGGAGAAATGCTCGCGCAGCCAGCGCTGGCTGCTTTTGCTGCGTGCGGCCATCGGAACCTGAGGGGATGGAAACGAGGCGGCATGTTAACCTTTCCGGCCCGAACCTGAGCCTGAACCGCGATGTCCGCCGCCCTCTCCGCTTCACAGAAACGCTACCTGCGCGGCCTGGCGCATTCGCTCAAGCCAGTGATTTTGCTCGGCGAAAAAGGCGTCACGCCGGGCGTGTTGGCGGAACTCGACCTGGCGCTTTCGCACCACGAACTGGTGAAGGTGCGCATTCCCGGCGAGGATCGGGAGGTGCGCGAAGCCGCGGTCGCGGAACTGGCCGACCGTACCCGTGCCGCCGTGGTGCAGCGCATTGGCCACGTGGCGACGCTCTATCGTCGCAATTCCGACGCCCCGCAGATCGCATTGCCGCGCTGACAGGTTCCAATGGCGCTGGTCGAACACCGCAGCGAAGGCCACCATCGCATCCGCCGCGCCTTAGCCGATGCGGTGACGGTGGATGACCGCACCTTCACCGCCAGCTTCGTGCTTGCGCCCGACCGCTGCGAAAGCGAATTCGCGCCATGCCGGGTCGAGGAACTGGACGAGGCGGCCATCCAGGCCATCCTGTCGCTTTCGCCCGAACTGGTGCTGCTGGGCACCGGCGCGCGCCAGCATTTCCCGAAGCCTGCGCAGATGGCCGAATTCTGGCGGCGGAACATCGGCATCGAAGCCATGGATACCGCCGCCGCTGCGCGCACCTTCAACCTGCTCGCCGCCGAGGGGCGGCGCGTGGTGGCGGTGTTCCTGATCGGCGGTTGAGCCGGCCGCAGGATTCAACGCTTGGGCAGGAAGCCCATCGGATCAACGGGTTTTCCGTTCTTCCGGATCTCGAAATGAAGCATGTCGCGGGCCGCGCCGCTGCGGCCCATTTCGGCGATCTGCTGCCCGGCGCGCACCTTCTCGCCTTCGGCCACGAGGCGCTTGCGGTTGTGGCCGTAGGCGGAAAGGTAGGTATCCGAATGCTTGACGATGACCAGCTCGCCATAGCCGAGCAGGCCCGCGCCGGAATACACCACTTCCCCATCGGCGCTGGCCAGCACCGGCTGGCCGGCGTTGCCGGCAATGCCCAAACCCTGGCGGGTCTGGTCGCCAGCGGCGTAAGTGGCGACGACGTGGCCGTTGGTCGGCCAGCGCCAGGCGATGCCGTCCACGGCGCGATTTCCGGCGGCGGCGATGACGGGCGGTGCGGTGGCGGTGGTCTTGCTGGGGGTTTCCGGCGCTGAACTGGTGGGCGCTGGCGGATGCGATGGCGCAGGCTGGGGCGTGGGAAGCCGCTCCACCTCCACTGCGACCGGCGGTGAAGCCGGAGCAGGTGAAGCCGGGGCGACAGGCTTTTCCGGCGCAGGTTTCGCGGGCTGCGGTGGTTTCGCAGGCACGGAAGCAACGGGTTTCGGTGCTTCTGCCCCATCCACGCGCAGGCTCTGGCCGGGATAGATGGTGTAAGGCGCGGCAAGGCCGTTCCAGCGCGCCAGATCGCGGAAATCCGCATTGTGGCGAAGGGCGATGGAGTACAGCGTATCGCCGCGCACCACGGTGTAACGCATGGGTTGGGCGGCGACGGGCTCGGTTTTCCGTGCTGGCGGCGGAGCGCTTCGGACGGTGGCCTCGGGCGTACGGGATACCGTGGTCTGGTGCCGGATGCCGCAGCCGCCAAGCACGGCGGCCAGCATCAGTACGAGGAAAATGCGCAGCCAGGTCTTCATGCGCCGTTGCTCCGCAGGATCAGCCAGCCGATCAGCCCGGCCAGCAAGGCCAGTGCGATCCAGCCGATGGGTTCGATGTGACGATGCAGGGCGCGCTCGGCCTTTTCGCCGCCCAGCCGGATCGCGCCCGCCACGAGGAATACGCGCTTGCCGCGCCCGATCAATGCGCCGAGGAAGAACGGCAGCAGCGGCATCCCGACCGCGCCGGACGCCAGCGTGAATACCTTGAACGGGATCGGCGTGAAACCTGCGATCAGCAACAGCCAGAACCCGTTTTCCGCCGCCTGCTGCTTGATCTGGTCGAACTGCGCGGCGTAGCCGAAGCGTTCCAGCAGCGGCATCGCCGCTTCAATGAAGAAATGCCCGATGGCATAGCCGATGAACATGCCCGCCACCGAACCGCCCAGGCTCAGCGCCGCGAACCAGAAGGCGCGGCGCGGCTGGGCCAGGGACATCGGCGCAAGCATCACTTCCGGCGGAATCGGGAAGAAGATGGCCTCGATGAAGCTGATGAAGGCCAAAAGCGCCGGGGCGTGCCGATGCCGCGACCAGGCCAGCATCCTGTTGTACAGCGGCGTGAACAGCTTCATGCCGTGCCTTTCAGCAGCGGCACGAAACTCACCGCGCCCAGCACTTCCGGCGCCCAGTTGCCGTTCGTGCCCTGCCAGCGCATCAGGTGCTGCGCTTCCGGCCCGCCGACCGGGGCGACCAGCACGCCGCCGGGCGCAAGCTGGCGCAGGAGGGCCGGTTCCAGCGCCGAGGTGGCGGCGGTGATGAGGATCGCATCGAAGGGCGCACGCTCCGGCCAGCCGAGCGTGCCGTCGTCGAAATGGCAGAACACGTTGCGGCAACCGAGCTTGCGCAGGCGGCGGCGGGCCTGGTGCTGCAATTCGTCGATGCGCTCGACGGTATAG
Source organism: uncultured Aquimonas sp. (assembly GCA_964536455.1). GTDB lineage: Bacteria > Pseudomonadota > Gammaproteobacteria > Xanthomonadales > Xanthomonadaceae > Denitratimonas. The sequence continues at coordinate 2,688 of CAZHXV010000302.1, forward strand.
ACGGTTTCCACCAGCGCCGAGAGTACGGCGGCCTGATAGCCCGAACCCGTGCCGATTTCCAGCACGCGCCGGCGCGGGGCCGCTTCGAGCAGGGCTTCGGTCATCCGCGCCACGACCCACGGCTGGGAAATGGTCTGGCCGCGTCCGATCGGCAGGGCCGTATCCTCGTAGGCGCGGCTGGCCAGGGCTTCGTCGATGAAAAGATGGCGCGGCACGTTCGCCACGGCCTGCAACACACGCTCGTCCTTGATGCCGTTGCGGCGCAGGCTTTCGATCAGACGGTCGCGCGCGCGCCGCCCGGTCATTCCCAGGCCAGCGAATTCCTCGCCCGGCTTGGCCGCAGGCATCATGCTCCGCCGTTCCGCAACGCAGCGGAAAGGCCATCGATCCAGCCGGCGACATTTTCCAGCGCCTGGTAGCGGGTGAGGTCGACGTGGATCGGCGTCACCGAGACGCAGCCTGCGCGCACCGCATGGAAATCGGTGCCGGGGCCGGCATCCTGTTCCGGCCCGGCCGGGCCGATCCACCACACCGGGCGGCCATGCGGATCGGCCGCCTTGATCGCCGGTTCGGCGCGGTGCCGATGGCCAAGACGGGTGACCTCGAAGCCCGCCAGCGCTTCCCAGTCGCAGTTGGGCACGTTGACG
>CAZHXV010000303.1:0-3307 GCA_964536455.1 uncultured Aquimonas sp.
AGCGCCTGGCGCTGTTTCTGGAAGTCTGCGCGGCGGTGGCGTTCGCGCATGCGCGCGGCGTGCTGCACCGGGACATCAAGCCGTCGAACGTGCTGGTGGATGCCGATGGCGGCGCGCGGCTGCTGGATTTCGGCATCGCGCAACTGCTGGGCGACGACGACACGCTGGTCGCGCGCGCCTTCACGCCCGGTTTCGCCAGCCCCGAACAGGTGGCCGGCGAAGCGCTCACCGCCGCTTCGGATGTGTACCAGTTGGGCCGTTTGCTGGCGGCGCTGCTGAGTGCCGATGCGGCGCAGCGCGATACGGCGCTTTCCGGCACGGTGCTGCCCACGCGCGCGTTGCCGTCGTCCACGTCTTGCGACGAGGTGGTGCCGGCGATTCCACCGCAGCTCCATTCCGATCTTGTGGCGATCCTGGCGATGGCCTGCCGGCTCGATCCGTCGCGGCGTTACGCCACGGTCGAGGCGCTGGCGGCGGACGTGCGCGCGTATCTGGAACATCGCCCGGTCGCGGCGCGCCCGCGCACGGCGACGTATGTGGCCACGCGCTACGTGCAGCGCCATCCGTTCTCGGTGGCGCTGGCAGCACTCGCGCTCGCAGTGCTGATCGGCGGCACCCTGTTCTTCACCCAGCGCCTGCGCGCCGAGCGCGACATCGCCAATCAGCAGCGCGCCGAAGCCGAGCGCGAACGCGACGCGGCCAGCGATGCGCGCGCCGCCGCCGAGGCGATCAACCGCTTCCTGAACGACGATCTGCTCGATGCCGCCAATCCGCTGCACCGCCCACCCGATGCGCCCGAAGTCACCGTGCGCCAGGCGCTGGATCAGGCCGAGCCACGCGTGGCCGAGCGCTTTTCCGGCGAGCCTGCGGTGCAGGCCAGCGTGCTGACCACGCTGGGCGTTTTGCGCTCCGAGTTCGGCGAGTACGAGCGCGCGATGACGCTCTACGATGCCGCGTTGCAGGCCGCCAACGTGCTGCCCGAGGCCCATTCCGACCGCCTGCGCGCACGCGCCGAACGCGCCAGCCTGTTGACCTCGAATCAGGAGTATCCCGCCGCCGCCAGCGAGTTCGAAGCGCTGGTAAACATCGGGCAGCGCGAGTTCGGCCCGAACGACGTGCGCGTGCTCGAGTGGCGCTTGCGCTGGTACGAAGCGCAAGCGGGGGAAAGTGGCGATACGGCCCTGAACGACCAGCTCCAGGCATTGACGCGCGATGCGGATGCAGTGCTCGGCGTTCCCAACCGCATCTCGGGCGAGGCGCTGTTGCTCATCGCGCAGGGTTTCCGCATCGCCGGCAATCCGGCCCCCGGCGCACCCTACGCCGAACGCGCCCATGACTACCTCAGCGCGACGCACGGGCCCGACCATCCAACCACCTTGAGGGCGCTCTCCGTGCTGGCGCACGGCTATCAGGCGCTGGGCCGGGACGCGGATGCGGTGGACGCGGCCAGGCAGGCCTACGAGTTGCAGCGCGCACGTTACGGCCCGGACATGATCGACACCCTGTTCCTGCAGAACGAACACGGCTTCCTGCTCAATGCCACCGCGCGCTTCGCCGAAGCCGAGGCGGTGTTCGCCGATCTGGTGGCGCGGCGCAGCGCGGCTTGGGGGGTGCACAGCCTGCAGGTGGTGGCGCCGTTGAGAAACCTCGCGCACGCGCGCATGGGTCTGGGCCGTGCCGAAGAAGCGCTGGGGGATATCGAACGCGCCGTTGCGATATTGAACGCACTTCCCGACGTGCCAGCGACGGTTCGCGTTGTTCTGCTGCGCGGCCAGGCCGACGCCTTGCGCGAAACCGGACGCTACCGCGATGCCGGGGTCGCGCTCGATGCAGCCGACGAGGTGGCGCTTGCGCTGCCCGAAGGCGATCTGCGCCGGCACTCGGTACACGGCAGCCGCGCGCGCCTGCTGCTGGCGACGGGCGAACGCGAACGCGGCCTGGCAATGTTGGATGCGACCATCGCCGCGATGCGGGCGCAAACCACGGACACCAATCCGATGCTCAAACCCCTGCTGGCCGCGCGCGTGGCGGTGGATACGCCCTATTGATCCGGCCCTAGTTTTGTAGCAATGGAGCTTGCTCCATTGCCTGCCGGGCAAGCTCGGCAACTACGTTCGGTTCGTACAATTTGCGGGCCGAAGCTATAACCGCGCCTCACAACACCTTCATGCCGCCTGCGCAGGGAGAGGGCAACACGCCCTAATCCACGCGTTCGGCCAGCCACTCCCGCGCCGCGTCCCAGTCGCGGTGCACGGTGCGTGGCGAGATAGCCAGCGTCAGCGCGGTATCGGCATCGTTGAGACCGCCGAAATAGCGGCACTCGAACACCTGGGCCTGGCGCGGATTCACCTGCGCCAGTGCATTCAGCGCCGCCTCTATCTGTACCAGCAGGCCGAACTGACGTTCGTCGGCCACCTGCACGTCATCGAGCTTCAGCGCCGGCACGCCTGCGCCGCGCTTGCACGCCAGCCGTTCGCGCGCGTGATCCACCAGTACCTGTCGCATGATCCGCACCGCCAGCGCCATCAGATGCCCGCGATCCCGCGGCGCGCCCTCGGCACGCGCCAGCCGCAGGTAGCACTCGTGCACCAGTGCGGTGGTGTTGAGGGTGCCTTGGCCCTGTCCGGCACCGGCGAAGGATTCACGCGCCAGCCGCTTGAGATCCGGGTACACCAGTTGCACCAGGCGATCCCAGGCATCGCGGTCGCCGTTTCCCGCCAGGTCGAGCAACTGGGTGATGTTCGCGGTATTCGCACTCATGCCCGGATTCTAGGGCGCGTCGTCCGTTCCAGGGTAGCCTGCGCCATCACGATGCAGCGGTTGCGCACCTTGCTGGCACGTCGCGCCGGAAGCACGGTTAATATCCGGCCTCCGCCATCGCCGAGTACGGCCCATGAAGCTCGACCGCACCCATACCCTGTTCCTCGTGCTGTCCGGTTTCTTCGTGGCCAACGCGATCCTGGCCGAGTTCATCGGCGTGAAAATCTTTGCGCTGGAAGACACGCTGGGCATCGCGCCGCTGGAATGGAACCTGTTCGGCCAGAGCGGCTCGCTCAGTTTCACCGCCGGTACGCTGCTGTGGCCGGTGGTGTTCGTGATGACCGACATCATCAACGAATACTTCGGCAAGCGCGGCGTGCGTTTCATCTCGTGGCTGGCGGTGGCGCTGATCGTTTACGGCTTCTTCTTCGCCTATGCCGCGATTGCGCTCGCGCCCGCCAGCTGGTGGGTCGGCGCGATGGCCGATGCCGGCGTGCCGGATTACCAGGCCGCGTTCGCGGCGGTGTTCGGGCAGGGACTGTGGACG
>CAZHXV010000304.1:0-1014 GCA_964536455.1 uncultured Aquimonas sp.
TTCCCGCCGCCAGCGCGATCCGCGTGGTCGATCCCACCGGCTGCGGCGACGCCTACCGCGCCGGGCTGATCTACGGCCTCACCAATGGCATGGACATGGCCACCACGGGCCGCATCGCCTCGCTGATGGGGGCGCTGAAGATCGAGCACCTGGGGCCGCAGAACCAGCGCTTCGATTACGACAAGTTCACCGAGCAGTTCCGCCAGCAGTTCGGCTATGCGTTGCGGTAGGAAGCCAACCGCGCCAGTGGCGCCGCGCCACGTTCTGCGGTCAGAATGACGAGTCAACCGAGGGAAGGAAGAACACCCATGAGCCTCAAGGAAGCGCGCGTTCCGGACATCGGCAACTACACCGACGTGCCCGTGATCGAACTGCTGGTCAAGCCCGGCGATGCCGTCGCCAAGGATCAGGGCCTGGTCACGCTGGAATCGGACAAGGCCACGCTGGAAGTGCCCGCGCCGTTTTCGGGCGTCGTGAAAGAGCTGAAGGTGAAACTTGGCGATGCGCTTTCCGAGGGCAGCGTCGTGGCCCTGATCGAGGCCGGGGATGAGAGCGCTGCGGCGGCACCTGCGCCCCCTGCCCCTGCACCTGTACCCGAAACCAAGCCTGCGCCCGCGCCGGCCGCACCGCCGCCTCCGGCACCCGTGGTGCCGGCGGAAGCCGCCGAACCGCGCACCCCGCCGGTGAGTTTCGATGCCGACCAGGTGCTGCCGGACAAGGTGCCCTACGCCACGCCGGCGGTACGCCTTCTTGCGCGCGAACTGGGCGTGGATCTGTTCCAGGTGACCGGCAGCGCGCGCGGCGGGCGCATCGTCAGGGAAGACGTGCAGAACTACGTGAAGGCCGTGCTGGCCGGCGGTGTTTCGCCTGCAACGGCCAGTGCCTCGGCGGGCGGTTCCGGCCTGAATCTGCTGCCGTGGCCGAAGGTGGATTTCTCCAAGTTCGGCGAGGTGGAATCCACGCCGTTGTCGCGCATCAAGAAGATTTCCGGCGCGAACCTGGCGCGCAACTGGG
>CAZHXV010000304.1:1024-3278 GCA_964536455.1 uncultured Aquimonas sp.
AACTGGGCGATGATCCCGCACGTCACCCAGTTCGAGCAGGCCGACATCACCGAGATGGAAGCCTTCCGCAAGAAGCTCGGCGAAGAGAACAAGGAGCTGAAGATCACCCCGCTGGTGTTCCAGATCAAGGCCGTGGTGGCGGCGCTCAAGCAGTACCCGCAGTTCAATGCCTCGCTCGATGGCGACAACCTGATCCTGAAAAAGTATTTCCACATCGGCATCGCGGTGGATACGCCCAACGGGCTGGTGGTGCCGGTGCTCCGCGACTGCGACAGAAAGGGCTTCCTGCAACTGGCCGCGGAGCTTGGCGAGATCAGCAGGAAGGCGCGCGACGGCAAGCTCGGCCCGGCGGACATGAGCGGCGGCTGCTTTTCCATTTCCTCGCTCGGCGGCATCGGCGGCACCAGCTTCACGCCGATCATCAACGCGCCGGAAGTGGCGATCCTGGGCGTCTCCAAGGCTTCGACCCAGCCGGTGTGGAACGGTGCGGCATTCGAGCCGCGCCTGATGCTGCCGCTGTCGCTCTCCTACGATCATCGCGTGATCGACGGCGCGGATGCGGCGCGCTTCACTTCCTTCCTCGCCAGGCAGTTGGCCGACATCCGCCGCCTGCTGCTCTGAGATTCACGCGATGAGCGCAACACAGGTGCGCGTGGCCGCGGTGCAGTATCCGGTGAAGCCGGTTGCGGGCTTCGCCGACTTCGCGCGGCAAGTGGAACACGCGGTCTTCGTCGCGGCCGATTACGGCTGCGATTTCGTTCTGTTCCCCGAACTGTTCACGCTGCAACTGCTGTCCGCCGAGCCGGAAAAACTGCCCGGCGCGCAGGCGGTCGAAAAGCTCACGCAATACACGCCGCAACTGCGCGAACTGTTCGCCGGATTGGCGAAGCGGCACCGCATCGTCGTGATCGGCGGCAGCCACATCACCAACACCGCCCAGGGCATTCGCAACGTCTGCTTCGTGGCGCTGCCCGATGGCGGGCTGCACGAGCGCCACAAGCTGCATCCCACGCCGAGCGAGCGCGCCTGCTGGGGCGTGACCGGCGGCAGCGCCGGGGATGCCCTGCCGATCGATACCGAACACGGCCGCATCGGCGTGATGATCTGCTACGACAGCGAATTCCCCGAACTGGCCCGCCACCTCGCCGATGCGGGCGCGGCGCTGTTCTTCGTGCCGTTCTGCACCGACGACCGCCACGGCTATCTGCGCGTGCGCTACTGCTGCCAGGCGCGCGCCGTGGAGAACCAGTGCGCGCTGGTGCTGGCCGGCACCGTGGGCAATCTTCCGGGCGTTCGCAACTTCGACATCCAGTACGCGCAGAACGTCGTACTCACGCCCTGCGACCTGCCGTTTCCGCGCGAGGGCATCGCCGCCGAAGCGACAGCCAACGTCGATCAGATCGTGATCGCGGACGTGAACCTGGCCGCGCTCGCCACGGCGCGCGAAGCCGGCACGGTGCGCAATCTCGCCGACCGCCGAACCGATCTCTACCGCGTCCACTGGAACTGACGCATCTTTCTTCATCCGCCGCACGCAGCATCAACCTGAGGGAACACACATGGCACGCATCGACATCGCCGTCCCGGACATCGGCAACTACAGCGGCGTCCCCGTGATCGAGATCCTGGTCGCCGTCGGCGACACCGTGGCCAAGGATCAGGGGCTGGTCACGCTGGAATCGGACAAGGCCACGATGGAGGTTCCGTCCAGCGCGGCGGGCGTCGTGAAGGAACTGAAAGTGAAGCTGGGCGACAGCCTGGCCGAAGGCAGCATCGTCGCGGTGATCGAAACCGAAGCGGCTTCATCGCCGCTCCCGCCAGCGGGCGGAAACGAGGCTCCTGCCGCCAGTCCCGCTCCCGTGGCCGCGCCAACGGCGGCTCCCGCGCCGCAAGCCGCCCAAGGCACGGGCCGCGCGCCGGACATCGAATGCCGCATCGTCGTTCTGGGCGCCGGCCCCGGCGGTTATACCGCCGCGTTCCGCGCCGCCGATCTGGATCTTGATACGGTGCTGATCGAACGCTACCCCGCGCTCGGCGGCGTCTGCCTCAACGTGGGCTGCATTCCGTCCAAGGCGCTGCTGCACGCCGCCGACGTGATCGAACAGGCCGCGCACGCCGCCGACTTCGGCGTCGAATTCGCCAAGCCGAAAATCGCGCTCGACGGCCTTCGCGGCTACAAGGAAAAAGTCGTCGGCCAGCTCACCAAGGGCCTGGCCGGCATGGCCAAACAGCGCAAGGTGCGCGTGGTGCAGGG
>CAZHXV010000305.1:0-3259 GCA_964536455.1 uncultured Aquimonas sp.
GCCCTGCTTCTCCGTCATGCCCATGCCGATGGTGTTGCCGCGCTTGTGCCAGGCCGGAATGGAGCGGCCGTCGTATTCGGTCGAGAGAATGCGCGGCAGCCAGTCGCGGGCCAGGCTTGGCTGATGCCTCAGCGCCGGGACGCAGGCATAGGTCATCGTCAGCGGACAGTTGTTGCCCTGCTCGGGCTGCATGTGCAGATAGGCCAGCGCCGCCCGCGCCACGTTCGCGCCGGGCGTGTCCGCATGGCGCCAGCCGAAATTCGGTACCCCGTGCGCGATGCCCAGTTCCATGATGCGGTGATAGCTGGGATGGAACTCCACTTCGTCGATGCGGTTTCCGTAGCGGTCGAAGGGCTTGAACTTCGGCTTGTTCTCGTTCGCGGGAAAGCCCAGCCGCAGCAGTTCGCCACCGGTGATCTTTCCGAACGCGGCCACATGATCCTCGGCCCAGCCGCCGCCTTCGCGGTGCAAGGCATCGCGTAGCGCCGGATCGGTGGCGTAGGCGTCGTAATCGGCCAGCGGCGCGGATTGATTTTCGACGGCGTGGGTGAGGAAGCGTTCGGCAAGCGGCATGGGGAACTCCTTTCGTTCCCGCCATTGGATGCCCGTCTCGCCAAGCCTGCAAGCGCAGCACGGCGTCGCGCCGGTTACACTTCGCCCGCTTCAGGTGCTCGGGAAGCCGGTGCGAATCCGGCGCTGCCCCCGCAACGGTAAGCAGGGAAGTCTCCACGTTCGCGCGAACAGTCACTGGCCTTGCAACAGGCGGCCGGGAAGGCGGATGACCGGGAATCGACCGATTCCGCCCTGCCAGCCCGGAGACCGGCCTGGAGCATCGGCGTGCTGCCTGCGCCGGTGACCTGGGCGTTGCGGTGGGCGACGCGGGCGAACGCGCAACGCGGCGGCCTTGGCCTTCCGCGCGCGTTCCTCCGTGTGTTTTCCGCAGCGTCCGCCTGTGAACCGCCCGGAGACCTCCATCCCCATGAAACTGCCCCGCCTTTCCCCGCTCGCCATCGCACTGGCCGTCCCCGGCTTCGCCACGGCGCAGCACACCACCGAGCCCGTGGTCGTGAGCGCTTCGCGCAACGCCGAAGCGGTATCCGAAACCCTGGCCGCCGTCACCGTGATCGACCGCGACGCCATCGAGGCGGCGGCCACCGGCGATCTGTTCGATCTGCTGCGGCGCGTGCCGAACCTGGACATCGCCCGCAGCGGCGGCGTCGGGCAACAGACCGCGTTGTTCCTGCGCGGCGGCAATTCCAACCATGCCCTGGTGCTGATCGACGGCGTGCGCGCATCGGCGCTGGGCACCGGCGCCTATGCCTGGGAGCAGTTGCCGCTGGCGCAGATCGAGCGCATCGAGATCGTGCGCGGCCCGCGCGCGGCGCTGTGGGGCGCGGATGCACTCTCGGGGGTGATCCACATCTTCACGCGGCGCCAGGCCGGCGCCGATGCGGCGCTCACCGTAGGGAACCACGACAGTGTTGGCGTGGATGCCAGTTTCGGCCACGAGGGCGAACGCGGCCGCTTCGGCCTGCGCGCGGGATGGTTCGACACGCGCGGCACGAACGCGACCACGCCTTCCAACTGGAGCTTTGATCCCGACCGCGACGGCACCACTCGGCGCAATGTTTCAGCCTTCGCTCAACTGCCGCTGGGCAACCAGAACCTGGATGCGAACTTCCTGCGCAACGACAACGACGTGGCCTTCGACATCGGCGAATCGGCCACCACGCAGGATGTCTTCGGCCTGGCGCTGGAAGGCGAGCTGGCCGCCGGCTGGCGCCATCGCCTGAACCTGGGCGGCAATCGCGACCGGCTCGATACGCCTTCCACCTTCATCCGCTACGACAGCCGCCGCGAGCAGGCGGACTGGCAGCACACGCTGGAAAGCCTCGGCCTGAGCCTGGGACTTTCCTGGCTGCACGAACGCGCCGAGTATCTGGATACGTTCTCCAACCTGCCCACCTACAACCGCAGTCGCCGCAACGAAGCCGTCTTTGCAGCCTGGCACGGCCGCGCCGGCGAGCACGCCTTCGAACTTTCCGGGCGCTACGACGACAGCAGCGTCTATGGCGGCCACGACAGCGTCGCGGCGGCCTGGGGCTGGAACCTTTCCAACGCACTGCGCCTTTCCGCCACCTGGGGCGAAGGCTTCCGTGCGCCGACGATGAACGAACTGTATTCGCCGGGCTGGGGCGGCTGGTATGCCGGCAATCCCGATCTGCACCCTGAAACCGCGCGCAACGCTGAACTCTCGCTGCGCCATTCCACCGGCGCGTTCGGGGATTTCACGCTGCGCGCCTTCCGCAACGACATCGACGGCCTGATCGATTTCGCCGGTGGCGAAACGATGTACGCCATCAACATCCAGCAGACCCGCATCGAAGGCGTGGAGCTGGAATGGCAGCGGCGTGCGGGCGCATGGAACATCGACGCCAGCGCAAGCTGGCAGGACGCGCGCCACCGCGCCACCGGCGAAAAGCTGCTGCGCCGGGCCCCGCGCAAGGCCAGCCTGATCGTGGAACGGGAATTCGACGGCGGCGCACGTGTCGGCATCGAAGGCTACGCCGCCGCCGCGCGCCCGGATTTCGGCGTCGAACTGCCCGGCTATGGCCTGGTCGCACTGCGCGGGAACTGGCCGCTGGGCGCGGGTTTCCGGCTCGATGCGCGGCTTGAGAACCTGTTCGACCGCGAATACCGCCTCATCGACGCCTACACCACGCCCGGCTTCACCGCGACGCTGGCGTTGCGCTGGCAGCGGCAGTAGCGGCGTGTCATCGCGCTTGGCAGTCAGTGTCGGTTGCTGCACTGCGCCTTGGTTGCAGTGCATCATTCCCGCGATAATGGACGGCCCTGCACGGTGTTCCGGCGCAGGTTCCTTAATTTCACGATCATCGGGGATGCGAGATGTTGGAGCAGAACGGAGTGTGGTTGGCGCTCGGCGCAGCAGTGCTGGCGATCGTCTATGGGCTTCTGACGGCGCGCTGGGTACTGGCGCAGCCGGCGGGCAACGAGCGGATGCAGAAGATTGCCGCGGCGGTGCAGGAAGGCGCGGGGGCCTACCTGCGGCGGCAGTACGTGACGATCGCCATCGTCGGTGCGGTGCTGTTCCTGGTCATCGGCTTCGGGCTGAAGAGCTGGCCGACGGCCATCGGCTTCCTGATCGGCGCGGTGCTCTCGGGCGTGGCGGGATTCATCGGCATGTTCGTCTCGGTGCGCGCCAACGTGCGCACGGCGCAGGCGGCCACGCAGGGCCTCA
>CAZHXV010000306.1:0-3259 GCA_964536455.1 uncultured Aquimonas sp.
GGTTCGGCGAAGACCCGGCCGGTGCCGATTTCTCCGGCTTCCAGAAGGAGCAGACCTACGGCGCCACCTTCGGCGGCCCGCTGGTCAAGGACAAGCTGTTCTTCTTCGTGAACTACGAGAAGTACGAGCAGTTCACCCCCGGCACCACCTTCGACTGGGCCAATTACGACTTCACCCAGGCCGACTTGGCCGAGGCGCAGCGAATTGCGCGCGACGTGTGGGGCTTCGACCCGGGCGAGACCTCGGCCGACAGTTCCAATACGGTGCTTGAGGAATACGCCGCCAAGTTCGACTGGAACATCACCGACACCCAGCGCGCCAGCTTCCGCTACAGCAAGCTGGAGCAGAGCAAGGTGCGTCCGGAAGGCTCCAGTGCCAGCCTGCTGGCGTTGAGCTCCTCGTGGTTCGTACACGAGAAGACGGTCGAGAGCTTCGTCGGCCAGTTGTTCAGCGACTGGACGGATAGCTTCTCCACCGAATTGAAGGCGTCCTACCGCGATTACTCCGCGATCCGCAACACGCCGACCAACCTGCCGCAGATCGTGATCTATTTCACCGCCCCCACCAGCGGCGATGCGATCCGCATGGGTACCGAACGCAGCTCGCACAACAACATCCTGCAAACGGAAACCTGGAACTACTACGGTGCCGGAACCTGGACCCTGGGCGATCACGACATCAAGTTCGGCGCCGAGTACAGCGAGAACGACATCTTCAACTTCTTCGCCCAGGATTACTGGGGCAACTACACGTTCTACGGTCTTGAAAACTTCGCCAACGGCGTCTGGTCGTCCTACGGTGTGCGCGACGAAACCTCGCCCGGCTCGATTCCGGCCAAGTACACCAGCAAGAACACCTCTCTGTTCCTGCAGGACACCTGGTATCCGACGTCCAACCTGACGCTGACCTTCGGCGTGCGCGCCGACAAGCCCAGCGCCACGCCGAAGCCGGAATACAACCCGCTGGTCGAAACGGTGTTCGGCTACGACAACTCCGAAACCTACAGCGGCGGCTACATCGTCCAGCCCCGTTTCGGTTTCAACTATTCCTTCGACAGCGAGCTTCAGACCCAGCTGCGCGGCGGCATCGGCCTGTTCCAGGGCGACGCACCGCAGGTGTGGATCGGCAATGCCTACAGCAACACCGGCCTGAACGCGGTGTTCTACGGCACCTACTTCAACTACGACCCCAACCTGCCGTTCGTTCCCAATGGCGATACCCGTCCGACGCCGAGTACGGCCAATTCGGGTACGCAGACGCCGGCCCTCATCGGCCACGATTTCGAGCTCCCTTCCGTGTGGAAGGCCAATCTCGCCCTGGATCGCGAATTGCCGTGGTACGGCATCGTGGCGTCGGCCGAAATCCTGCTCACCGATGTCGAAAGCGGCCTGTACTACAAGGACATCAACCTCGGCGCCGGCTACATCAGCCCGGTCGATGGCCGCGCGCTCTACTACAACCCGGCATCCTCGGGTCGCGCCTGGACCAACAACGACGCGCGGTTCGGTCGCAACACCCGCTTCGGCAACGTGTACGTGGTCGATAACACCAACAAGGGCAAGAGCCAGCAGCTCACCCTGTCGCTGAACAAGCCGTTCTCGGCGGACAGCGATTGGTCGTGGTCGGTGGGCTACACCTACACCAACGCCACGGAAGTCGGCGGCCTGACCAGCTCCACCGCAGGCTCCGGCTACAACTACTCCTACGTCTTCAACTCGGGCGAAGACGTCTCCAAGACCGCGCGCTACGAGATCAAGGATCGCTTCTCCGCGAACCTGAACTGGAAGCACGCCTTCTTCGGCGACTACGACACCAGCGTCGGCCTGTTCTACGAAGGCCGCAGCGGTCGCCCGTACAGCTACGTGTTCGTGAACGACGCCAACGGCGACGGCCGCACCGCGAACGACCTGTTCTACGTGCCCGATGGAGACGTGCTGTTCGGCACCCTGAACAGCGCCGGCGTGTTCACCCCGAACGCGGCGATGGAAGCCTCCTTCAACGAGTGGCTGGCGGAAAACCCGCAGCTGGCGAAGTACGCGGGCGGCTATGCCCCGGCGAATGCCTTCCGTGCCAGCTTCGTCAACACCTTCGATCTGCGCCTCTCCCAGGAACTGCCGGGCTTCTTCAAGGGCCACAAGTCGGAAATCTGGGTGGATGTCCAGAACATCGGCAACATGATCGACAAGAGCTGGGGCAACATCTACGACTTCGGCTTCTTCGCCGACAGCCGCGTCGCCACCTTGCAGGGCATCTACAACGGCCAGTACGTGTACAACTTCAACCGGGCCGATGCTCCCACGATCGCCAACGGCGACGCCGACGGCGTGAACCAGGGCATCTCGCAGTGGTCGGTGCAGGTGGGTTTCCGCTACAAGTTCTGATCGCAATCCATCGCGAACCGCAGCATCGGAAACGGCCCGGACAATCTCCGGGCCGTTTTCTTTTCCCGCATGGAATGGCTTGGCATTGCCGGGCCATGCAGGTACGGATGGCTTGAACGGTTAGAATTCGCAACCCTCAAGCCCACAGGCCCGCCATGTCCCGCAGCCAGCCCAAAGTCGGTTTCGTTTCGCTTGGATGTCCCAAGGCGCTGGTGGATTCCGAGCGCATCCTGTCGCAGCTCAAGGCCGAGGGCTACGAGATCGTCGGCAGCTACGATTCCGCCGATGTGGTGGTCGTGAACACCTGCGGCTTCATCGAATCGGCCGTGGACGAATCGCTGGATGCCATCGGCGAGGCGCTCAACGAGAACGGCAAGGTCATCGTCACCGGCTGCCTGGGCAAGAAGCCGGAGAAGATTTTGCAGATGCACCCGGGCGTGCTGTCGATCAGCGGCCCGCAGGATTACGCCAGCGTCATGGGCGCCGTGCATACGGCCTTGCCGCCGAAGCACGATCCCTTCGTCGATTTGATCCCCGCGCGCCGCGCGGAGAACGACGACGTCGGCGTGAAGCTGACGCCCAGGCACTATGCCTATCTGAAGATTTCCGAAGGCTGCAACCATCGTTGCAGCTTCTGCATCATTCCCTCGCTGCGCGGCGATCTGGCCAGCCGCCCGGTGGATGAGGTGCTGCGCGAGGCCGAACGGCTGGTGCGCGGTGGCGTGAAGGAGCTGCTGGTGATCTCGCAGGACACCAGCGCCTACGGCGTGGACTTGCGCTACGTCGAGCGGCAATGGCGCGAAAAACCCTACGCCACGCGGATGAAGGCCCTGTGCGAAGGGCTTTCCGAGCTGGGCGTCTGGACGCGGCTGCACTAC
>CAZHXV010000307.1:0-3237 GCA_964536455.1 uncultured Aquimonas sp.
CCATGTCCAGCACGAGATAGCCATGCTGCACCAGCAGGTTGTGGAACATCTGCTCGCGGAAGTAGTACGGATGCCGCGCGTGGGTGTTCTGGGTGTAGCCCGCGCCGTGCACGAACAGCACGATGGGATATTTCCTGCCCGGCTCCAGGGTTTGAGGCCGGTAGAACTTGGACCACAACGGCGCGCCCGCCTGCGAGGACGGCACCTTCTCGAAACGCGGCGGCATCCATTCGATGGCCTTGAACGCTTCCGTGCGCGTATCGGTGAGCACGCGCGCTTGGCCACCTTCGCTGGGCACCACCGCCAGTTGCGTGGGCAGGTAGCTGCCCGAGTACCGCACCAGAAGCGCGTTGCCATCGGGCGAAAGCGCGAAGCCTTCCACGCCATCCAGCGCGGTGATTTCGCGCACCTCGCCCTTGCCGATGTCCCTGGCGCAGACCTCGTAATCGCCCGGCCATGCGCGGTTGCACAAGAAATAGAAACGCGAGCCATCGGCGGAAAGCTGCGGATCGGAAGCCTCCCACGCGCCGGAAGTCAGCGCCTTGGGCTTGCCGTTGCCCGCCACGGTGTAAAGGTGCGAATAGCCGCTTTCCTCCGAGAGCAGCCACAGCGTGCGGTTATCCGGCAGCCAGCCGAAATCGTTGAAGTTCCAGTTGATCCAGCCCGCATCCGTGAGCCGGTGCAGCGATCTCAGCGCAGGCTTGCCCGCTTCCACCGCCGCGATCCAGCGATCCTTGTTGTCGATGGCGCGCATCTGCACCGCCGCGCGCGAACCATCGGCGGCAAAGCGGATCCCCGCGATGCCCACCGGGCGCTGGCCGCTGAACTTCTCCTTGCCTGCGGCCTTGCGCAGATCGGCCAGGGGATCCTCGCCGATGCCAGGCAGCGGATCGAACGACACCGCCGTTTGCGTGCGCGCCACCAGATCCACGAACACCAGCTTCTGCCCGCCTGGCGGATTGCGCCCCACGCGGGTGCGTGCGTCCTCCACTTCCTCGTAGCCGGATGCCGTGACATACAGCGGCATCTTTCCACCCTGCCCAGGCTCGTGCTTCTTCTCCTGCGTGACGGCGAGCAGCCAGTGCCCATCCGGGCTGAGCGCGGATTCGGTGATGGTGACCTCATCGCCCAGATACACCGGCAGCGGCGCGCGCGTGGGATCGACCTGGCGCAGCGCGGCATCGCGCTCGCGCTGCGCCGCCTTGTCGGCCTTCTGCCTGGCCAGCGTGGCGAACAGTTCCAGTTGCAGATCGGCCAGCGCATCGGCTTTCGGCTCGGCGGCCGGATCCTTCTCCGCCTTCAGCACCGCCACCTGCGATACCAGGCGCGAGGCCAAATCCACGGAATACCAATCGCCCCCGCTGCGGAACTGCGCCTTGCCGCCATCGGCGGAAAACTGCGGTTCACCGGAAACATTCCCGCTGCGGCTCAACTGCACCAGCGCGCCATTGCGCAAATCCCGCAGGAACAAATCCCCATTGCGCACGAACAGCGCCCGCGTGCGGCTGCCGTCGTACACCGGCGAGGCCGCATCCAGCCCGGCCAGATCCGCATCTTCCAGCCTGCGGGAAACCCCATCGGCCAGCGACACCGCATGCAGATCGCGCAGCGAACTGCCCTCGCGCTTGAGCGAATACGCCACCTGCCGGCCATCCAGCGCCCAGAACGGCGACTCCACCGGCGCACCGATCCAGTCCGGATCGGCCATGATCCGCTCCAGCGTCAGCGGCTCCGCCGCCACGGAGGAAAGGGATACGGGCAGAGCGAGCAGCATCGGGATGATGCTGG
Source organism: uncultured Aquimonas sp. (assembly GCA_964536455.1). Taxonomy (GTDB): domain Bacteria; phylum Pseudomonadota; class Gammaproteobacteria; order Xanthomonadales; family Xanthomonadaceae; genus Denitratimonas. Next base: position 1,789 of record CAZHXV010000307.1, read on the forward strand.
TCAGGGATCGGTGCATGGGGAGTCTCCGGAGTGTGGCAGGAGCGGGGAGATGGGGAGTTTAGGGGGTGCCCCGCGAAAACTTGCATTGTCACGGCATTTCGATCATTCCTGAGCTGCTTGTGCGGCAGTGAGCCTTGCCGCCCGCGCGCATCCATACCCACTACATCGTCGGCCAATTCCAGGCCGAGTACGCGGCTTCCGATTCCGCTCGCGACGGCAAAGCGTCGGGCTGCACATGAAGCAGCGCAGGGCGCCATGGGCTGCTAAGTGCGCTGCCGCACAGGCAGGTGAACCAAAAAAATACTTTTCCGGCGTTAATTTCAAAAAATCCACGGAAGAAACCAAAAATCCATGTCGTCCCGCGGCTACGAACACCTCCGGCGGCACCTGAACCTGAGCGCCTTCCCTCCGGCGTGGCCGACTGTGGTGAAGCCGGTGAGCCGGGCTTGCCCGGCTCGATGAAGGCGGCCTGGATGCCGGCGCCCTGCAGTCACTTCAGGGCGGCGCGGCTGACGAACTCCGACCCATTATCCGAACGCGGGTAGCGTGGCGCCCCGTGCTCACCGACCAGCCGCGACAACACTTCGCCCGCTTGGAATGCAGGATGGTCTTTTCATACCCGAGGGGCTGATGTCTTCCATGCGGAGGGAACCTTTTCTGGCAAGGCAGGGCAGGGCTTTGCCGCCTGGCGCTGTCCGAATCCGTGGCGAAACGGCAGCCCTCGCAGAGGCGCGCCCCGCAGTTTGCTTATTGTGCAGGCCATGATCGCGATGCGGGAACCACGCGCTCATGCTGCGTGTCGCCACGTCGTCGTCCAGCGCGATGGCATCGTCCGCAAATTGCAGCAGCGATTTCAGCCGCGCATAGTCGAATTCGATGCGGTTGGGTGGGTTCGATTCCAGACGACGGCAGCTTTCGCCCTCGCTGCTGACGATGCCAGAGCCATGGATGCGCAGTTCACCGATGCGGTTGCGGGGCGTGCCAGCCGGGTTCCGCAACCCCACGAAAAAGGCACCATCCTGCGACGGTGCCTTTTCGATCCATCGCCCCGGGCGTGGCGGGGCGTTCGGCGATCAGAGCGCCTTGATCAGTTCATCCGCGAATTGCGAGCACTTCACTTCGGTGGCGCCTTCCATCAGGCGGGCGAAGTCGTAGGTGACGGCCTTGTTGCCGATGGCCACATCCATGGCGCGGATGATGGCGTCGGCGGCTTCCGTCCAGCCCATGTAGCGCAGCATCATTTCGCCGGAGAGGATCACCGAGCCGGGGTTCACCTTGTCCAGATTGGCGTACTTGGGCGCGGTGCCGTGGGTGGCTTCGAACACGGCGTGGCCGGTGACGTAGTTGATGTTGCCGCCCGGCGCGATGCCGATGCCGCCAACCTGCGCGGCCAGGGCGTCGGAAAGATAGTCGCCGTTGAGGTTCAGCGTGGCGATCACGTCGAACTCG
>CAZHXV010000308.1:0-3183 GCA_964536455.1 uncultured Aquimonas sp.
GGTTTCCAGCGACATGACGCGCTGCATCCAGTGCACCCGCTGCGTGCGTTTCACCTCCGAAATCGCGGGCACGCATGAGCTTGGCGGCATGGGCCGCGGCGAAAACCTCCAGATCGGCACCTACATCGGCAAGACCATCGAGAGCGAACTTTCCGGCAACGTCATCGACATCTGCCCGGTCGGCGCACTCACCAACAAGGTGTTCCGCTTCCGCGCCCGCCCATGGGAACTGATCGCCAGGGAATCCATCGCCACGCACGACGCGCTCGGCTCCAATCTCTGGTACCACACCCGTCGCGGCGAAGTGCTGCGTGCGGTGCCGCGCGACAACGAGCCGGTGAACGAGAGCTGGATTTCCGACCGCGACCGCTACAGCCACGCGGGCCTGGATGCCGCCGACCGCCTGGCGGTGCCGCAGATCAAGGTGGACGGGCAGTGGCGCGATGCGACCTGGGACGAGGCCCTCGCCAAAACCGCCGAATTGCTGAAGGCGCAAGCAGGCGACCAGCTGGGAGTGCTGGTGCATCCATCCACTTCCAGCGAGGAAGGCGCGTTGCTGGCGAAGCTCGCCGCGTCCCTCGGCAGCGGGAATCTTGACCATCGTCTGTTCGCCACGGATTTCGCCGACGCGCCGTTCGCCACGCCGTTCGAGCTGCCGTTGGCGGAAGTGGAGAAGGCGAGGGCGATCCTTCTGGTCGGCTGCAATCCGCGCCACGAGGCACCACTGCTCGGCCACCGTATCCGCAAGGCGTGGAAGGCGGGTGCGAAGATCGCCGCGGTCAACGCCTGCGATTTCGATTTCAATTTCGATCTGGCGCACAAGCACGTCGTCGCGCCCGATGCCTTGGTCGATGCGCTGCTGAATCTGGCGCAGGCCGCCGATGCGCAAGCGCCGGGTGCCGCCGCCGGAACGGGGATCGGCGACGAAGCGGCGCGTGCGCTGGTGGCCACGCTGAAAGCCGCCGATGGCCACGGCGTCATCGTGCTCGGTGAAGGTGCGCTTTCGCATCCGAACGCCTCCTGGCTGCGCCGCACGGTTCGCGCCGTTGCCGGGGCAACGGGCCTGAAGGTCAACGAATTGCCGCAAGGCGCGAACGCGATCGGCTTGGCCCGCGTCGGCGTCGTGCCCTCCGCGCGCCATGCCGCTGCGCAGTTCGCGCAGCCGCGCAAGACGTATGTGCTGTACGGCATCGAGGCCGCGCACGATTTCGCCGAACCGGCGCTGGCGTTGCGGGCCATGTCGCAGGCCAACGTGATCGCCTTTGCCGCCTTCGCGGACGAAACCACGCGCAAGCTGGCGCAGGTGTTGCTGCCCATCGGCGTATCCGCCGAGATCGACGCCAGCTACGCCAATGTCGATGGCCTCATGCAACAGGTGGCGCCCGCGGCGAAACTGCCGGGCCAGGCGCGCGCGGGATGGCGCGTGCTGCGCGCGCTCGGTGGCCTGCTCGCCGCACCCGGTTTCGATTTCGTCGAACTGGCGCAGCTCCGCGCCACGCTCGCGCAACGCGAGGTCGCGCCTTGCGGTGGCGATCTGGCCGAACGCAGCGCGCCTCAGGCCGGCGAAGGACTGGTGCGCATTTCCGCCACCGCGATCTACCGCGCCGATGCGCTGCTGCGCCGTTCCGCACCGCTGGCAGCGCATCCTCTGACCAAGGGCGCGCGCGCCGTATTGAACCCGGAAGATGCGAAGGCGCGCGGGCTGGATCCGGATGCCATGGCGAAGATCGACGATGGCCGGGGCCGCGCCGCGCTGCCGGTGGCGATCAGCCATCGCGTGCCGCGCGGGGCGATCCTGATTGAACGAGGCTACGACGCCACCGCGCCGATCGCGGGCACCGGCGCCGTGCTGATGGTGACGAGGGCCTGAGCGTGTTCGAACTTCTGAGCCAACCCATCGGCCTGCTGCGCGAGTTCTTCCTGAACTTCGGCACGCTCGGCCTCATCGTGTGGACGGTGATCAAGATCCTCGCCGTCACCGTGCCGCTGATCGTCTGCGTGGCGTTCTACACCCTGTTCGAGCGCAAGATCATCGGCTGGATGCACGTGCGGCAGGGCCCGGTGTTCGTCGGTCGCATCTTCGGTATCGGCCTGATCCAGCCGTTCGCGGACGTGTTCAAGCTGCTGTTCAAGGAAGTGATCGCGCCCACCAGCGCCAACCACTTCCTGTTCCGCCTGGCGCCGATCCTGGCGCTGGCTCCGGCGTTCGCCGCCTGGGCCGTGGTGCCGTTCGAGGATGCGGTGGTGTTGTCCAACGCCAATGCCGGCCTTCTGTACCTGTTGGCGATGACCTCGATGGGCGTCTATGGCGTGATCATCGCCGGCTGGGCCTCCAACTCCAAGTACGCCTTCCTCGGCGCGATGCGTTCTGCCGCACAGGTGGTCAGCTACGAGATCGCGATGGGCTTCGCGCTGGTCGGCGTGCTGGTGGTCGCCGGCAGCATGAATCTTTCGGACATCGTGAACGCCCAGCGCGGCGATGGCGGCCTGTTCGACTGGTTCTGGCTGCCGCTCCTGCCGCTGTTCCTGATCTACGTGATTTCCGGCGTAGCCGAAACCAACCGCGCTCCCTTCGACGTGGCCGAGGGCGAATCGGAAATCGTCGCCGGCTTCCATGTCGAATATTCCGGATCCATGTTCGCGATCTTCTTCCTGGCCGAATACGCCAACATGATCCTGATCTCGTTCCTGACCGCGATCCTGTTCATGGGCGGCTGGCTCTCGCCGTTCCCCGAATCCTGGGGCCTGCTCGGCGCGCCGGGCATCTGGTGGCTTCTGGCCAAGGCGCTGTTCTTCGCGTTCTGCTTCGTCTGGTTCCGCGCCACCTTCCCGCGCTACCGCTACGACCAGATCATGCGTCTGGGCTGGAAGATCTTCATTCCGATCACGATCGTCTGGGTGCTCGCCGCCGCGTGGTTCGTCCACGCCGGCTGGGTGCAGGCAGGCATCTGAGGCACGCCATGAACCGCATCGTTTCCTACTTCAAGAGCCTGCTGCTGCTGGAATTGTTCAGCGGCATGTGGCTGACCACCAAGTATTTCTTCCGCCCGAAGTACACGCTGAACTATCCGGCGGAAAAGACACCGCAGTCGCCGCGCTTCCGCGGCCTGCACGCGCTGCGCCGCTATCCGAACGGCGAAGAGCGCTGCATCGCCTGCAAGCTGTGCGAGGCGGTGTGCCCGG
>CAZHXV010000309.1:0-3156 GCA_964536455.1 uncultured Aquimonas sp.
TCTCGTCTTCGAGGTTGGCCGGGATGATTTCCTTGGCGTGATCCGTCATCTTCGCGGGCTTTCTTGGCGTTGGGACAAGCCGAGAATTCTACCACGGGGGGTTTGTTCGACCGCCGAGGGGATCGGCAGGCTCAACGGCGCCGGAACACCCACCATCTGGAACTGGCGAAGTTGACGAACATGCCCAGTACGGAGCCGACGGCAACGCCGATCATCGGCCAGTTGCGCACCAGTTCCACCGCGTGCACCAGCCATGCATAGCTGCCGTAATTGACCGCGAAGCCGCCGCTCATCGCGACCAGATATTGCCCCGCCTGGCGCGCGAGTTCCGGCTTTGCGCCGTCGGCGAAGGTAAAGCGGCGGTTGAAGGCGAAGGTGGCGGCCACGGCGCACAAAAACGAGATCAATCGGCCCAGATACGGATTCATGCCGCCGATCTGCACCAGCGCGGTGACCACGGCGGCATCGACCAGGAAACCCAGGGTTCCGGCGACGGCAAACAGCAGGAGCTGGCGCGTTCCCGGATGGCGCGGCAGTCGTTTCATGCCGATGGGCGCATCAGGCCGGGCGCGCTGCCCATTGCGCCATTGCCGCGGCATCGGGCTTTTCGATCACGCCGCGCTCGGTGACGATGGCGTCGATCAGCGCCGCCGGCGTCACGTCGAACACCGGGTTCCACGCCTTTACGCCTTGCGCCACCGTGCGCTGGCCGCCGTAGCCGAGCAGTTCGTCCGGGTTGCGCAGTTCGATCTCGATGTCGTTGCCTTGCCGGGTGCTCATGTCCACCGTGGAGGACGGTGCAACCACCATGAACTTCAGGCCGTGATGGCGGGCGGCAATGGCAAGCTGGTACGTGCCGATCTTGTTCGCCACGTCGCCATTGGCGGTGATGCGATCCGCCCCGACGACGACCCACTGCACCTTGCCCGACTTCATCAGGTGCGAAGCCGCCGAATCGGCGATCAGCATGGCGGGGATGCCGTCCTCCTTCAGTTCCCACACCGTCAGCCGCGCGCCTTGCAGCCAGGGCCGGGTTTCGGTGGCGAAGACGCGCTCGATGCGGCCCTCGGCCACGCCGGCGCGGATCACGCCCAATGCGGTGCCGAAACCGGCAGTGGCAAGCGAGCCGGTATTGCAATGCGTGAGCACGCCGCTGGAAGGTTCGATCAGCGCCGCGCCCAGCGCGCCCATGCGGCGGTTCGCTGCCAGGTCTTCGGTTTCGATGGCCAGCGCTTCGGCGTGCAGCCGTTCACGAAAATCCGCGCCGGGCACCTCCAGCACGGCGCGCATTCGGCGCAGCGCCCAGGCCAGGTTCTCGGCGGTGGGACGGGCGGCGTTGAGTTTTTCCAGCACCGGCGCGAGCGCCTCGGGTGCCGCCTGCGCAGCGGTGGAATCGGGCAAGGCATTTGCCGCCAGCACCACGCCCCAGGCCGCCGCAATGCCGATGGCCGGCGCGCCGCGCACGATCAACTGGAATATCGCCTCGGCCACGGCATCGGCATCGCGGCAGACGATGAATTCCTGCGCGAACGGCAGGCGGCGCTGGTCGAGCAGTTCGAGCCGATCGCCCTTGAAGGCCACCGCGCGAACGCGGTCGTAGCGGGCGTAGTCGAAAGTCATCGTGATTGCGCCTGTCGGAATGGGGTCGCGACTTTAGCCGATTCGCGTGCCGGAACGGCGCGCGTCCTCTCCATCGAGCGTCAACAGGCGCTATGCCGATGCTTGCTGCCGAAGTTCCCTCGCCAGCGCACGCTGGATCAATTCGCGCAGCACGGCGCCATCCACCTGGGCCAGCGACTTGATGTACAGGCACGCCTTGCTGGTGCTGTGCTTGCCGAGCCGGGCCAGCAATTCCGCGTACTCGTCGAGATCGCCCAGGTACAGCGTGGAAGCGGCCTTGCGCGGCGAGAAGGCGAGCAGCATCCAGTCGATTTCGCGGCCATCGGGGTAACGCAGCTTGCCGTCGCCATAGCCGATGATGGCCGGCCCCCACATCGCTCCGGGCACTCCGACGATTTCGGCGAACAGCGCATCCAGCGCGATGGCGTCCGCGCGGCGGCGGGCATCGGGCACTGCGGCAAGGAAACCCGCGACGCTGGCGGTGGTTTTACGGGTCTGGAGTTCGGCCATCACGATTTTTCACCTCGTCCCGGCGATTTCCTGGCGCATTGCGCCAGCAACTTAGTGTAGATTCCGGCCATATGCCAGCATAGTTCGTCAGGTCGCGAAGGGCTCCATGCACGCCAAAACCATTCTCGCAAAAACCGCCTCCGGCAATGAAGAACTGAGTTCGCGCAAACTTCGGTTGGCCGCGCATACGCGCACCGTGCTGATCGCGGTCGATGGACGGCGCGACATGGGCGAGCTGGAGCAGATGTTTTCCGCCTACGGCGACCAAACCCGGCAGATATTGAACGAGCTGCTGCAACTTGGCCTGATCGCCGATGCCTCGGCACCGGCCGGCGCGGCGGTACCGCAGGCGGTCGAGCAGGATCTGGATTTGATGGGCGTGCGCAAATTCATCAACGACCAGGCGGTCGATGCCGCCGGGCTGCGCGCCTATCTCTTCACGCTCAAGCTGGAGCGCTGCTACAGCGTGCTGGAGCTGCGCGCGATGATGGACAGTTTCCATGCCTTGCTGAGCAAGGCCAAGGGCATGCCCTACGCCAACGAACGCACCGAGCGCATCGCGCGGGCGCTGGATCGGCTCGAAGCCCTGTCGCCGCCAGCCGCCTGACGCCCACGCCGCAAGGCGCATCACCGCGTCGAGCCGAACCGCTTTTCCACGTAGTCGTCGATCATCGCGACAAATTCCTGGGCGATATTTTCCCCGCGCAGCGTCGCGGCCTTTTCGCCGTCGATGAACACCGGCGCGGTGGGAGCTTCGCCGGTGCCCGGCAGCGAAATGCCGAGGTTGGCGTGGCGCGATTCGCCCGGGCCGTTGACGATGCAGCCCATCACCGCGAGCGAGAGGTGTTCCGCGCCCGGATGGCTGATGCGCCATTGCGGCATCTTGCCGCGCACGTGCTCCTGCACGGTTTTCGCCAGTTCCTGGAAAAAGGTCGAGGTGGTGCGGCCGCAGCCGGGACAGGCGGTGACGGCGGGCGTGAAGGCGCGCAGGCCCATGCTTTGCAGAATTTCCTGTGCCACCACCAC
>CAZHXV010000310.1:0-3120 GCA_964536455.1 uncultured Aquimonas sp.
CAGTTGCGCATCCGGGATCGGGGAGGGTGCGCAACTGGCCGAAGTGCACGTGAAGGTGCGCGAGCCGTAGGCTGAGGTCATTCCTCGAACAGCGTCGCCATGCGCGCCAGGATATCTTCGAGCACCACGGCAGGCACGTTTTCGATGTGGCGCGCATGGCGCGCCCGCAAATCGAGCGCGCGCACGTCAGTAAGCAACACCACACCCTGGGTGTGCAGGCCGGTTCCCATCAACGAAACGGCATAGCCGCCATAGCGTGCGGCATTGCCGCCCTGTGTGATCGGGGCGATGTAGCACTTGCCGAAGTGGGAATTGAAGTCGGAACTGGAAAGCACCAGCACCGGTCTCGTGCCCTGCTGCTCGTGGCCCTGCGTGGGATCCAGCGGCACGATCCAGATACCACCGCGTTCGATGGATCGCTGCGCGGCGCGCGTCACCACGTTTCGTTGCCCACAGGTTCGAGCCTGTCCCAAATCTTCATGTCCTCGGGCACGGGCGCGCTCGGATCGCATTGCGCCAGCAGTTGCGCGCGCGTGTAGCGCGGCCGCGCGGGTAGGGAGACGATCAGTTTTCCCTCCTCGGTGCGCACATCGAGCGATTGCCCGGCTTCCAGTCTCAATGCGCGCGCCAAGGCCACGGGCAGGGTGAAGCCCAGCGAATTGCCGAATCTGCGCACGGTGAGTCGATCCACGGGGAACTCCTGACGATGAGGCTGGGCGCACTGTGGCATGGATCCGGTGTGGCGTCAAATCAAATTTGACGGAATGAAATCGCACCACAGGCACGTCGGAGCGGCGCCGTGCAGCAAGGAGATGCGGGCGTTCCGGATGCGCCATTTCGGAGCAACGCCAAGCGCTTGACATAAAAGACTACATAAGTAATCCTCATAAAGACCACGGATGTAGTCAATGTCCGATCATGGTTGTCCACGACGAACGCGTGGCCAGGTTCTGTCCAGCGACGCCGTTTCATCGCATTCTTCACAGGAGTAGAAGTCCAATGAACGCAAGACACGCCATGCGCATCAGCGAAGCCGAAAGTCTGGTGATGGAGGAGTTCTGGAAACGCGGCGCGCTGTACGCCGAGGATGCGATCGCGGCGCTGTCGCCGAGTCAGGGCTGGCAGGATCGCACCGTCAAGACACTGCTTGGCCGCCTGCTGAACAAGGGCGCGTTGCGGGCCGAACAGCACGGGCGGCGCTATCTCTACATTCCGGTGTTGAAGCGCGAGGAATGGGTGATGGAGGAAGGCGGCACGCTGTTTGATCGTCTGTTCGGCGGCCAGCTTGCGCCGCTGGTGTCGCATTTTTCGCGGCATCGCGGATTGAGCGATGCGGACATCGCCGAATTGAAGAAACTGATCGGGGAGTCCGGTCATGAGCGCTGAAATTTTCGGATGGCTGCGCGATACCACGCTCGCCACCTCGCTGGCGGCGCTGCTGGTGCTGTGCTTGCGCGCCATGTTCCGCCGCGCGTTCGGGGCGCGTATGGCCCATGCCTTGTGGCTGTTGCCGCCGCTGGCGGTACTGACCGTGATGTTGCCGGCGCGAACCACGCCACCACCTGTCGCGATGGCGCAGGCCGTCGCGGTTTCCGCCGATGCAGCCGCCCAGTCCAGTGCGCCCGCGATGGCGGATTTCGATGCGAAGCCGTGGCTGGCAATGGCCTGGGGCATCGGCGCGATTGCGTGCTGCGCCGCATCGTGGCGGCGGCAGCGCCGCTTCGTTCACGCGCTCGGCGAGTTGGTTCCGCACGCCGATGGCACCTGGCGCACGCGCAATTCCCGCATTGGCCCGGTCGCGGTCGGCGTGCTGAAAAGCCGCATCGTGCTGCCATTGGATTTCGAGCAGCGCCACGACGAAACCGCGCGCAGCCTGATCCTGCAACACGAGCGCACCCATATCGCGCGGCGCGATCCGTTCGCCAACGCCATCGCGGCCGCGATGCGCTGCGTGTGGTGGTTCAATCCTCTGCTGCATCTGGCGGCGCGCGGTTTCCGGTTCGATCAGGAACTGGCCGTGGACGCCACCGTGCTGGCGCATCGGCCACGGATGCAGCAAGCCTATGCGCGCGCCTTGTTCGATGCGCAGATGCAATTCCAGTCCCCCGCGCTCGCCTGTCAATGGAGCGCGGCGCATCCGCTGAAATTGCGCATCAGTCTGCTGGAGGCGGCCGCGCCAGCCACGGCGCGGCGGCTGGCAGGCATGTTTTCCGTCGCACTGCTGGCCGGCGGCGTAAGCCTTGCGGCATGGGCGGCGCAGCCTGCCACGGTTACGGCGGGCCCGCAGGAAGGCGATGCTCCAGACATCACGATCACGCTGACGCGCGGGGATGGCAGCATCCAACGGGCGCGCTTTCCGGGCGTGGTTTCCGGCCAGTGGTATTCGATCCCCGGAAAACCGGGCGACGTGGAGTTTTCCATCGAAACCTTCGGCGCCGGGCCGGTTTCGATAGAAGGCCATGAAACCGTGCTCGATACCGCATCCGTGGCGATCCGCACGCGAATCGCGACGCCGGAGAAGAGCATGAGCACGCCGTCCATCCTGCTCAGGCGCGGTTCGACGGGTATGATCCGGCTTGGCGCCAATCCGGCCGTCGGCCCACCGCCGCCCGATGGTGCATCCGCGCTGCCGCCCGATGCGTGGGAATGGACATTCGAGATTTCGCCCTGAAGCCGGCGCGAGGCGGCTTCATGCCTGGCGCATCGAGCATGGATCCCGACCAGCGCCGCAGCCCACCTTTCAGACGACGACTCCGATGACGACGATACCCCCGCCTCCACCGACTGCCATTCGCCTCAATCGTTTCATCGCGGACATCGGGCTGGGTTCGCGCCGCGATGCCGACGATCTGATCGAAGCCGGGCGCGTCACCGTCAACGGTCGCGTGGCCGTGATCGGCGCGACCGTGGCCGAAGGCGACGAGGTGCGCATCGACGGCGAAACGGTGCGCCCGCGCAGGAAGCGCAATGGCCGGCAGCACGTCTATATCGCGCTGAACAAGCCGGTCGGCATCACCTGCACCACGGAAAGCGACGTGAAAGGCAATATCGTGGATTTCGTCGGCCACGAGCAGCGCATCTTCCCGATCGGCCGCCTGGACAAGGATTCGGAAGGCCTGA
>CAZHXV010000311.1:0-3099 GCA_964536455.1 uncultured Aquimonas sp.
CCTGCCGGCGCTGGAATCCAGCCATGCGGTGGCGCAGGCGGTGAAGCTGGCGCGCGAACTGCCCAAGGACGGCATCGTGCTGTGCAATCTTTCCGGGCGCGGCGACAAGGATGTCCACACCATCGCCAAGCGCGAAGGCATCGAGCTTTAAGGAGCCGCCATGCCGATCCTCGGGATGATCCACATCGCGGTCGCGCTGCTGTTCGCGGTGCACGCGCTGCGCACCGGGCGCGAGATGTACTGGCTGTTCATCCTCTTCATGTTCCCTCTGCTGGGCAGCATCGTCTATGCCGTGGTGATCTGGCTGCCGGAAATGCGCCACAGCATCGGTACGCGGCGCGTGGTGCGCCGCGTGCGCGAAACCCTCGATCCGGGCCGCGAACTGCGCCAGGCGCAGGACGACTTCGACCTCACGCCCACGGTGCAGAACCGCCTGCGCCTGGCCGATGCGCTGGCCGCCAACGGCAGCCATGCCGAGGCGGCGCAGTTGTATTCGGAATGTCTGAAGGGCCTCTATCGCAACGATGCCGACATCGAGATCCGGTATTCCCGCGCCCTGCTGGAATGCGGCAAGCCCGATGTGGCGCGCGGCGTGCTGGAAATGCTGATCGCGCGCGAACCCGAGCTGCGTTCGCCCGAAGGCCACCTGCTCTACGCCCGCGCCGTAACCGCCTGCGGCAGCCGCGATCAGGCCAGACACGAATTCGATACGCTGATCGGCTATTCCGCCTCCCTCGAAGCCCGCGCCCGTTATGCGGATGCGCTGGCGCAATGGGGCGAAACCGACGCTGCCCGTGCCCTGGCGGATGAGGCCTTGAAGCATGTGGATCGAATGCCCAAACACGCCCTCGAATTCAATGCGGCGTGGATCAAGGCGCTGCGCAGGTATCGGGATTCGTGATCGGGGATTCGGGATTGGCCCAAGCCCGAACTCCTCTGGTTTTTCTTGATCTGCCTGTCCCGAACCGTTCCTTCGAATCGCCAAGCCCAGCCACCAATCCCGAATCCCTAATCCCGGCCCCCCAATGAACCGCATCGACACCCGCTTCGCCGAACTGAAAGCCGCAGGCCGCACTGGCCTGATTCCCTTCATCACTGCCGGCGATCCTTCGACGGAAGCCACGGTGCCGGTGATGCACGCGCTGGTGGCCGCCGGCGCGGACGTGCTGGAACTGGGCGTGCCGTTTTCCGATCCGATGGCCGATGGCCCGGTGATCCAGCAATCCTCCGAACGCGCCATCGCGCGCGGCGTCGGCAGCGGGCGCGTATTCGACTTCGTTCGGCAATTCCGGCGGGCCGACACGCAAACGCCGGTGGTACTGATGGGTTACCTCAATCCGGTCGAGATTTACGGCGTCGAACGCTATGCGAAGGACGCGGCGGACGCGGGCGTGGATGGCCTGCTGCTGGTAGATCTGCCACCGGAAGAATCCAGCGAAACGCAGAAGATCCTGCGCCAGCACGGCCTGCACCAGATTTGCCTGGCCGCACCCACCAGCGGCAGCGAACGCATCGCGCGGCTGGTCGCCAACGGCCAAGGTTATCTCTACTACGTCTCCTTCGCCGGTGTCACCGGAGCGGCGCGGCTGGATGCGGCTGCGGTGAACGAATCCATCGCCGCAATCAGGCAGTTCGGCAACCTTCCCGTGGCGGTTGGCTTCGGCGTGCGCGATGCGGAATCGGCGAAGGCCCTGGCGCAAAGCGCGGACGCCATCGTCATCGGCAGCGCCCTGGTGGCCTTGCTGGCGGAAGCCTCGGACGCGGGGGATGCCGTAGTGCGCGCCAAGGCTTTTCTTGCACCGATTCGAGCGGCACTGGGCGAATGCTGACGCAAGCGGCCGAGGCGGAAGCCGCTGAGATTCGGGGCTGATCGGGAACGCTGACGGTGGCGCTACGCCACCTCGAACATCGCCGAATCCCGATCCCGGTCGTTGCGGCCCGCCGGTAATGGTGCCCGGGCGATGGCGAATCTGGCCTCGGTCACGCCGGGCACGGCGCGCAGGGCTTGCAGCAAGGCGGGCACGGCGCGGACGTACTGGCGTTCGTGCAGTTCGATTTCCCCGCGCGCGGTGGCGGTATGTAGCGCGATCTTCACAGCCGTGGGGCCGGGCCGGAACTGGGCCAGCGCGGCATCGAGCGCGGCGACGCTGGCGTTTTCCAGCGTGGCATCGAACACGAGGCGAACCGGCTGGGCGTACTGCGCGCAATAGGCGTCCATTTCCCACACGCGCTTGACGCGCATCGCGATGCCGCCGCGGAAGCGGTCTTCCTGCAACTGGCCTTCGATCAGCAGGAACGCGCCGGTTTTCAGCAGCGCTGCGTATTCGCGGTAAGCCTCGTTGAACAGAGAGACTTCCATCGCGCCACGCCCGTCTTCGAGCGTGAGGAAGGCGCGTTCTTCCATCTTCCGGCACGCACCCACCTGGCCTGCAAGCAATACCAGCGCATCGTTGCCCTTCAGGTAGCGGCGTTGTTCCCAGGCCTCGGGAACCTTGTCGAGCGAACAGGCGGTGATGGGGTCGAGCAGTTCGCGCAGCGGGTCGATGGGATGGCCGGAAAGGTAGTGGCCAAGCGTCTCGCGCTCGAATTTCAGGCGTTCCAGCAAATCCCATTCCGGCAGCGGCGGCGGAGCCGGCAAGGGCGGCATTTCCTCGGCCACGGCCATGCCGAAGATGTCGAACTGCCCGGCGGCGCGGTCGCGCGCCAGTTGTTCGGTGGCGCGCAGCACTTCAGGCAGGTGCGCATCCATCGATGCGCGATTCGGGCCGAGGCCATCCATCGCGCCGGCGCGGATCAGCACTTCGTGTACGCGCTTGTTCACCTTCTGGCCCAGGCGGCGGGCGAAATCGAACTGGTCGCGGTAAGCGCCGTCTTCCTTGCGCAGCCGCACGATTTCAAGGCTCGCGTTTTCGCCGACGCCCTTGATCGCGCCCAGGCCATAGCGGATCGTCTTCGGGTCGGTGGCCTCGAACATGAACTTCGAAGCATTGACGTGCGGCGGCAGCACCGCGACGTTGAGCGCGCGGCATTCGTCCAGGAAGCCGACCACCTTGTCGGTGTTGTCCATGTCCGAAGACAGCACCGCGGACATCTTCTGTG
>CAZHXV010000312.1:0-1757 GCA_964536455.1 uncultured Aquimonas sp.
CGACTTTCTGCGAAAGATCGCCCGGCAGGAAGCCGAGCTTCTCGCCGGCTTCCACCGCCGGGCGAACCAGGACCAGGCGCTGCACGCGGGCTTCGTTCAGGGCTTCGACCGCGCTGGCCACGGCGAGGAAGGTCTTGCCGGTACCGGCCGGGCCGATGCCGAAGTTGATGTCGTGGGTGGCGATGGCGTGCAGGTAGCGCGACTGGTTCGCGCCGCGCCCGCGCACCGTGCCCTTCTTCACCTTGATGAGGACTTCCTGTGCGCCTTCGGTGGCGTGCTCGGCGGCCTGCGCCACGCGCTTTTCCGCACCGGATTCGGTGATCGCCAGGTGTACGGCGGCGGCATCCAGCGGGGCTTGCCCGCCGGCTTGGGCGTAAAGCCGTTGCAGCAGGCGTTCGGCGGCGATGGCGGCCTCGCGTTCGCCGATCGCGCGGAACACGTGGCCGCGATTGACGATTTCCACGCCCAGCCGCAGCTCGATCTGGCGCAGGTGCGCGTCCATCGGGCCGCAGAGGGTGGAAAGGCGTTCGTTGTCCTCCGGTGCGAGGACGAAATCGCGTTGCGACAAGGCATTCATCGCGTGCAAGCGTAGCTCGCGGCGGCAGGCGAGGCCAGTCGCCGGGGTGGCGCGGGTTTTCCACAGGGGCTGTGTGCGATGCTGGTGGAAGGATGTGGATAACCCGCCCGCCATCGCGTCCGTGGGCGGTGTTGCGTTGCCCTGGCGAAAAAATCGTCACGCGCTGCGAAGCGACCTCCTGCGCACCGGCCTGAACGGCCTCCCCATGCGCCGCCGCCTGAGGTGTACCATGACCTTGCATTGCAGCACGTCCGCCCCATTTGGGTACCCGGCGTGATGCGTCCGCCGTCGTTCATCGCAGCGACGGTGAAAACAACAACAGATCACAACCACGACAGGAGCAAGACGCCATGTCCAAAGGACAGTCGCTTCAGGATCCCTTCCTCAACGCGCTGCGCCGCGAACGGGTTCCGGTTTCCATCTACCTGGTGAACGGCATCAAGCTGCAGGGGACGGTCGAATCCTTCGACCAGTTCGTCGTGCTGCTGCGCAATACCGTCAGCCAGATGGTTTACAAGCACGCCATTTCCACCGTGGTGCCGGCGCGCAACGTGCGCATCGCCGCGCCCGGCATGGACGAGGGCGAGCCTTCCTCCGGCGAGTCTTGATGTTCGATCGAAGCCGCAAGGGCGAACGCGCCCTGTTGATCCTTCCTTTTCCTTCCGGCGATCACGATCCATCGTCGGGCGAGGAGTTCGCGGAACTGGCCCGTTCCGCGGGCGCGAGCGTGGTCGCCACGCTGGATGCGCGGTTGGTACAGATCAATCCAGCCACGCTGATCGGTTCGGGCAAGGTGGAAGAAGCCCTGGCGCTGTGCGATGGCGCGGAAGCCGATCTGGTGCTGGTGAATCACGCGCTGTCGCCTGTGCAGGAACGCAATCTGGAAAAGGCGCTGTCCCGCCGCGTAGTGGATCGCACCGGGCTGATCCTGGATATCTTCGCGCAGCGCGCCGCCTCGCATGAAGGCAAGCTGCAAGTGGAACTGGCGCAGTTGAAGCACATGGCCACGCGCCTGGTGCGCGGCTGGACGCACCTGGAACGCCAGCGCGGCGGTTCCATCGGCCTGCGCGGGCCGGGCGAAACGCAGTTGGAAACCGACCGTCGCCTGCTCGCCAGGCGCGTGGACATGCTCAAGGCGCGGCTCGCGAAGGTGGAAGTGCAGCGCGGCCAGATGCGCCGT
>CAZHXV010000312.1:1767-3098 GCA_964536455.1 uncultured Aquimonas sp.
TGCGCAGCGAACGGCCGCGCAGCGCGCTGGTGGGGTACACCAACGCCGGCAAATCCACGCTGTTCAATGCGCTGACCGGCGCGCAGGTTTACGAAGCCGATCAACTGTTCGCCACGCTCGATCCGACCTCGCGCCGGCTCGACGGGCTTTCCAGTGGCCCGGTGCTGCTGTCCGATACGGTGGGTTTCGTGCGCGATCTGCCGCACGATCTGGTCGCCGCGTTCCGCTCCACGCTTTCCGAAGCGCGCGATGCGGATCTGCTGCTGCATGTGGTGGATGCCTCCGATCCGGCGCGCGAGGAGCGCATCGGGCAGGTGGATGAAGTCCTGGCGCAGATCGGCGCGGATGAAATCCCGCAACTCATCGTGTTCAACAAGCTCGACCGCCTTGAAGAGGCCGCTCCGCGCGTGGATCGCTTCGAGCAGGGCGAAAAGACCCGCGTGTGGGTTTCCGCGCGCGATGGCGCAGGGCTGGAATTGCTGAAGGACGCCATCGCCGAACGCTTCGCGGGCGAACGCATCAGCGCCCGCGTGCACCTTTCCCCGCTGGCCGGAAAACTGCGTGCGCGGCTGTTCGCCGCTGGCGCGGTGCGGGCCGAGGAATCCGGCGACGACGGCTGGAGCCTCGATCTGGAACTGCCACGCGCGACGGCGTCACAACTGTTCGCCGGCGACGACCCTGAAACGCTGGCATTGCGCGGACAGTTGCTGCCGCAGCCGGAAGACTTCGACCTGCTCTTTTCGTAGAGCCGAGCTTGCCCGGCTGCGGGCTTCGCCGCCGGCATTGGAGCGGAGCAGGCTCCGCTCTACAATCCCACGATTCAACGCCACCTGGCGTGGCGAAACAGCGAGCAACACTTATGGCCTGGAACGAACCTGGCGGCGGCAAGAAGAAAGACCCGTGGAACGGTGGGCGCGAGGATCAAGGTGCCGATGTGGATGCCTTCCTCGACAAGCTCAAATCCAACCTGGGCCGCGTGTTCGGCGGCGAGCCGCCGCGCGGCGGCAAGGGCGGCGCCGGTTCCGGCGGGCCCTCGTTCGGCCTCCTGATCCTGGCGGCGCTGCTGATCTGGTTCGTGTTCGATTCCTGGACATTGATCGACGAACGCCAGCGCGGCGTGGTGCTGCGCTTCGGCAAGTTCGAGCGGCTGATGACGCCCGGCCCGAACTTCAAGCTGCCGCGCCCGATCGAAACCGTGGTGAAGGTGGATGCGACGCAGGTGCGCAACATCTCCGATCAGGTGAAGATGCTCACGCGCGACGAGAACATCGTGCTGGTGGATTTCAACGTGCAGTACCAGGTATCCGATCCGCAGCTTTACCTGTTCGGCA
>CAZHXV010000313.1:0-3079 GCA_964536455.1 uncultured Aquimonas sp.
GGAAGCCATCCTGCTGCTTGTAGCTGGCGTCGTGCTCCTCGTCCACGATGATGAGGCCGGCTTCGGGCAAGGGCGAAAACACCGCCGAGCGCGTGCCGACCAGCACCCGCGCCTGGCCGCGCGCCATCGCCGCGAAGCTGCGCGCGCGGTCGCCGTCGGACAGGCCCGAGTGCAGCGCATGCACTGGAACCGGCAGGCGTTCGCCGTAGCGGCGCAGCGCCTGCGGCGTGAGGCCGATTTCCGGCACCAGCACCAATACTTGTTGTCCGCGCGCCAGGCAGCGTTCGATCGCGGCCAGGTACACCTCGGTCTTGCCGCTGCCGGTGACGCCATCCAGCAGCAATGTACGGAAACTTCCCGCCGCCGCGTCGATCGCTTCCACCGCCTGCCGCTGGGCCGCGCCAAGCGGTTTGGGCGGCTGCGCGGGCGGGCGCGGCGAAGGCGCGGCTTCGCAGCGTTCCACCTGGAGGAAGCCGCGTTTTTCCAGCCGCCGCAGCGCATCGCGGAAATCGGGCGAGAACGCGGCCAGTTCCGCCTCCTCGCGCGGGGCGAGCAGGAAATCCGCCAGCGCGCGCGGCCGGCTGCCGGTACGCAGCCCGGCCCGGCCCGTGTGGCCGGCTTCGCTCAGCGAAACCAGCCGCCGTGCGGTATCCGGCAGCACCTCGCCCTGCCGCAGCGGCGCGGGCAGCGCGGTGGCCAGCACTTCGCCGAGCGCGCGCTGGTAATACCCGGCGGCCCAGGCGAGGCTGGCGAACAGTTCCGGCAGGAACAGGGAGGCCGCGTCCAGCACCGCCTCCACTTGCCTCAGCGCGTGCGCCTGTGCATCGGCGCTGCCGGTTTCGACGAAATAGCCCACCGTCATTTGCCGCCCGAACGGTACGCGCAGCCGCGCACCGGGATCGGGCGCGGCATGGCCGGGCGGCGGCAGGTAATCGAACAGGCGCGGCAGCGGCGCGGGCAGCGCCACTTTCCACACCGGAACCATCGTCTGCGAGGCGGAAACAAGGGCTTGGGACATGGGCACAGTGTAGGTGCCGCGCCACGGGAAACAGATGGGTCGCAGTTGCGCGATAGATTTGAGGTGGGACGCATGAACCACCGCCAAGTGGCTGCCAGCACTGGCAAACCTGCCTTAATCCACAGTTTCTGTGGATAAGTGTGTGAAAGACCGCCTCCCAAGGGGCGTCGGGGCGCACCAGCAAGGGGCTTCCGGGCGATCTGGTCAAAAAATGATCAATTGTATTTTTATCATGTAATTCAATATGTTGCATTATAATAAAAACGTCATGTCGGGAAGTGTTGACGTTTGGTGACGCGATGGTGGGCGTGCAAACGCCGCTGTGCACAACGCTGCACCGCGCAAGCCTTGCGGGGCTTGGGAGAGCGGCTTTTTCGGGCCAGTCAAGCCCCACAGGCGTGGGGATGGTGCCGGCCGCGAGCCGCCCCGCGGCGGCGGCGCGTACAATCGCCCGCCTTGCCGTTTTCCGACCCGCACCCCGCCTTGCCCGTATCCGAACTTCCGTTTTCCCGACAGTCCCTGCTCTGGGCACGCGCGCGTTTCCGCACGGCGCTGGCGGCGCTGCCGGCGGAGCAGCGCATCGTGTTCGTGCAGCGCCTGCGTGGGGAGATCGGCGTGGACGAACTGGCGCACGCGCTCGGGCTTCCGGCGCGGCGCGTTCGCCAGGCGCTGTTCCACGCCATGCGCCAGATGCGCGAAGACCTGGCCGAAGCCGCCGATGGCGAGGACGACGATGCCTGGCTGGCGCGCTGCCGCGTGCTGGTGGAAGACGGCAGCGTGGTGGCCGATCTGGTGCCGCCGCTGCGCCCTTCCCGCAAAGCTGCGCCTGCTCCGCCTCCGGCCGTGGGTGTCGCGCCGGCCCGGCACCGTGGAAGTGGCGATGGCCCCGCGCACCAGGGTGCCGCGCCCGGACCGGAGGCCATAGCCGCGCAGGATGCGCCCTGGCTGTTCCCCGGCCTGGAAGTGGTGACGCGGGAGACCGCCGCCGTGACCGTGGCCGACATCGTACAGGCACAGGCCGCCCGCGCCGCCGCGCCCGGGCCGGTGGCCGCTTCCGATGCGCCGACAGCTTCCGAACCGCACGCCTTCTTCGATCCCGCCACCGCCTATGTGCCCAGCAGGCCATTGAAGCTGCCGCCCGCGCCGCCGCGTTCCAGGGGTTCGGGTTGGAAATGGGTGGCGGCGCTGGCCGTGCTGGCGATGGTGGCGGCGTGGTTCTGGCGAGGGCGTGCGCCTGCTCCGCCACCCGCGCCTGCCGTGGCGGCATCACCGCAGGCGTTGCCCGCCGTGCCGGCTCCCGCATTGCCGCCGCCGCTCACCTCCGCCGATCTGCCGATGCTGGCGCTGAAACAGGCCGAGCCGGATCTGCTTGAACATCTGCCGATGCTGATCTGGCTCGCCGAGGAAGGTGCGCCGGACGCCATCGCCGCGCCGCCCGCTGCCGCCGAGCCGCCCAGCCCCGCTGTTTCCGACTGGCAGGCCTTGCCGCAGGAGCAGCGCCGCCTGCTCGCCGCCTGGGCGCAGACCTGGCCGCGCCTGCCGGAAACCGCGCGCCGCCAGTTGGCCCTCAACGCGCAACTCTGGCTGACGCTGGACGAAACCCGGCGCCAGCGCCTCACCGAAACGGTCGCTGCCTGGGATGCGCTGCCCGCCGCCGAGCGTCTGGCTCCGCGCGCAAGGTTCGACGCCTGGCAGCAGCTCGGCCCCGAAGGCCGCGCCATCGCCCGCGCCGCCGCTGCCTGGCTGGCGCAGTTACCGCAGGAACGGCAGGACGAACGGCTCGCCCAGTTCGGCGCGCTGCCGCCGGAGCGCCAGAATCGTTTCCTGCGCGATGCCGCCACGCGCGACGTGTTCGACACCATCGACGCGGCGTTTCCCTTCGTGCCGGAGGCCGCCCGCGCCGAAACCCTGGCCCTGGTGCATGGCCTTGCGCCTTCCGCGCGCGCCGCGCTGCGCGAGCAGGCCAAACGCATGAGCCCGCAGCAGCGCGAAACCCTGCGCCGGAAACTGCTGGCCCTGCCGGCGGATGAGCGCGGCGCTGCGATCGCGCGGTGAGCCATT
>CAZHXV010000314.1:0-3049 GCA_964536455.1 uncultured Aquimonas sp.
GTGCCAGGGATCGGCCACGCCCAGGCGCGCCATGAAGGAATCGCGCTGGTTCACTACGATGTCCACCGCCACGCCGATCAGCGCCTCGGGCAGCACGTCGAACAGCTTGTTGAGCACCGAATAGGCGCTGGCCAGCTGCGCATCGCGGCGGTAGGGGCGGGCGTAACCGAACAGGCGGCGGAGCGGGTGCATGGCGGGCGCGTGTGGAGCGGGGCGTGGAGTGTCGCATGGGGCCGCTGGGAATTTTCCTAGCCTGCGACACGGGGTTCGCCGATGCCGCAGGCACGACGCGATCCGGAGACTGTGCCTCACCGGCGGCGCTGAAGCCGCACCGGGAAAACCCATCTTCCGAAGCACCCATCCACGTCATCGAAAAGGAACCTCGCCATGCACAAGCCCGCCGTAAACAAGATCGTTCTCGTCCTGCGCACCATGCTGCTCTCCCTCGCCTTCTGCGCCAGCGCCTTTGCCGCCGGCAAGGTCAACATCAACACCGCCGACGCCAGCGCGCTGTCCGATGGCCTCACGGGCGTCGGCCCGGCCAAGGCGGCGGCCATCGTCGAATACCGCAAGGCCAACGGCCCGTTCAAGAGCGTCGATCAACTGGCTTCGGTGAAGGGCATCGGCCTTGCCACGGTGGAGAAGAACCGCGACGCGATCGAAATCGCCACGCCGGCGAAGCCGAAGGCGGAATAAGCCCCGCCGGATACGCAAGGCCCGCGCATCGCACCTGCGCGGGCCTTGCGCGGCTGAACGTGCCGCAAGGCGCCCGCTCAGCCGAGCAATAAGCCATTCATGCGCCGCACGAATCCTGCCGGATCGTCCAGCGCCGCGCCTTCGGCCAGTTGCGCCTGCTCGAACAGCAGAAGGCCCAGGTCGTCGCGCCGGCCCGGATCGGTTTCGGCGTCGAAGCGCTGCACGAGGCCGTGCTTCGGATTGATCTCGAGCAGCGGCTTGCCGGCGGGAACCTCGTGGCCGGCGGCCTTGAGCAGGCGCTGCATGTGCAGGGCCATGTCGTATTCGTTCAACACCAGGCACGAAGGCGAATCGGTCAGGCGCTGGCTGACACGAACCTCGGAAACGCGCTCGCCGAGCACCGCCTTCAGTTTCTCGATCACGCCGGCGGCGGCCTTCGCGGCCTCCTCGCTTTCAGTCTTCGTGTCCGCGCCTTCGCCCAGCTCCGCCGCGGAAAGTTCGCCCTTGGCGACGTTGCGCAGCTTCCTGCCTTCGTATTCGTGGAGATACCCGATCATCCACTCGTCGATGCGCTCGTGCAGCAACAGCACTTCCACCTCGCGCGCCTTCAGGGCTTCGAGCTGCGGGTTGTTCTTCGCGGCGTTCCAGCCGTCGGCGGTGAGGTAGTTGATGGCCTGCTGGCCGGGCTTCATCCGGGCGATGTAGTCGTCCAGCGAGACCTGCGCCACGGCATCGTCGCTGCGGGTGGAGGCAAAGCGCAGCAGCTTGGCGATGCGCTGCGCGTTGGCCGGGTCTTCGGCCAGCCCTTCCTTCAGCACCGCGCCGAACTCCCTCCAGAAACCGGCATACTTTTCCGCCTCGTCGCGGGCGAGTTTTTCCAGCAGATCCAGCACCCGCTTGACCAGCGCGGACTTGAGTTTTTCGACGGCACGGCTGTTCTGGAGGATCTCGCGCGAGACGTTCAGCGGCAAATCGTCCGAGTCGATCACCCCGCGCACGAAGCGCAGGTAGTTCGGCAGCATCTGCTCGGCGGCGTCCATGATGAAGACGCGCCTGATGTAGAGCTTCAGGCCCTTGCGCGACTCGCGCTCCATGCCGAAATCGAACGGCGCCTTCGCGGGCACGAAAAGCAGCGAGGTGTAGTTCTGGTTGCCTTCGACCTTGTTGTGGCTCCATGCCAGCGCCTCGTTGAAATCGTGGCTGACGTGCTTGTAGAAGGCCCGATACTCGTCGTCGCCGATGTCGGCCTTGGCGCGCGTCCACAGCGCGGCGGCCTGGTTCACGGTTTCCCGGTCGGAAGTGGGCTTGCCTTCCTTCTCCACCGGCATCCGGATCGGGAAACCGATGTGGTCGGAATAGGTGCGGATCAGCGAACGCAACGTCCAGCCATCGAGGAACTCGTCTTCCTCCGGCTTCAGGTGCAAGGTGATGGAGGTTCCTCGCGCGGCATCCTTCGCCGGCTCCAGCGTGAAACGGCCATCGCCGGTCGATTCCCAGATCCACGCCTCATCGCCGCCGGCGCGGCGGCTGGTCACCGTCACCTTGTCCGCAACGATGAAGGCGGCATAGAAGCCGACCCCGAACTGGCCGATCAACTGCGCATCGGCCTTCTGGCCTTCGCTCAGCGCATCCAGGAACTGGCGCGTTCCCGAGCGGGCGATGGTGCCCAGGTTGTCGATCAGTTCCTGCCGCGACATGCCGATGCCGGAATCGGCGACGGTCAGCGTGCGGGCGTCCTTGTCCCAGGACACCTCGATGCCCAGTTCGGACGAATCGCCGTACAGCTCCGGTGCGCTGAGCGCGGTGAAGCGCAGCTTGTCGCAGGCATCGGAGGCGTTGGAAATCAGTTCGCGCAGGAAGATGTTCTTGTTGGAGTACAGCGAGTGGATCACCAGCCGCAGCACCTGCTGCACGTCGGACTGGAATTCGTAGCTTTGCGGGGCGATGGTTTCGGCGGTCATGGCGTGGCCTTCCTGCGCGTTCGGAAAAAAGGGGAGACAAGATGCCCGCTGAATGGGAGCCGGCACGGCGTTTTCAAGACGCCGAAACGACGAAGGCCGCGCAATGCGCGGCCCTCGTGCGGAACGGCTCGGAAGAGCGCTTACTTGGCGTGCGCGCTGAGGTCTTCCTTGATGCGCGCGGCCTTGCCTTCCAGTTCGCGCAGGTAGTACAGCTTGGCGGCGCGTACCGCGCCACGGCGCTTGACCTGCACCGACTCGATCGCCGGGCTGTGGCTCTGGAACACGCGCTCCACACCGGTGCCGTGCGAAATCTTGCGCACCGTGAAGGCCGAATTCAGGCCGCGGTTGCGCTTGGCGATGACCACGCCTTCATAGGCCTGGACGCGCTCGCG
>CAZHXV010000315.1:0-3037 GCA_964536455.1 uncultured Aquimonas sp.
CGCAACTGCTCGAAGGCCGCGCCGGCCCTGCGATCGCCGCCACCGACTACGTGCGCGGTTTCGCCGACCAGATCCGCGCCTTCGTGCCGCAGCGCTACACCGTGCTCGGCACGGATGGTTTCGGCCGCTCCGACACCCGCGCCAACCTGCGCCGCTTCTTCGAGGTGGATCGCTACCACATCGCCCAGGCCGCCATCGCCGCGCTCGCCGCCGAAGGCAAGATGAACGCGAAAGACGTGGCGCGGGCGATCAAGACCTTCGGCATCGATCCGGAGAAAGCGGATCCGTCGCTGGTGTGAGGTGCAAGGATGGCCGTGGCGCGTGCAGTGCGCCACGGCATGGCATGGCCGCAGGATCCTCCTGCATCCGTCGTGCGCAGGCGTCCAATGCACCTGCGCACGGGAAAACCGCCGGATCAGAAGTCGTACTGCGCCGAGAAGGTAACCGCGCGCGGGGCGACGTAGCCGCGTGGATGCAGATACGTTGACAGGGGCGCGCCGCTGCTGCCGTCGTCGGCCACGTCCTGCACGCGGTAGTAGTCGTCGCTGTCCAGCAGGTTGCGCACGGACATGCTCAGCTTCAGCCCTTCCGCCCAGCCCGGTTCGTAGGTCAGTTTCAGATCGACCGTGCGCGCCCACGGCACCCGTCCGGCAGTGCCGCGTGGCACCAGGTAGGACGAGTAATTGCCGCCGCCGGTGGCCGGGTCGTAATACCCGCAATAGAACGATTCCGCGCCGTAATCGCCCGCCGAAGGATTCGGGCCGGAATCGGGGTAGATGCCGAAGCAGTTGTAGGGCCGTCCGCTTTGCAGCAGCAGGTTCGCGCCCAGGGTCAGTTCATCGGTGAGCCTGTATGCGCCGAACACCTTGAGGCTGTGGCGGCGATCATTGGGCAGATAACCGTGGCTGCCATCCATCAGGCCGGGGAAATCGAACGAACTGGTGATGCCCGCATCGGTCTGGCCGTTGTCCGAACGGACATAGCCTTCGGTGTTGCCGATGCTCTTGGCCCAGGTGTACGACGCCTGCAACGACCAGCGGTCGTCCCAGGAGCGTTCCACGAAGAATTCCAGTGCCGTGTATTTGCGCTTGGCCAGCGGGTAGCCCAGCACGGATGCCGGGACATCCACGCGCACCAGGGTGCCGTCGCCTGCCAAGTCCGCATTGATGGATAGATCCTTGCCCGGATTGGTGAGGAAGCAATGGTCGATGGCGCCACGGATCGCCGCCGCCTCGGCGGGGGTATAGCCATTGGCCAGCGCCCAGGTCTGCGCGCCGGAACCATCGCACACGTCGTCCATGCCGGATTTCAGGTCGCGGTGGATGGCGCGCGTGCCCGCCGACCAGGTTTCGCTCAGGGCGAACTGCGCGCCCAGGATGAATTCGTCCTGGTACATCGGGGTGATTTCGTTATCGACCACGCCCTTCGGATCGGGTACGCCGCCTTCGCTGTTGTAGAAGCGCTCGCCCAGCTGCGCGCCCAGGGTCGGCGCGCCGGTCTCGGGGTCGATGCCGGTGAAGGTGTAGTACTCGATGTAGTCCAGTTCGGAACCGGCCAGGCGCACGTTGGTGTTGGCATACACCGGGATGTAGTAACGGCCCGCGTTGCCGAACACCTTCAGGGTGCTGTCGCCACGCGCATCCCAAGAGAAGCCCAGGCGCGGCGCCCAGGTGTTCTTCACGTCGATGAAGCTGCCGCCCTCGGAATTGAGGTTGACGAAGGCTTCGTTGCGGATGCCAAGATACGCGAGGAAGTCGTCGCCCACGTTCCAGTTGTCCTCGATGTACCAGGCGCTGTTCTTCGTGACGAAGTTGCCCCCGTTCTGGAAGTAGCGCAGGCGCACGATCTCGGTGACGCCGTCCGGCACCACGGCTCGATTGCCCACCAGTACCTGGCCCGGAACGACGTTGGAATAACGCCAGAATACGCCGCCGGGCGTTTCCGGTTCGTAATTGGTGCCGGAATACCAATTGCCGTCGAGGGTCTTGAACTCCTCGCGATCCACGCCGAACCGGATCAAATGGCGGCCGAGCGACCACTCGCCATCCACGCGCCATGCGTTGCGCACGTCGCCGGCGTCCGGATCTGGCACTACCCCGCCGCCGATCCAGCACCCGGCCACGCCCAGCGGGCCGACCACGACGTTGCTGCGCGCGTCGATCACGACGGGGCATTCGGTGGAATTGGTGTCGGTGGCTCCGCGCGAATACTCGCCGCGCCCATACAGCGCGGACAGGGTAAGGCTGTCGCTCAGGTAGCCTGTCCATTTGAAGACGTAGTTCTCGCCACCCGTCTTGGCCTCGGCGCTGCCGATGGCGCTGCCACCGCCGATGGCGAGGTCGCCGGCCGCGCGCGCGAAATTGTCCGTGTACTGCTTCTGGGTATCGCGGAACGCGGTGAATTCCAGCGCGTGGTTGTCGGTGACGTTCCAGTCCAGCTTGATCAATCCCTGCGGGGTCTTCTGGCTCTGCTTCG
Organism: uncultured Aquimonas sp.; assembly: GCA_964536455.1. Lineage (GTDB taxonomy): Bacteria > Pseudomonadota > Gammaproteobacteria > Xanthomonadales > Xanthomonadaceae > Denitratimonas. The sequence continues at coordinate 2,476 of CAZHXV010000315.1, forward strand.
CGCTGCCGTTCTCGAAATCGAAATCGGTATCGACCTTCTCGCCCTGGTACAGGGCGAACAGGAACAGGCGATCGGCGACCAGCGGGCCGCCGGCATAGACGTTGTAGCGCAGCGCGTTCACCCAGGTGCCTTCCTCGACCGTGTAGCTGCCGTCGCGCTCCGGGTCGTAGGCGAAAAGCGCGCCGCTGTCGAGCGAATCCGGGCTCCAGTACACGTTGCCGCCGAACTTCCAGTCGTTGGTGCCGCGCTTGGTGATCATGTTGATCACCCCGCCCAGCGAGCGCCCGAACTCGGCGCCGTAGCCGCCGGTCTTGACCTGCTGCTCGGCCAGCGCCTCGAACGGCATCTCGCTGAAGGCCAGGCCCTTGACGATGTTGGTGACGTTGAAACCGTTGACGTAATAGACGTTCTCCGCCACCGAGGCGCCGCCGAACGAGGCCAGGTTGCCGAAGCGGTTGTCGCCGCGCACCGTGCCCGGCGCCAGCAGCGCCACGGACGTGGCATCGCGCGCCACCGGCAGGCGGTCGATCTGCGCCTCGGTCATGATCGTGGTGGATTCCAC
>CAZHXV010000316.1:0-3013 GCA_964536455.1 uncultured Aquimonas sp.
CCCGTGCGCCGGGGCTGAGGCGCAATGACGGCCTGGGTACGCATCGCCCTGGCCTTCGCGCTGGTGGCGGCGAATACCCTGCTCCAGGGTTCGGCATTGCTGGCGCTGGCCGTGCTGAAACTGCTGTTGCCGTTCGCCAGGCCGCGCGATGCGCTGTCGCGGGCGCTGGTGAAGATCGCCGAAAGCTGGATGGCGGCGAACACATGGATGATTCGCCGCTTCACCCCGACGCGGATCCAATTGCGCACCGATGCGACGCTGCGCAACGAAGGCTGGTATCTGGTGCTGTGCAACCACGCGAGCTGGGTCGATATTCCGGTGTTGCAGGCGGCGACGAACCGGCGCATTCCCGCGCTGCGGTTTTTCCTCAAGCGCGAACTGATTTTCGTGCCGATCCTGGGCCTGGCGTGGTGGGCGCTGGATTTTCCCTTCATGAAGCGCCACTCGCGCGCCGCCATCGAGAAGAACCCGGCCTTGCGCGGGCAGGATCTGGAGGCCACGCGCCGCGCCTGCGAGCGCTACAAGCGCTTGCCCGTTTCGGTGATGAATTTCGTCGAAGGCACGCGCTTCACGGCCGCCAAGCGCGACGCGCAGCGCTCGCCGTATCGCTACCTGCTGAAACCGCGCGCGGGCGGGGTCGCGGCGGTGCTGGATGCGATGGGCGGCAGCCTGCGTTCGGTGCTGGACGTGAGCATCGTCTATCCCACGGCGCAGCCGCCGACGATGCTCGATCTGCTGGCCGGCCGCATCGGGAGCGTCGAGGTGCACATCGTCGAGCGCCCGATTCCGGAGCTTGGGCCGGGCGATTACGAAAGCGATGCGGCCTACCGCGAGCGGTGCCAGGGCTGGATCAACGATCTTTGGGCGGCGAAGGATGCCTTGATCGCGTCGCGGCGCAGCGATGCTTCATAGCGCCGCGCTGTGGCGGCCATCGCTGCGGGCAAGCGCCGGAGCCGTCGCCCACGAGGCGAAATGCGCGCTATTGGCCGAGCACGGCCCGCATCGCCTTGGCGAAACGCGGATCGATCACCTGGCCGACGTTGTACCGGCACCAGCCGGTCGATCCGGCGGGCTGGAGGTGGAACACCTGGCCCGGTGCCAGCACCACGCGATGTTCGAGCATCCGCCGGGTCAGTTCCATCGCATCGGGGGCGGCGGGAAACCTGGCCCAGGCATACAGCGAGGCCGATGCCTCGCAGAACAGTTCGGCGCCCAGTCCGGACAGGATCGCGGCGGCGTCGTGGGCGGCCTGGCCCAGTCGATCCCGCAGCCGCGCGACGTGCTTTGAGAAATGTCCCCCGGACAGGGCGGCCTCCACCATGCGTTCGCAGTATTCGGAACTGCTGACGTGCATGAGCATCTTCACGTCGGCCAGTGCATCGACGAGGTCGGCATGGGCGGCGATGTAGCCCACGCGCAAGGCCGCCGACAGCGATTTGGAATAGCTGCCCAGATAAACCACGCGGTCGAGCTGGTCGAGCGCGGCGATGCGGGCCGCGGATGCGGGCTTCAGATCCGCGAACGGATCGATCTCCACGACGTGCAGGCCATGCCGCTCGGCCAGCTTCAGCACCTGGTGCGCGCAGGCGGGGGTGATGTCCGAACCGGTCGGGTTCTGGCTGGTCGGCTGGGTGAAGAACAGCCGGGGCCGATGCAGCAGGATCAGCCGCTCCAGCGCGGCGACGTCCGGGCCGGCGGGAGTGCGGGGAACGCCGACCACCTTCGCGCCGGCCAGCCTCAGCTTGCCGTACAGCGGGTAGTAGCCCGGTTCGTCCGCCAGCGCCACGTCGCCCGGGCGCAGGAAGTAGCGGGCCACGATGTCCATCGCATCGTTCGCGCCGTGCGTGAGCAGGATCTGGCGCGAACTGGCGGCGATGTTCGACAGGTCGAGGCGGCGCACGATCTGCTGGCGCAGTGGCGGGTATCCGCAGCGGTCGCCATAGCGGAACAGCGTGCCGATGGAGGCGCGCACCACGCGCTGGTGGTAGCGCTCCAGGCGGTGCTCGCGCAGCCACTCGACCGGCGGGAATCCGTCCGAGGGGCGCAACTGCTCCGGGCTGTATTGCAATTGCTGGCGCATCAGCCAGACGGTGTCGATCGCGCGTTCGAGCGCACCCGTGTCGTCCTCCGTGGAGCGCACGGGCGGAGCCGGCAGGACGAAATAGCCGGAGCCGCGCTTGGGTTCCAGCAAACCCTCCTCGACCAGGCGTTCGAGCGCGCTGACGGCCGTATTCTTCGAACAGGCATGGGCTTTTGCCAGTTCGCGGATCGACGGCAGCCGGCTCCCCGGCGGGAACACGCCTTCGGCGATCTCCCGTTTCAGGGCGCTCACCATCGATCGCCAGAGCGGGACGCGGTATTCGGGCATCGGGTGCTCCAGTCGGGCCTGCGGTTTCGCGCCCCCGATCCGGGAACGCGAACTTCTTGCCGCAGGATGGTACGCCGCCGGGCGCCGGCATCGGCCGCGGCGGTCAATCCGGCGCGTGCACCGATCCGGCCCTGAGTTCGGCGAGAAACTGCCGCGCCCGATCCAGCCGCACGTGGCCGTCGGCCACCAGGCGCTCCACCAGCGCCGCGGCCTCGTCCGTGGTGGCGCCGGCGGCGACCGCCACGTTGCGCGCATGCAGCGACATGTGGCCGCGCTGGATGCCCTCGGTCGCCAGCGCGCGCAGCGCCGCCAGGTTCTGCGCCAGCCCCACCGCCGCGGCGACTTCGGCCAGTTGGCGGGCGCTCTTTATGCCCAGCAGTTTCACCGCCGCCTGCGCGGTGGGATGGGTTCGGGTCGCGCCGCCCACCAGCCCCAGCGCCAGCGGCAGTTCCAGCGCGCCGGCCAGATTGCCGTCGGCATCCTTCTCGAAATGCGAGAGCGAGGTGTAGCGGCCATCGCGGCAGGCATGGCAGTGCGCGCCGGCTTCGACCGCGCGGGTGTCGTTGCCGGTCGCCAGCACCACCGCGGAAATGCCGTTCATGATGCCCTTGTTGTGGGTGGCGGCGCGGTACGGATCGGCGGCGG
>CAZHXV010000317.1:0-2988 GCA_964536455.1 uncultured Aquimonas sp.
CCGAGCAGGCCGGTGATTTCCCCGTCGCGCGCAGTGAAGCCCACGCCCGCCACGGCGGCGACCTTGCCGGTCTTGGTCTTGAAGGTTTTGTGCAGATCGGTGACTTCGATCATGGGATTAGGGATTCGTGAAAGAGGGGAATTCGGGATTGGAGATTCGGGATTCGTAAAAGAGGGGGATTGCCGGCTGTTGCTTCTCTGGGATGGATTCGTGAACGCAAGGATTGGCGGGTTGTTGCTTCTAAATCCCGAATCCCGGCCCTCAAGGCTCCCAACCGTAGTAGCCCACGAACGGCGGGGCATAGGGCAACTGTTCCAGGCAATCGGTTTCCGGGGCGTTCGGATCGGCGGTTTCAAGGAACCTCGCCGCCAGTTTCGGCATGCAGCCCGCGCCGATGACGTTGTGGCCCTGGCCGCGCAGCACCAGATGGCGCGCGTTCGGCAGATGCCCTGCGACGTCCTCGCCATAGCGCGGCGGCGTCACCGGATCGAATTCGCCGGAGAGCAGCAGGGTCGGGATCGGTGCGGCGACGGGCTCGCGGAAATCGGCGGGGCGCTGCCCGCGTGGCCACTCCGCGCACACCGCCTTCACGAAGGCGACGAACTGCGTGCCCATCACGGTGCCCGCATCGGCAGGATCGACGACGAGTTCATCCGCATCCTCGCTGCACGTCACCGACTGGCCCATGCCCTGGGCCATCGAATCGGACATCGAGGAGAGCAGCCAGCTGGCTTGCGCCAGCGCCGCATCGGCGTGGCCTTGCTCGATCTCGTGGATGAGGAGCGGCAGGGTCGAAGCCATCGCCGGCTGGTAGGCGTACATGCGCAGCACGGCGGCGATCATGCCGTGCGTGAGTTTTCCCTCCTTCACTTCGCCGCTGACCGCATCGCGGTAGGAAAGGCGCATCGGTTCGGCATCGAGCTGCCTGGCGATGGCGGCGTAGCGTTCGCGCGGATCGCCGAAGGTGTCCTGGCACGCGGGAATCTCCTGGCAGCGCGCGAACTGCGCGGCGAGCGAGGCGTCCAGGTTCTTCGCGTGGTCTTGCCCCAGCACCAGCGAATTGGGCGCGACGCCATCGAGGATCGCCGCGCGCACGCGGTCGGGATGACGTTTCATGTACTGCTGCGCCACGCGCGTGCCGTAGGAAATGCCGATCAGATCGATCTGATCGGCACCGAGCGCGGCGCGTACCTCGTCCAGATCCTCGATGGCCTGGGTTGTGGTGTAGAAGCGCAGGTCGGCACGCTTTGAGAGTTCGGCCGCGCAGGCGCGGGCGCTGGCGGCGGCGGCCTCGGGCGTTTCCTCGGTATCCGATTCGTCTTCCTGCGGACAGTTCAGCAGGCTGGAGCCGCCGGTGCCGCGCTGGTCGAGCAGGATCACATGGCGCTGCTTGAGGATGTGCGCGAAGGCGCCGCGCACCGAGGGGTAACTGTCGCGCGCGCTCTGGCCCGGCCCGCCGGCCAGCATGAACACCGGATCGGCGGCGGCATCGCCTTCGGCGGGGATCAGCGCGATGGCAAGCTCGATCCGGCGCCCATCGGGCGCGGCGCGGTTCTCCGGTACGGTGAAACTGCCGCATTGCGCCTCGACCGGAACCGCCGCCATTTCGCTGGTGAGGGTGCAGGGCGTGAACTCGATCTTCCCCAGGGTGCGGGTGGCCGCGTGCAAGGGCATGGCAAGGCAGGAGGCCATGAGGCTGGCGGCGAGGAGGGACAAACGCAGAGGCATCGGTTCGTTCCGGTGGCGATGAAAATGGAGATGGTGATGAGGTCGGACGACGGGAACAAGTGTGACCGGTCGATGTCGTACAAAACCGCCGCAAGGAAAGTCCTTCCCGGCGCGCTGATAGAATTCCAAGGCCAGCAACCCGCCGCCCGCCGGGACGGCACCTCAGGAGCTGCACATGCATTCCCGTTTTTCCCCCGCACCAAGGCTCGTCCTTGCCGCCGCCATCCTGTTCGGCGTCGCCGCCTGCGGCGACGATCCGGAGCCGGCGCCCAAGGCCGCCGAACCCATCGTCAAGATCGACAAGGCCCCGCCGCCGCCGGAACCTGAGCGCGTGGCGACGCCGGCCAACCCGCCGTCCGCCGAAGGCTGGAAATCCGCCGATGCGCCCAACGCCTGCGACGTGATGGGCGATGCGGAGGCCGCGGATCTCCTCGGTGCGGAAGTCAGGGTCGTGGATGCCACCGAAAAGCACCTGAAGCTGCGCAAGCCGATCGCCTCGGCCTGCTTCTTCGCCTTCGGCAAGGACAAGAATCCCGATCAGCTGGGCGACGATTCCAGGTTCGTCCGCGTCCAGGTCTTCACCAACGTCACCCTGGCCAATCCACGCAACCGTACCGCCGAAAGCTTCTTCAAGGCGCGCAAGGCCAAGAACTACGGCGCCTTCGATCTGGGGCCGGGATTCGAGGCGTTCTGGACGACCTCCGATCATCCGCCGGATCGCTCCTTGCTGATCCACAACGGCGAGGTCGTGATCGAAGTGCAAAGCTACCCGCCCAGCTCCGGCGGCACCGTGGCCGTCAGCCGCCCCACCGTGGAAGCCTTCGTGCTTTCCATGTACGAAAAATGGCTGTGACCCCGGCGCTGCGCATCGCCGGCCTGCGCAAGACCTACGACAACGGCGTGGAAGCGCTCAAGGGCGTTTCCCTCGACGTGGAGCAGGGCGATTTCTTCGCCCTGCTCGGCCCCAACGGCGCGGGCAAATCCACCCTGATCGGCATCGTCAGTTCGCTGGTGAACGCCAGTTCCGGCACGGTGGAAGCAGGAGGAATCGACCTGCACCGGAACCGCTCGGAGGCGATGCGGCAGATCGGCCTGATGCCGCAGGAAATCAACCTCAACATGTTCGAGCAGCCGTTCGACATCCTGGTGAACTACGCCGGGTTCTTCGGCGTGCCGCGGCGTGAGGCGATGGCGCGCGCCGAACAGGAACTGGCGCGCGCCCAGCTCTCGGACAAGGCGCACAAGATGACGCGCACGCTC
>CAZHXV010000318.1:0-2980 GCA_964536455.1 uncultured Aquimonas sp.
CTCGTCGATGTAGACGATGCCGGTCTGGGCCTTCTCGACGTCGTAGTCGCACTTCTGCAACAGCTTCTGGATGATGTTTTCCACGTCCTCGCCCACGTAACCGGCTTCGGTGAGCGTGGTGGCGTCGGCGATGGTGAAAGGCACGTTCAGAAGCCGCGCGAGGGTTTCGGCCAGCAGCGTCTTGCCGGAGCCGGTGGGGCCGACCAGCAGGATGTTGGATTTCGCCAGTTCGACATCATCGTTCTTGCCGCGCTGCTCGATGCGCTTGTAGTGGTTGTAGACGGCCACCGACAGCGCCTTCTTGGCGCGCTTCTGGCCGACCACGTACTGATCCAGCACGTCGAGGATTTCGCGCGGCTTGGGCAAGTGGCTGCGCGTGGTGGAGGCTTTTTCCTCCAGTTCCTCGCGGATGATGTCGTTGCACAGCTCGACGCATTCGTCGCAGATGAAGACCGAAGGGCCGGCGATCAGCTTGCGGACTTCGTGCTGGCTCTTGCCGCAGAAGGAACAGTACAGGATTTTCCCGTTGTCCTGCCCGCGTCCTTGCCGTTCGTCGCTCATGCGCGTGTCCTGCCTGAAACAAAATCGGGGATGAGAATAGCTCAGGCCCGCCCGCCCGCCTAGCGCGGACGGGCCAGCCCACGGGCCATGCCGTGATGGAGCTCAATGAATGGTGTTGGCGAACCGGTCATCCCGCCTGGACGGTTTCGTCCGGGCGACGCTCCAGCACTTCATCGACCAGGCCATAGGCCTTGGCGTCCTTGGCGTTGAAGAACAGGTCGCGTTCCACGTCGCGCTCGATCCGCTCCAGCGGCTGCCCGGTGTTGGCGGCCAATTCCTCGTTGAGGCGCTGGCGCAGGTAGAGGATTTCGCGCGCCTGGATCTCGATGTCGGTGGCCTGGCCCTGCGCGCCGCCGGAAGGCTGGTGGATCATCACGCGCGAGTTCGGCAACGCAAAGCGCTTGCCCTTGGCACCGGCGGCGAGCAGGAACGAGCCCATGCTCGCGGCCTGGCCGATCACCATGGTGGAAACGTCCGGCTTCAGGAAGCGCATCGTGTCGTAGATCGCAAGCCCGGCGGTGACGACGCCGCCGGGGCTGTTGATGTACAGGTGGATGTCCTTGTCCGGGTTTTCCGACTCCAGGAACAGCAACTGCGCGATCACGACGTTGGCCACGTAGTCGTCGATCGGCCCGACCAGGAACACCACGCGCTCCTTCAAAAGGCGCGAATAGATGTCGTAGGCGCGTTCGCCGCGGCTGGTCTGTTCGACCACCATCGGCACCAGATTCAGGCCCTGCACGTTCATGCAACCGGTCTCCTTGCGTGGTGAGCCTGCCGCTTACGCGGCGGGCGCGGGGGGATGCAGCACTTCCTCGAAGCTCAGCATCGTGCTGGATGCGTCGGCGTGGTCGGCGATCCAGTCGATGACCTGATCCTCGATCACGCGGTTGCGCAAGCCTTCCAGCAATTGGGGATCGCGGGCATAGAGTTCAACCACCTGCTGCGGTTCCTCGTAGGTGGAGGCGATCAGCTGGATGGTTTCCTGCAGGCGCGCCTGATCCAGGCGGATGCCGTTCTGGCGCGCCAGTTCGCCGATCAGGAGCGCGGCGGCCACGCGCACGCGGCCCTGCGCCAGATACGGCTCGATGGGAAGCGGCTCGGGCACCTGGCGATTCTGCGCGCGCGCCTGCTGCGCAGCCTGCTGCGCCAGGCCGTGGGCCTCGGCTTCGACCATGCGCTGCGGAACATCCAGATTCGGGTAGGTGGCGAGCAGCTTGTTCACCACGTCGGTCTTCAGGCGCGCCATCAGCGCGCCCTTGAGCTCGCGCTCCAGGTTGGCGCGCACTTCGCTGCGGAAGCGCTCCAGGCCGCCCTCGGCGATGCCGAAGGCAGTGAAGAATTCCTCGTCCAGTTCCGGCAACACCGATTCGGACACCTTGACGACCTTCACCGCCAGCTTGACGGCCTGGCCGGCGAGCGCCGAATTGCGGAAATCGGCCGGGAAGGCCACGTCCAGTTCGCGCTCGTCGCCTGCGGACAGGCCGACGAGCTGATCTTCCAGTTCGACCAGGATGCCGCCGGAACCGAGCACGGTGCCGGAGCGATCCGCGCCTTCGGCCGGATGCCGGCCTGCGGCGGTGGTTGCGACCGATTCGAACATCACCAGATCGCCCTTGACCGCCGCGCGCGAAACATCGGCCCAGGAACGGCGCTGCTGGCGCAGGGTTTCGATCATGCGATCGATGTCGGCATCGACGACTTCCGCCACGGGGCGGGTGATCTTCAGGCCGGAAACGTCGATCGTGCCGATTTCCGGCATCACGTCGAAGCTGGCCACGTACTTGAATTCGCCGCCCTCGGGCACGCCGCTGGTCTCGATCTGCGGCTGCACCGCCGGGCGCAGGTTTTCCTGACGCACCGCCTGCGCGAACGAGGACTGGATCAACTGGCCCACGGCCTCCGAACGCACCTGCGCGCCGAAGCGCTGTTCGATTACCTTCGGCGGCACCTTGCCGGGGCGGAAGCCCTTCAGCCGCACGGTGCGGGTGAGTTCGGAAAGGCGGCTCTTGATCGTGGTTTCGAGCTGGTCGGCCGGGACGCTGATGGTGAGCTTGCGACCCAGCGAACCCGTGTTTTCAATCGAGACTTGCATTGTCACTCCAGGATGAACCAAACAGGGCGGCGGTGCCGCGCCGGAAAAACGAATCGGCAATGATGCCTGCCCGCGCGCCTTCGCGCCAGCAAGGCTGCGACGGCTCCGCAAGCGGGCGGTTGGTGCGAAAGGAGGGACTCGAACCCTCACGGGTTGCCCCGCTGGAACCTAAATCCAGTGCGTCTGCCAGTTCCGCCACTCTCGCGTGCGCGCCCGCGCGATCCGTCCGCCGCGCGCCTTCGCCTGCCGCGAAGGCGGCGCTGGAAGCGGGTGGGGATCGCGCGGGCGCGCACGCGAGAGTGGCGGAACTGGCAGACGCACTGG
>CAZHXV010000319.1:0-2979 GCA_964536455.1 uncultured Aquimonas sp.
TGGAATGCTGATGTTCTACCATTGAACTACTCCCGCAAGTGGAGCTTTGCTACTGCCACCTCGCCGCTTTGGAGACGGAAAGATGGTGGAGGGAGGTGGATTCGAACCACCGTAGACGTTAGTCAGCAGATTTACAGTCTGCCCTCGTTGGCCGCTTGAGTATCCCTCCAAAGAGCCGCCTATTCTGTACCGCTCCGATGATCCTGTCAACGCACGGATGCGCAGCTCATGCGTAGCGGGTCGGATCCGGGACACCGGCGGCGCGGAAGCCTTCGCCACGCAGACGGCAGGCCTCGCAGCGGCCACAGGCCGCGCCGTTGCTGTCGGCCTGGTAACAGGAGACCGTCAGGGAGAAATCAACGCCCAGGCCCAGGCCTGTCTCGACGATCTGCGCCTTGGTCATCGACACCAACGGGGCCTGAATGGCCAACGCACGCCCTTCCACGCCCGCCTTGGTGGCGAGGTTGGCAAGCGATTGGAACGCAGCAACGAATTCAGGGCGGCAATCCGGGTAGCCGGAGTAATCCACCGCGTTGACGCCACAGAAGATGTGGCGCGCATCCAGGACTTCGGCCCAGCCCAGTGCGATCGACAGCATGATGGTGTTGCGCGCCGGCACGTAGGTGACCGGAACGCCCGGCTGCGGGGTCTCCGGCACATCGATGTCCGCGGTGAGCGCCGAGCCGCCGATGCTGCGCAGATCGACCGAAACGACCTTGTGCTGCACCGCGCCCAGCGCCCAGGCGAGATTGGCGGCGGCATCCAGCTCCGCGCTATGGCGCTGGCCGTAGCGGACGGACAGCGCATGGCAGGCGAGGCCGCGATCGCGCGCGATCGCCAACGCAACTGCCGAATCCATGCCACCGGAAAGCAGAACAACCGCTTTTTCCATTTCTTTCAACCCGTTGGAAACAAAAACAAACCCACAACGGCTCAACGTCCCGGCTCGTCGTTCCACAACAGCTTGTGCAACTGCATCTGGAAACGCACCGGCAGCCGGTCAAAAACGATCCAATCGGCCAGTTCGCGCGGTTCAAGCTGCGATTTGCTGGGCGAGAACCAGACCTCGCAGCGCTCGTTCAGCGCCATCTGCCGCACCAGTTCCGCAGCCCAATCGTAATCGGCGCGGTCGCAGATCACGAACTTGATCTGGTCGTGCGCGGTGAGCTTCCCCAGATTGCCCCATAGGTTGCGCGAAGCTTCTCCGGAGCCGGGCGTCTTGATGTCCACCACGCGCGATACGCGGGTATCGGCCACGCCGATGTCCAGCGCGCCGGAAGTTTCCAGCGACACCTCGAAACCTTCGTCGCACAGCCGTTCCAGCAGGATCGCGCAACGCTTTTGCGCCAGCGGTTCGCCGCCGGTGACGCAGACGTGCCCTACCCCGTAGCCGCGCACGGTTTCCAGGATCGAATCAATCGGTTGCCACGCACCGCCGTGGAAGGCGTATTCGGTATCGCAGTAACCGCAGCGCAGCGGGCAGCCGGTGAGCCGCACGAAGACGGTCGGCCAGCCAGCGTGGCGGGCCTCGCCTTGCAGGGAAAGGAAGATCTCCGTGATGCGCAGCCGCAGCACGTCCTGTTCTGCGGCCGGCATCGTTGATCCCGCCGGCGCTACCGATGTTCGAGCCGCAGCGCGCGCAGACGGCCCTGTGCCAGCCGCGCCACCGTGGTATCCGGGTACTGCCGCATCGCGCGGTTCAGCGCATCCTCGGCCTGCGCCCAGTCGCGCAGTTCGTAGTGGCAGTAGCCGACCTTGAGCAAGGCGTCGGGAGCCTTGTTGCTGCCCGGGAACTGGGCGAGCAGGCGCTCGAAGGCGTCCAACGCGATCTGGTAGTTCTGGGTGACGTAGTAGGACTCGCCAAGCCAGTACTGTGCGTTCGGCGAGTAATCGCCACGCGGGTACTGGGCAAGGAAGCCCTGGAAACGCCGCGCTGCCTCGGCGTACTGGCCATTCTTCAGCGCATCGAACGCTGAATCGTAGGCTGCACGCTCGGTGGCGGGGTCGGAAAGAGGCGGTTCAATGGAGGAACCGACGCCATCCGGGCTTGACGGAGGCTGCCGATCCAGCACCGAATCCACGATGCCGCCGGAGGCCGAAGCAAGAGCCTCGTTCGCCGCGATGGGCGCGGAAGGCGCAGCGGGTGGTTCGGTGGGAATATCCATGAAACCGCCAGCCGCAGCACCGGAGGAGGCTGCACTGCCCTCCAGCCGTGCGATGCGCCGATCGAAATCCACCGATTGATCGCGCTGCAGGCGTTGCAGCTCCTGCAGTTTGTAGTCCTGCTCCTCCAGCAGACCGCGCAGGGCCTGCACTTCGGCCTGGAGCTGGGCAATGCGGTTCAGCAGTTCGACGTTGGCCTGGCTGTCGGAATTGCGCTGTTCCAGCGCAGCCACCCGATCGGCCAGGCTGAGCCTTCCGGATTGGGCAGACGCCAAAGACGAAGCGGCGGCCAGCACGGCCACCGCTCCGGATTTGCACAGCATTTGCAGCGTACGCGACATCGCCTGTTTACTTGGCGGTGTACACGATCTCGACGCGGCGGTTCTGCGCCCACGCAGCCTCGTTCGAGGCGGTGTTGACCGGGCGTTCCTCGCCGTAGCTCACGACCGAGAGCTGGCTGGACGAACCACCCTGGCCTTGAACGGCCGAGGACACCGCGTTGCCACGGCGCTCGCCGAGGCCGAGGTTGTATTCGCGCGTACCGCGCTCGTCGGCGTGGCCTTCCAGGGTGATCTGGGCCGAGGGGCGATCGCGCAGGTACTTGGCGTGGCAGCCAATGATCGCGGTGAACTCGGGCTTCAGCGTGTCCTGGTCGAAATCGAAATAGACCACGCGCTGACGCAGGCAGGCGTCGGTGTCGAGGTCTTCGGGCTTGAACTTGCCGTCGTCGGTGACCACCGGGGCCTGAACCGGCGGCGGGGTGTAGGTTTCTTGTTCAACCGGCTTGGTCTTCTTGGTGCAGGCCGCCATCGAGAA
>CAZHXV010000320.1:0-2965 GCA_964536455.1 uncultured Aquimonas sp.
GCGGATGTTCGGGCGGTCGAAGGAACTGACGAACATCCGCTATTCGGTGGTGCAGAAGGACAACGCGAAAAAACAACTGCTTTCGTTCCTGCAAAGCCACGAAGGCGAATCGGGCATCGTCTATTGCCTCTCGCGCCGCAAGGTGGAGGAAACCGCCGACTTCCTCGCCGAACACGGCATCAACGCCCTGCCCTACCACGCCGGGCTGGATTCGCGGCTGCGCGCCGCCAATCAACGAAGATTCCTGCGCGAGGAAGGCATCGTGATGTGCGCCACGATCGCGTTCGGCATGGGCATCGACAAACCCGACGTGCGTTTCGTCGCGCATCTGGATCTGCCCAAGTCGGTGGAAGGCTATTACCAGGAAACCGGCCGCGCCGGCCGCGATGGCGATCCCGCCGAGGCATGGATGTGCTATGGCCTCGGCGATCTGGTCACGTTGAAGGAAATGATCGAACAAGGCGACGCCTCGGAAGAACGCAAGCGGCTGGAACGGCGCAAGCTCGATGCCCTGCTCGGCTACTGCGAAGCCACGCGCTGCCGCCGGCAGGTGCTGCTGGCCAACTTCGGCGAACACTATGCTGCCGCGCCCGGGGGCGCGGCTGTGCGCGGAGCGTGCGGCAACTGCGACAACTGTCTCGATCCGCCGCAGACCTTCGACGGCACGCAGGTTGCGCAGAAAGCCCTGTCGTGCATTTACCGAACCGGCCAGAGATTCGGCGTGAACTATGTCATCGACGTGCTGCGCGGCTCGGAGAACGAACGCATCGCGCAGTTCGGCCACGACCGCCTTTCCACCTTCGGCATCGGCCGCGACACGGATGTTTCCACCTGGCGCAGCGTATTCCGGCAACTGGCCGCGCACGGCCTGATCGACGTGGACGTGCAAGGCTACGGAGCATTGCGCCTGACCGACGCCGCGCGTCCGATATTGCGCGGCGAAACCACGCTGCAACTGCGCCGCGACCTGGCGGCACGCCCACGCGGCAAACGTGCCGCCAAGCCCGCGAAGGAAGCCCGGCGCACGGCGGAAGCCCTGAGCACGCCCGCCGCTGAAGACCGCTTCCAGGCATTGCGCCAATTGCGCGCGCAACTGGCGAAGGAACAAAACGTGCCGCCCTACGTGATCTTCCACGATGCGCACCTGCGCGACATCGCCGAACACGCGCCCGCCACGCTGGAAGATCTGGCGCAGGTGAAAGGCGTCGGCACGGCCAAGCTGGCGCGTTATGGGGAGGCCGTGCTGGAGGCATTGGGCGAGGGTTGAAGCATGGCGCACCGCGGCGGCGGATTTCTGGAATCATGGATGCCCCGCATCGCAGGAATCCGCCATGAGCCACCATAGCCGCCTCGCCGGTTTCATCATCGACTGCAAAAACGCGGAACTGGAACCGGCCGCCGCATTCTGGAGCGCCGCGCTGGGCCTGCCGATCCTCGACCCGAACGAGAACGGCAAGTACGCCGTGCTCGACGGCTCGCCAGCCGGCCTGCACATCGAAGTGCAGAAGGTCGAGCACGAATCGCGCGTGCATCTGGACATCGAAAGCGACGACATCGACGCCGAAGTCGCGCGCCTCACCGCACTCGGCGCAGTCGAACTGAGCCGCCCCTACGACAGCCGCTGGGTGGTGATGCAGGCCCCGACCGGGCAGAAGTTCTGCGTGATACGGATGCGCAACCCCGAGGCCGGCCCGGTACTCAACCGCTGGCCGTGACGCCGAGCGACCCGCCCGCTCACTCGTCCATCCGCACGTACACCAGCCCGCCATCCACCTTCACCGGAAACTTCCGCACCGGCTCGTAGGCGGGCGGGCACAGCGCTTCGCCGCTGCGCACGTCGAACTGCGCGCCGTGGTAGGCGCATTCCACGCTGAAGGTTTCAGGGTCGTAGCGGCCACTGGAAAGCTCGTAGGCATCGTGGGTGCATTGGTCTTCGATGACGTAGAACTGGCCATCGTGGTTGACGACGAGCAAGGGCACGTCGTCGAGGAATACCGGCAGCATTTCACCCGGCAGTGCCTCGGCGGTGGCGCAGAGCACTTTCCAGCCGTTGTCGGCATCCAGGCTCACAGCGCCTTCTCCAGAATCTCGAATCGCAGGTCGTCCCGGCGCGGCAGGCCGAAGCGTTCGTCGCCGTAGGGAAAGGGTTTCTTGATGCCGGTGCGGCGGTAGCCGCGGCGTTCGTAGAAGGCGATCAGCTCCTCGCGCAGGTCGATCACGGTCATGCGCATGAGGTTCCTGCCGAAATCGTCGCGCACGAGGGTTTCGGCGTCGGCCAGCATCGCCTTGCCGATGCCTGCGCCCTGCAACTCCGGGCGCACCGAGAACATGCCGAAATAGCCCGCGCCATCCACCTCGGCGATGTGTGCGCAGGCCAGGAGCGCATCGCCGCCGAACGCAAGCCGCACGCGGCTGCGGGGCCTTGCGATGTCGATGGCCACGGCTTCGGCGTCGATGCGCTGGCCGTCGAGCAAATCGGCCTCGGTCGTCCAGCCCGCGCGGCTGGCTTGCCCGCGATAGGCCGATTCGACCAGCGCGACGATGGCCGGAATGTCGCGCTTCGTGGCGTCGCGAAAGCTCAGGTCCATCATGCGAGCAACCTGCGCACCTTGGT
Organism: uncultured Aquimonas sp.; assembly: GCA_964536455.1. GTDB lineage: Bacteria > Pseudomonadota > Gammaproteobacteria > Xanthomonadales > Xanthomonadaceae > Denitratimonas. Next base: position 2,615 of record CAZHXV010000320.1, read on the forward strand.
CAATGCCTTGGCGAAGGCGTCGATTTCCTCGTGCGTGTTCCAGAACGCCAGCGAGGCGCGGCAGGTGGCCGGAACGCCGTAGTACTGCAGCAGCGGATGCGCGCAGTGCTGGCCGCTGCGCACTGCGACGCCTTCAAGATCGAGCAGGGTCGCCAGGTCGTGCGAATGCGCGCCTTCGACGAGGAAGCTGACGACGGCGGCGCGTTCCTTTGCGCGGCCGATGATGCGCACGCCATCCATCGCATCGAGCGTTTCGATCAGATGCGCACACAGTTCCTGTTCGCGCAGCGCAACCGCACTCATGCCGATGCCGTCGAGGAAATCCACGGCGGCGGTGAGGCCGGCGAAACC
>CAZHXV010000321.1:0-2955 GCA_964536455.1 uncultured Aquimonas sp.
CATCCGCAAGATCATCCACGTCGACATGGATGCGTTCTACGCGTCGGTCGAGCAGCGCGACGCCCCATCGCTGCGGGGCCAGCCCGTCGTGGTGGCGTGGCGCGGCGCGCGTTCGGTGGTGTGCGCCGCGTCCTACGAAGCGCGCAGGTTTGGCGTGCGGTCTGCGATGCCGGCGGTGCGCGCCGAACGCCTGTGCCCGCAGGCGGTATTCGTGCCGCCGGATTTTGCGCGCTACAAGGCCGTATCGAAACAGGTTCGCGAGATCTTTCTGGATTACACGGATCTGGTCGAGCCACTGTCGCTGGACGAAGCCTACCTCGACGTCACGGCGCCGAAGGTTACGGCATCCAGCGCCACCGCGATCGCGCAGGAAATCCGCGCCAGGATTCGCGAGGCCACGCAATTGACCGCCTCGGCGGGCGTGGCGCCGAACAAGTTCATCGCCAAGATCGCCTCGGACTGGAACAAGCCCGACGGCCTGTTCGTGGTCAAGCCCGCGCAGGTGGAAGCGTTCCTGACGCCATTGCAGGTGGGCAGGATTCCGGGCGTGGGCAAGGTGATGCAGGGCAAGCTGGAGGCCATCGGCATTTCCACCGTCGGCCAATTGCGCGAAGTGCCGCTGGAAGAACTGCAGGCGCGCTTCGGCAGTTTCGGCGGAGCGCTGTACCGCCGGGCGCGCGGCATCGACGAACGGCCGGTGCAACCGAACCAGCCCTTACAGCAAGTATCGGCCGAAGACACCTTCGAGCGCGATCTGACCCTGGGCGAGTTCGATGAGCTTGTGGTGCGCATGGCGGAGAAAGCGTGGAATGCAACCAGCAAGACGGATCGCATCGCCCACACCGTGGTGCTGAAGCTCAAGACCGCGCAGTTCCGCATCCTGACCCGAAGCCACACACCGGACTCCCCGCCAGCGTCGCTGGAAGAGGTGGTTTCCATCGCCCTGGCGCTGCGCGGACGAGTGGATATGCCCGCATCCACCCGCTACCGGCTGGTGGGCGTGGGTCTTGCGGGATTTCGCGAACGCGAGGAAGACGCCGGGCAGGCCGCGTTGTTTCCTTCCTTGTGAGTGTGTGGGGACGCGACCTGCATCCAGCCGTTCGCCGACGTGGAGCCGCAGTTATCCCGCCTTCGACCAGGCCGGAAACGCCCGCTGCGCGCAGTCGCGCCGTTCGCACACCTTGCATCCCGGCCCGATCGGCATGACGTGGCCCGGATCGCTCAGGTTCAAGCCTTGCGCGTAGATCAGCCGATGCGCCTGGTGCAGGTCGCAGCCCAGGCTCACGGCAAAGGTCTTGCGCGGTTGGCCGTGGCCCGCCGGGCCGCTTTCCACCTGGCGCGCGATCCAGAAATAACGCCGCCCGTCCGGCATGCGCGCCACCTGCGTCAACACGCGCCCGGGTTGGTTGAAGGCTTCATAGACGATCCACAGCGGGCAGGAGCCGCCGACGCGCGAGAAATGGAAATCCGTGGCCGAGTGGCGCTTGGAGACGTTGCCCGCGCGATCCACGCGGACGAAGAAGAAGGGCAGCCCGGCCGCGCCGCGACGATGCAGGGTGCTCAGGCGGTGGCAGACCGCTTCCACGCCCACGTCGAAGCGCTGCGCCAGCCACTCCACGTCGTAGCGGCTTTCTTCGGCGCTGTGCAGGAATTCGCCGTAGGGCATCACCAGCGCACCGGCGAAATAGTTGGAGAGGCCGATGCGCGCCTGCGCGCGACGTTGCGCATCGTCGAATCCGGCATCGGCGATCAATCGGTCGATCGGTTCGCCCTGTTCCAGCAGCGCCAGTTGCGCCGCCATCTGGAAAGCCTGCTGGCCGGAACGCAGGTAGTCCGGCAGCCGCAGCGTGCGCGTGGCGGGGTGGAAACCGCGCTTGTCGCCGGGCAGGGCGGCGGCGGATACCACCTCGGTTTCGATGCCGTGGCGCTCGCGCAGGCGCTGGAGGATGCGCGGGGCAACCTGCCCAACCGTGAAGCCCTGTTCGTGGAACAGCGCTTCGGCCAGGTCGTCGAGTTCGGCGACGTGGTTCTGGCGGCGGTTGAAATAATCGCGCACCTGTTCACCCGGATCGGGACGCCAATCGGCCTGCATCGCCTCGCCCAGTTGCAGCGTCAGCGTATCGGCGCGTTCCTTGTTGTCGCGGTAGAAGCGGTGCAGTTCCAGCATCACGCGGGCGATTTCGCCCATGTTGCCGGCGAGCGACTTGAGCTCGGCCATCGAGATGCCGCCGTGGCCGAGATCGCTGAAGGCTTCGCGCAATTCCGCCGCCAGTGCGCCCGGATCGTCCTCGTCGAACAGGCCAGGCTGCGGGCCGAACAGTTCCAGCAGCCGAGCCTGCACCGCGAGCGTCAACGGGCGACGGTCGCGCTCGATCTGGTTCAGGTAACTGGGCGAAAGACGCAGTTCGCGCGCCAGTTCGGCCTGCGTCAGCCGGCGCGCTTCGCGCAGCCGCTGGATGCGGACGCCCACCAGCCGGGGAGATTTGCGGTTGACGACAGGCATGATTCGCAATCTTCGCAAGAGTTTGTCGAATCTTCGCAAGATTAAGCATTTCTGGCCATTTCGTCGATTGCAGAAGGTGGGAACAATGCGAATCCTCCCCGACCAACCTCCAGAACCCTCGCCATGACCCAAGCCCAAGTTTCCCGCGTTCCCCTCCTGATCGACGGCGCCTTCGTCCCCTCGCGCAGCGAGGAATGGCGCGATGTCGTGAACCCGGCCACGCAAGCCGTACTGGCGCAGGTTCCGTTCGCCACCTCCGCCGAAGTGGATGCGGCCGTCGCTGCCGCCAAGGAAGCCTTCAAGACCTGGCGCAAGACGCCCATCGGCACGCGCGCCCGCATCTTCCTGAAGTACCAGCAACTGATCCGCGAGCACATGAAGGAACTGGCGGCCATCCTCACCGCCGAACAGGGCAAGACCCTGCCGGACGCCGAAGGCGACGTATTCCGCGG
>CAZHXV010000322.1:0-2953 GCA_964536455.1 uncultured Aquimonas sp.
TGAGCAAGCTTTCCAGCGGCGGCCTCAAGGGCATGCTGCGTGGGATGCAGGGCATGATGGGGCGCGGCGGCGGCTTCCCGATGCGGTGAGAATCGGTAGGACGGAGCCCTCCAGGGAACCTTTGGATAACTCCGTTCGCCCCGGATCAAGCCCGGGGCAGGCTCTGAGCTTGTCGAAGGGCGATGCACGTAAAACAAGGGCTTCGATCCTTTGGCAAACTCAGGACTCAGCTCGAACAGTTCCAGGTTGTTCGGCAGTTGTCCGGGCGATTCACTCGCTATCGACAGAATTCCAGAAATTGTCCAGAATCCATCAATGGACAATTCTTCAGAAACCGACATGGCTACCGAAACCGCCAGTCTCAGCAAGGAAGGCAGGCTCCTGATTCCCGCCAGCCTGCGCCAGGCCCTCGATCTGAAACCGGGCGAGCCGTTGTCGCTATCCGTGGTGGATGGCGAATTGCGCATCGTCAGCCGGGTTCGCGCGCTGCGGGCGATGCAGTCGCGGCTGGCGGCCTTGCGCGATCCGCAGAATCCGGTCGTGGATGAACTCCTGCGCGAACGTCGCGCCGCCGCTGCCGAGGAATGAAACCGCTGGTCTATGACGCCTCGGCGCTTCTGGCCGTGGCCTTCGACGAACCCGGCGCGGACGCCACGCTGGAACTGCTTGCCACGCCCGGCGGAGAAATCAGCGCGGTGAACTGGTCGGAAGTGGGTGCGAAGCTCGCCGAACGCGGGCTGGGCGACGTGGCGATCCGGCGCGAACTGGCTGCCTTTGGCCTGGACATCATCGCCTTCGACGCTGACCAGGCGCGCATCGCCGCCAACTTGCGGCCGACCACGCGCGCCCTGGGGCTTTCGCTCGGCGACCGCTGTTGTCTGGCCTTGGCGCGGCAACGCGGCGCGCGCGTCGTCACCGCCGATGCGAATTGGATGCAGGTTTCAGGCTTCGACGTGATCGCGGTAAGGCGCAGCCGCACCGGAAGCGGAAAAGGCGCGCTTCCTGCTCGATGAGGCGGCGTGCATTTGAGTGCCGCGCGCTCACGATCTCACTGCCCGAATCCATCCGCGAAGATGTTCTCACCCCGCAGTGGCGTTTCTCAGGCAGGAAGATGAAACGCGCCTTGCAGGCCTTCGACATGGGCGCGGATGTCACCGCCCTTGGGTGAAGTGCGCTCGTAAATCCGAGCCTGCCGACGCGGTTCGCCGCAGGGTTGGCACCGCGCGAGTTCGAGAGCTCGATCCCGGGACTAATCGCCAACATCAAGGGACGGGAGTTGGAACCCGTCTAGAGCGGCCAAGCAGGTCGCGTGTGCAAGATGGCCGAGAATGACGACCATCTGCCGCGAACCCCATTCACCCGGTCTTCAATCCTCCGATCTTTGAAGCATGCGCTGAAGCAGTTCCTGCAGGTGCTGTCGATCCGGAGCGCCGAGCTGCTCGGTGAGGGGCGCCAATGCCTCCTGTCCCTGGGCGCGTAGCCGCTTGACGAGCCTGGCCCCTTCGCCTGTCAGGAAAACGTCCGTCGCTCGCCCGTCTTCTTCATTCGGTGCGCGCGCCACCAGCCCGCGCTTCTCTGCCCGGGCGACCAGCCCCGACATCGTCTGCTTCTCCAGCCCGAGGTAGTCGGCGAGTTCGGCCATCCGCGGGCGCCGGTCCCACAGGATTCCCAGGACGCGGATCAGCGAAAGGGACAGGTCGTTCTCCGCACCGATCCTGTTGATGACGGCCATCGTGACAAAGGCGGTCGTCACCAGCGTATCGGCCAGGCCCTCGTCGGGCGCGGAGGCTTGCTTCATGGATCGTTGCTTCTTCATCGCGGCGCCAGCTTGACATAGTTCGTAGTACGTATCAATAATGGATCGTAATACGAATCTTATTGCCGATAACCTCGCCGAAGGAGCCTCCGTGAAAGCCGCCGTCATCACCTCGTTCGACCAACCGCCGCGCTACTGCGACTTCGAAGAACCCGTACCCGACGGTTCCGGCGAAATGCTCATCCAGGTTCTCGCCGCCGGCCTGCATCACGTTACCCGCGGAAGGGCATCGGGGGCGCACTACTCGAGCACCGGCGGGCTGCCGCTCGTTGCGGGTGTCGATGGCGTCGGGCGTGGCGCCGACGGCAAGTTGCGCTACTTTGCGCAAGGCCCGGGACAGGCGGGCACGATGGCCGAGAAGACGGTCATCGAACTCGATCACAGCGTCGAGCTTCCGGACGGCAGCGACCCGGTTGCCTTCGCAGCCGCGATGAATCCGGCGATGGCCTCCTGGCTAGCGCTGCGTTGCCGCGTGCCGTTCCAGCCGGGGCAGAAGGTGCTCATCCTCGGCGCCACCGGAAGCTCGGGAAACATGGCCGTGCAGATCGCGCGGCACCTGGGCGCATCGCAGGTCATCGCCGCGGGTCGCGACGAACGGAAGCTGGCGAAGCTCCCCGCGCTCGGCGCCACGCAGACCGTGGCGCTGGGGGATCCCCGGCTGGGTGTCCTCGCCCGCGAGGTGGATGTCGTGCTTGATTTCGTCTGGGGCGAAAGTGCCGTCCGCGTGATGGAGAACCTGCTCACACAGCGGGCCGATCACGCCGGGCCGCTCACCTGGATACACGTCGGCTCGATGGCGGGAGATGTCGCTCCCGTGCCGGGCGCCTTCCTGCGCGCCGCAAAGGTCCAGATCGTGGGCAGCGGGCATGGTTCGGTCTCCGGTCGCGAGATCCTCGGGGAGTTGCCCGCGCTGGTGGCGGAAATCGCGCGCGGCAGGTTCCGCATCGACGTCAAGCCCGTGCCGCTGAGCGAGGTGGAGCAGACCTGGCCCGAGACCGCCCACGCCGGCGCACGCATCGTCTTCACGCCATGAAGGACGACCAGTGCCAGCACGCGGGCGGATCGTCGCCCGCCGCGCATCCGGAGATCTGGAATGCCGCTCCGGATCCTGCCGATCAACCGGCTTGATGCGGCTCG
>CAZHXV010000323.1:0-2931 GCA_964536455.1 uncultured Aquimonas sp.
CACCCAGTTGCAGCGCGTTCTGCACCAGGCGGCGCAGCACGTGCAGATCGACCGGCTTGGAGACGAAATCGAAGGCGCCGGCCTTGAGCGCATCCACGGCGGCGTCGATGTTGCCGTGCGCGGTGATCATCGCCACCGGCGTTTCCGGGTAGCGGCTGGCGATCAGTTCGATCACGGACTGGCCCGAGCCGTCCGGCAGGCGCATGTCGGTGAAGCACACGTCGTAGCTGTTGGCCGCGAGCTGCCGTTTCGCCGAGGCCACGTCGGCGGCGGTGTCCACGCGCAGGCCCATGCGGCCCAGCGTCAAGACCAGCAGTTCCCGGATATCGCGTTCGTCATCGACGATCAAGGCGGTGCGGTGCTGGCTCATAGGTCGTTCAAGGCGGCCCGGAGCGAGCCATCGGAGACGGGGAACCTTAGCGGGTTTGGGCGGGTTTGGACAATCGCAATCCACCATTCGCGCCTACGGCACCGCCTCGCCTTGCGCGGTGCGCAGCGGCGAGCGCGCCTGCTCCAGCCGCTGCGCACTGGTCAGCGCGATGCGGAAGCAGCTGCCGCCACCGGCGGTGGGTATGTAGTCCAGCGACGCCTGGTTGGCCTCGCACAGTTGCCGGGCGATGTAGAGGCCCAGGCCCGTGCCGTGTTCGTGCGTGGTGACGAACGGCTCGAAAATGGTGGCGGCGACCTTGGGCGGGATGCCGGGGCCGCGGTCGAGCACTTCGACCACGGTCTGGCCGTTTTCCGGCAAGCGGCGCGCGGCGACGGTGACGCGCGCCGCCTGGTCCGGCAGGTGGCCATGCACGAGGGCGTTGTGCACCAGGCAGCTGACGACCTGGTTCAACTGCGCTGGATCGACCATCGCGGACAGATCCGGGGCCTGCATTGCGGCACGCAGCTCCTGGCCCTCCTCGAAGCGATGGTTGGCCTTGTATTCCTCGACGAAACGGAACACCCACTGGGAAACGTCCAGCGGCTCGGGCCGGGAACGCTCGCGACGGGAGAGGTTCAGCACGTTCTCGATGATGCCGTTCATCCGGGCGCAGTGGTGCAACACGATCTCCACCAGCCGCCGGTCGGTTTCCGGCATGTCCGGGGATTCCTCCAGCAACTGCGCCGAATAGCTGATCGCCGCCAGCGGATTGCGGATCTCGTGCGCGATGCTGGCCGACAGCCGGCCCAGGTTGGTCAGGGTCAGCTCCTCGGCCCGGCGGCTCACCATGGTGCTGTCGTCGAGGAAGATCACGAACAGTTCGGCGGTGGTGGAAAGCCGGGCGAAGCGCGGGATCACGTCCGGCATGTCCGGCACCAGGCTGAGCGGCTTGGATTCGCCGCCGCCATTGACGCGCCAGCGGTACAGGCGCTGCGCCAGCGCCGGGGCCACGTCGCCCAGCACCGTGGTGCCCAGCGCGGGCTGGCCGAGCAGCGCCCAGGCGGCTTCGTTGTGCAGGTGGATGAGGCCCGGCACATCCACCACCAGGACGCCGGTGCGCATCCGGCGGATGATGAGCTCGTTGATCTGGGAAAGGTTCTCGGCCTCGGCCGTGCGCTGCTCGGCGAGTGCATGCGATTCGCGCGTCTGCCCTCCCAGCATGTTGCCGAGCTTGGCCACGGCGACGTAGGCGAAGGCGCAGATCGTCACCTCGATCAGATCGCGCCCGCGCCCGCCGCTCCGGCCCATCAGGTATTCGGCCAGCAGCAGCCCGCCGGCGGCAAGCGTCAGCGCCAGCGTGGTGCGCATCGGCAGGATCGCCCCGGCGGCGGCGAAGCCCACGACCAGCGACATCGCCACGCCCATCTGGATGTTCGACACCGCATAGACCATCGCGATGGTGGCGGCGATGTCTAGCGTCACGCCGGTCACGACCTGCGGAAACAGCGATCTGCGCGGGTCGCGGGCGACCACGAACAGCAGCACGGCGGCGATCAGGTACAACACCGCATCCACCCGCGCCAGCAGCGGGCGCGCCAGCGCCGCCCAATCGTCCGGCACCGAGCCGAACGCCAGCAGTGCGAACAAGGCGGCGATCAGCGCCCGGTACAGGGCAAAGAAGTACAGCTCGCGGCGCAGGGCCACATCGCCCGCCTCCGCCGAGGCACCCATATCCTCGCGCAATCCGTTGTCAACCATCGACGCCCCGCGTCGCACGCCCCGAAGCCCGGATTATTGCTCGTTTTGCCTTTGCCTGGCGCGTCCATCAAAATGGCGGGCCGCCGTTTCCCCGACGGCCACGCCGCGGCGGTACCCCTCCGCATCGCCCGGCGCCCTCCCACAACGCACAGGGTGAAACATGAATTTCCACGAATATCAGGCCAAGGAGCTGTTCGCGCGCTTCGGAATCCCGGTTCCCGCCGGCAAGGCCGCCGGCACGCCGGAAGCCGCCGTCGAAGCCGCCCGCTCGCTGGGCGACGGCCCCTGGATGGTCAAGGCGCAGATCCACGCAGGCGGCCGCGGCAAGGCCGGCGGCGTCAAGTTCTGCAAGACCACGGACGATGTGAAAGCCGCCGCCGCGAAGATGCTCGGCACGAAGATGGCGACCTACCAATCCGCCGGCGTCGCACTGCCGGTGAACCTGGTGCTGGTCACCACCGCCGGGGAAATCGTCAAGGAACTGTATCTTTCGGTGCTGGTGGATCGCGGCAGCAAGGCGATCACCTACATCGTCTCGGCCGAAGGCGGCGTGGACATCGAACAGGTCGCCGCCGAAACCCCCGAGAAAATCCACACCCTCACCGTGGATTTCGTCGAAGGCGTGCAGCCCTACCAGGGCCGCGACATCGGCTTCCGCATGGGCCTGACCGCCAAACAGGCCGGGCAACTGGCGAACATCATGGGCGGCCTCTACAAGCTGTTCAACGAGAAGGATCTCTCGCTGGTGGAACTGAACCCGCTGGCGATCCTGGACGACGGCAACCTCTACGCGCTGGACGGCA
>CAZHXV010000324.1:0-2929 GCA_964536455.1 uncultured Aquimonas sp.
CGCGAAAGTCTCGATGGCCATCTGCGAGGCCTTGCGCGAGGCCACGACCGGGCCTTCGGCTTGCAGCTTCTCGATGTAGGCGCTCGCCGCTTCCGCGAAGCCTTGCGGCAGCTCGCCCTTGATGCGGCGCGTGAACTCGGCGGCCTGCTCGGGGAACTGCGCCCGATAGGCCGCGAACAGCCCGTTCCACGTCGCCTCGCGCGCCGCGCCGGCAGCGGCCGCGTTCCACGCGGAACGGATCGCCTCGGGAATCTCGAACGGCCCATGCGGCCAATCCAGCGCCTGCCGCGTGGCGGCCAGTTCATCCTTGCCCAGCGGCGCGCCGTGCGAGGATTCCTTGCCGGCCTTGTTCGGGGAACCAAAGCCGATCGTCGTCTTGCAGCAGATCAGCGTGGGGCGCCCGGTTTCGGCCCTGGCGGTGCGGATGGCCTGGGCGATCTCGTCCGGATCGTGCCCATCGACATTGCGGATCACCTGCCAGCCGTAGGCCTCGAAGCGCTTGGGCGTGTCGTCGGTGAACCAACCATGCACCTGGCCGTCGATGGAGATGCTGTTGTCGTCGTACAGCGCGATGAGTTTGCCCAGGCCGAGCGTGCCGGCGAGCGAGCAGGCTTCGTGCGAGATGCCTTCCATCAGGCAGCCATCGCCGAGGAACACCCAGGTGTGGTGATCGACGATGTTCAAGCCGTCGCGGTTGTACTTCTGCGCCAGCAGTTTTTCCGCCAGCGCGAACCCCACCGCATTCGCCAGGCCTTGCCCGAGCGGGCCGGTGGTGGTTTCCACGCCTGGCGTTTCCGAGGCTTCCGGATGGCCGGCGGTCTTGCTGTGCAACTGGCGGAAGCGCTTGATCTCATCCAGTGGCAGGTCGTAGCCGGTGAGGTGCAAAAGCGCGTACAGCAGCATCGAGCCGTGGCCGTTGGAAAGCACGAAGCGATCCCGGTTGGGCCACTTCGGATTGGCCGGGTTGTGGCTGAGGAAATCGCCCCACAGCACCTGCGCGATGTCCGCCATGCCCATCGGCATGCCGGGATGGCCGCTGTTGGCGGCCTGTACCGCATCGGCGGCGAGGAAACGGATGGCGTTGGCGAGGTCGCGGCGGCTGGGCGTCGTCATGGCGTGGGGATTTCCGGAAGTGAAGCGGGCCGCATCGCGCGGGCGAACGCCCATTTTCCCCGATTGCGCGGGGAATGTCGTCTCAGCCGCGCCCGAACTCGGAAAGGAAGCGATCCGCCTCGGCCACGGCGGCTTCGATGTCGCGCTTGAGGCGTTCGGCATCGGCCTGCACGCGCGGCAGTTCGTCGCGGATCGAGCCGACCGCGCTGGCGTTGAGGTTGTGCTTGAGGAACAGCACCTGGTCTTCGAGCCGCGCCAGCGCCGGCTCGAAGCTGGCCTGGGCGCGGCGCATCGAGGCCAGCACCTGTGCGCTGCGCGATTTGGTCTGTGCCAGTTGCTCGCGCGAACGGGCGCGCAGGCTGGCGTCGCGGTATTGGGCCAGTTCGGTTTCCCATTCCTTGAACAAGGCATTGGATACCGATTCGACCGCGTCGATCCGCCCGCCCAGCGCCGTGGCCTGCCCGCGCGCGGCCTCGGCCTTGCCCTTGAGGCGGTTGTAGGTGCGTTCCAGGTCGCCGCCGTCGAACGCGACCACGGCGCGGAAGGCGTCCAGCGCATCCACGTAGGCTTCCTGCGCCTGCCCCTGCGCCTTGCGCGCGGATTTCACCCGATCCACCAGCACGTCGCGCTTCTCGATACCGATGGTTTCCAGTGCGCCGTAATAGGCGGATTGGCAGGCGCTGAGGGCGAGCGCCAGCACACAGGCCGCGAATGCGAGGCGTATGAGCTTCATGGCGTCACTCCTGTGGTTCCAGTGCGGCGGCATCGTCGTCCTGTTCCCCGCGCGAGACGACCACGGCGGCGACCAGATCGCCGGTCACGTTCAGCGTGGTACGGCACATGTCGAGGAAGCGATCCACGCCGAGGATGAGGCCGATGCCTTCCGGCGGCACGCCGACCATGCCGCAGATCATCGCGATCACCGGCAGCGAACCGGCGGGCACGCCAGCGGTGCCGATGCCGCCGAGGATGCAGACCAGCATCACCGTCACCTGCTGGCCGAAGCTCAGATCGACGCCGAAGAACTGCGCCAGGAACAGCACCGTGACGCCCTCGAACAGCGCCGTGCCGTTCTGGTTCGCGGTGGCGCCGACAGTGAGCACGAAGCGCGCCACGCGCCGCGGCAGTTTCAGTTCCTCGTCCGCCACCTTCAGCGCCGTGGGCAGCGTGGCATTGCTCGACGCGGTGGAGAAGGCGACGACGATGGCTTCCTGGCTGCCCTTGAAGAAGGTGGAAGGTTTCATGCCGCCGAAGAAATACAGCGCCGCCGAATACACCCCGAAAAAATGGATCGCCAGCGCCAGCACCACCACGCCCACATACGCGCCGAGCCGCGCCAGCAGTTCCCAGCCGAACAGCGCGGCGAGGTTGAACACCAGGCAGGCCACGGCGTAGGGCGCGAGCTTGATGACCAGGTGGATCAGCGTCATCGAAATCTCGAACAAGCCTTCGATCACATCCTTCACGCGCCCGGCACCGCGGGTTTTCGTCATCACCAGGCCGATGCCGAACATCAGCGCGAAGAACATCACCGCCAGGATGTCGTTGCTGGCCGCCGCACCGATCACGTTCTTGGGCACGATGGAGACCAGCATGTCCATGCCGCTCAGTCCCGTCTTCGCGCCTTCGACGATGCCCTGCGCGCGGCCCGCGCCTTCGGCCAGCAGGCGTTGCGCCATCGCCGGATCGACGCCGGTTCCCGGTTTCAGCAGGTTGACCAGCAGAAGGCCGATGCCGACCGCGATGGACGAAACGATGGCGGTGTAGGCCAGGGTCTTCCAGCCGATGCGCCCGAGCGCGCGGATGTCGCCCATCT
>CAZHXV010000325.1:0-2877 GCA_964536455.1 uncultured Aquimonas sp.
TACCGGGGCGGCGATCCGATGCGGCAGGTGGCCTGGAAGCAGAGTGCGCGGGCACAGCGGCTTCTGGTGCGCGAATACGAAATGCCCGCCGGCGAGGATGTGGTGCTGCGCTGGGAGGCGCTCTCGCCGCTGCCCGGCGACCACCGCGCCGAACGCCTGGCGCGCTGGCTGTTCGATGCGCAGCACGCCGGGCACGCCACCACGCTGGTGTTGCCCGATCGCCGCATCGGGCCGGGCGTCGGTGCGGCGCATTGGCATACGTGCCTGGCGGCATTGGCAGTGCAGGCATGAAGCAAGCGCTGCCGCCCGAAGGTTTCCGCTGGATGGCGGCCGCCGTGATCGCGGCCCTGCTGCCCGTGCTGTCCGGCTTTCCGTCATGGTTCACCGCCGTACTGCTGGCCGTGGCTGCGCTCGGCGTCGCGCTGGGGCTGAGGCAGATCAAGCTGCCTTCGTGGCTGCGGCTGGCGCTGACGCTGCTGCTGGCCGGCGCGGCGGCCTCCAGCGCCGGCTTCGCCCCCAGCCAGTCTGCGGGTGCGGCACTGCTGGCGGCGATGCTGTCGCTCAAGCTGCTGGAGACCCACACCCTGCGCGATGGCCGCAGCGCGTGCAGCTTCGCGCTGTTCGCCATCATCGCCGGCTTTCTCCAGGACCAAGGGCCGCTAACGCTGCTGCTGGCGCTTTTCGCCACCATCGTCGTGATCGTGGCGCTGGCCTGGCTGGCGCAGCATGAGTTTCCCGAGCAGCACGCCGACGCGAAAATCCCGGTGCTGCGCCGGGTGCGCCACGGCGCGGCACTGCTGGCCCTTTCGCTGCCGTTCGCACTGATCGCCTTCTTCCTGTTTCCACGCTTTCCGAATCCGCTGTGGGGCGCGCCGAACTCCGCGAGCGACGCCCGCACCGGGCTTTCGAGCGAACTTGCGCCCGGCGATATCGTGCAACTGCTGATCGACGACAGCCCGGCGCTGCGCGTCAGCTTCGAGGGCGATGCGCCCCCCAGGCAGGCGATGTACTGGCGCGGCCCGGTGATGGGCCGTTTCGACGGGCGGAAATGGTCGAGTTGGGATGGGGACATGTTCGCCCCGGCCGCGCCCCTGTCCGACACCGGCGCCACGTTCGCCTACGAAGTGATGCAGGAGCCGGCCTCGCACAGTTACCTGCTGGCGCTGGACATCGCCATCGCCCCCCCCGAACGCAGCCGCGCAGGCCACGGCCGCACGCTCTATGCCCGCCCATCCAGCGGCGTGCGCCGCTTCCACGCCGAATCGGCCACGCGCTACGTGCTGGAACCGCAACTTTCGGACGACACCCGCCGCCGTCATACCTCGTTGCCGCCGGAATCCAATCCACGCACGGCCCGGATGGTGGCGCAATGGCAAGCCGAGAACGCCGATCCACAGGCCGTGATCCAGCGCGCGCTGGCGCTGTTCAATGCGGAGTTCACCTATACCCTTTCGCCGCCGGGACTGGCCGGGCGCGACGGCGTGGACGATTTCCTGTTCAACACCAAGGCCGGCTTCTGCGAACACTTCGCTTCGGCCTTCGCGGTGCTGATGCGGCAAGCTGGCATTCCAGCGCGCGTGGTCACCGGCTACCAGGGCGGAGAGCTGAACACGCTGGGCAATTACTGGCTGGTGCGCCAATCCGACGCGCACGCCTGGACCGAAGTGTGGTTGCAGGATCGCGGCTGGGTGCGCATCGACCCCACTGCCGCGATTGCGCCGGCGCGGATCGAGCAGGGGCGGGCGGGTGTCTGGCTCGAAGCGCCCGCCTTCGCGCGCTTCGGACGTCCCCTGCTGCAAGCCTTCGACGTACTGCGCCGCGGCTGGAACGATTTCGTGCTCGACTTCGATCTGCAGCGCCAGCGCGACCTGCTGCGGCGGCTCGGCCTGGACTGGAGCGACTGGCGGCATATCGGCGCGGTGCTCGGCATCGGCATCGCCCTGGCGCTGGCGCTCACCTTCGCGCTGCTGCTGCGCGGGGCCTCGATCGGGCGAACGCCGCTGGACGCCGCCTGGAACCGCTTCCTGACGGCGCTGGCACAGCGCGGGGCGCGCAAGCAGCCGGCGGAAACCGCCACCGCCTTCGCACGGCGGCTGGGCGAAACGCTCCCGCCCGCCGACGCCGCTGCCGCCGTCGTGCTTATCGACCGTTACGTCGCGCACGCCTATGCTCCGCAACACGACGCTGCGACCGGCGAGCGGGAACTGATCCACGCGCTGCGCCGCTTCCGCCTCGCCAGAACGCCATCCCCCACAAGGACATCGCCCCATGAACCGCATGCTTAGTCTGCTGATCGCCACCGCCGCGCTCGCCGGCTGCGTCACCGTTCCCAAGCCCCTGCGCGGCGACTTCGCCTCCATCGCGCCGGGAGAAGCCAGCACCCAGGCGCGCGAAGGCGACCTCGTGCGCTGGGGTGGCCGCATCGTCGAGGTGCAGCCCTCCGCCGAACAGACCTGTTTCGAGATCGTGGGCCGCCCGCTGTCCGATTCCGCGCGCCCAGTGGGCAACGCCGACGTCAGCGCGGGCCGCTTCCTCGCCTGCCGCGCCGGCTTCTACGATCCGGCCATCTTCACCACCCAGCGCGACCTCACCATCACCGGCCGCGTCGTCGGCTTCGAAACGCGCCGCATCGGCGAATACGACTACCGCTACCCGAAGCTCGCGGCGGAAGTGGTGTATCTGTGGCCGCAGGTCAGCCGCACCCAGGTGCATTACATCCAGGATCCCTTCTGGCCCGGTTACGGCTACTGGGGCCCGCGCCCGATCCTGATCCACCGCACTCCCGTGCCGCCTACGGGTGGTTGAGTTCGCACGGCAGTTGCTTGACGAAGACGAAAACACCCCGCTAGAATGGTCGTCTTTCCAGCCGTGGGGCTA
>CAZHXV010000326.1:0-2838 GCA_964536455.1 uncultured Aquimonas sp.
AAGTGGCTGCCGGATCTGCGCCAGTGGTGGCGTCGCAGCGGCCGCGGCCTGGGCCTGCCGGTGGACGGCGTCACCGGCGCCACGCGCCCGGCCGGCGTGCATGACCTCGCTTTTGATGATGCCCGTGCACCGTTGAAAGGACTGGCCGCGGGCAGTTACCGCCTCGTGGTCGAAGCCGCGCGCGAAGTGGGCGGGCGCGAATTGCTGAAGATTCCGTTCCAGTGGCCGCCCGTCGAAGCGGTTTCCGGCAGTGCCAAGGGGGAAGCCGAACTGGGCACGATCGCGCTCGAACTCAAACCCTGAAATCCCGTCAACCCGAAAGGAGCACTCCATGCGCATCAAATCCCTTCTCGCCATCGCGCTTGCCGCCGCGCTGCCGCTTTCCGCACACGCCCACAAGGCCTGGCTGCTGCCTTCGGCCACCGTGCTGCCGGCGGACGCGCCGTGGATCACCGTCGATGGCGCGGTATCCAACGACCTCTTCTACTTCAACCACGTGCCGCTGCGCACCGATGGCCTTGCCATCACCGCGCCGGACGGCAGCAAGGTGGAGCCGCAGAACGCGCACACCGGCAAGTACCGCAGCGTGTTCGATCTGCAACTTTCGCAGCAAGGCACTTACCGCATTGCGCTGGTGAACCAGGGCCTGTTCGCGAGCTGGGAAGAGAATGGCCAGCCCAAGCGCTGGCGCGGCAACGCCGAAACCTTCGGCAAGGAAGTGCCCAAGGACGCGAACAACCTTCAGATCACCCAGTCGGCCTCGCGCATCGAAACCTTCGTCACCAGCGGCGCGCCCAGCAACGACGTGCTCAAGACCACGGGCAAGGGCCTGGAACTGGTGGCCGTGACGCATCCCAACGATCTGTTCGCAGGCGACACCGCCAATCTCAAGCTCCTGATCGATGGCGAACCGGCCTCGGATGTGAAGGTGGAAATCGTCGCCGGCGGCACGCGCTACCGCGATGCGCAGCAGGAAATCCTCGCCACCACGGCCAAGGACGGCAGTTTCAGCGTGACCTGGCCTGCGCCTGGCATGTACTGGCTGGAAACCAGCGTGCAGGACGGCAAGGCCGCCCCGCCCGCTACCCAGCGCCGCGCCAGCTATGTGGCGACGCTGGAAGTACTGCCGCAGTAAGCCATGTCGTTCCTTCTCCCCGCGTGCGGGGAGAAGGAACTGCGGCCGGGCTTGCCGAATGCGTCGTTTCCTTTTTCTCCTTCTATTCCCGGGCGCCTTCTTCCTGCTCGGCGCCTGCGCCGGCGAACCGCCCTTGCTGGCCTTGCAAGGGCAGGCAATGGGAACGAGCTGGCATCTCAAGGCCATCGCACCGGCCGGGCGCTCGGAAGAACTGAATGGCCTCGTCAAGCAGCGCCTGGCGCGGCTCACCGCGCAGATGAGCGCGTGGGAGCCGGAATCGGATCTGAGCCGTTTCAACCGCGCCCCGGCAGATACCTGGTACACGTTGCCGGAAGAGCTGTTCAGCGTGGTCGCCCATGCCCGCGAGCTGGCGCAGGACACCGATGGCGCGTTCGATCCCACCATCGCGCCGCTGGTGGCGCTGTGGGGTTTCGGTTCCGATGGCGCGGCACGCACCGTGCCGCCCCCGACAGAGGAAATCGCGCAGGCGAAAGCGCGGATCGGCTGGCGCAGGATGCAGTTGAGACCAGCCACGCGCGAACTGTTCCAGCCCGGCGGGCTGTCCATCGACATCAACGCGCTTGGCCCCGGCTTTGCGGTGGACGAGATCTGGCGGGCATTGCGGCAGGCTGGCGTGAAGGATTTCCTGATCGAACTGGGCGGGGAAATGCGGACCTCCGGATGGCGGCCCGGTGGCGAACCCTGGCGCGTGGCGGTGGAGCGGCCCGATCAGCATGAAGACGATGTGCAGTTCGATACCGTCGTAGCCTTGCGTGACGCCGCCATCGGCAGCTCCGGCGATTACCGCATCGGTTTTACGCATCAGGGCCGGCGCTATTCGCACACGCTGGATCCGCGCCGTGGTGAGCCGGTGCAACATACCGCCGCTGCGGTGAGCGTGGTGGCCGATGTGGCCATGCGCGCCGATGCCTTGGCGGCGGCCCTGATGGTGCTCGGCCCGGACGAAGGCTTGCGCTACGCCCAGCAGCGCGGCATCGCGGCGGTGTTCACGCTGCGCGATGAGAATGGAGGCTACCGCCGCCTCGCCTCGCCCGCCTTCGAACAGGTGCGTGCGAAATGAACCGCCCACCTACCCGGTTCGCATTCGGCCAGCTCGCCATCGGCGCGCTGCTCGCGTTGGCGTTCGCGCTGGCGTGGAAGTTCACGCCGGGCGCTTGGGAATGGAACGGCGATCCGCAGCACCTTGGCCTGGCGGTCGCGGCCTTGCTGGCGTTTGCGTTGGCGTGCTTCGCGCTCGCATCGCATCGCCGCCGCAACCGTTCCGCAGCTTTGCAGGACGATACGCTGCCGGTGTTTTTCGCCAGTCAGACCGGGCAGGCCGAAGCCTATGCCCGTCGCAGTGCCGCCAGCCTGACGGCGGCAGGTATCGCTGCGACGGCGTTGCCGTTGGCCAGGCTCGATGCGCCGGCGCTGGCGCGGCTGGAACGCGCGCTGTTCGTCGTGAGCACCACCGGCGAAGGCGATGCGCCCGATGCCGCGGTCGGTTTCGTGGCGCGTGTGCTGGGCAGTTCCGTGCCACTGCAGGGCCTGCATTACGGCCTGCTCGCGCTCGGCGACCGGCGCTACGAACACTTCTGCGCCTTCGGCCATCGTCTCGATGCCTGGCTGCGCCAGCAGGGCGCGCAGCCGCTGTTTTCCGCCATCGATGTGGACGATGCCGACGAGGCCGCGCTGGCCGCCTG
>CAZHXV010000327.1:0-2491 GCA_964536455.1 uncultured Aquimonas sp.
GTACTTGCGTCCGATCAGGTCGCCCAGGCGCCCGAACACGATGGCGCCGAAGGGGCGCACCGCGAAGCCGGCGGCGAAGGTGAGCAATGCCATCACGAACGCGGAACCGGACGGCAGCGAGGAGAAGAAGTGCGCCGCGATGACGGCGGCCAGCGAGCCGTAGAGGTAGAAGTCGTACCACTCGAAGATGGTGCCGAGGCTGGACGCGATGATGACGCGCCTGTGGCCCTGGGTCAGGGCCGGGTTACCCGAAGCGTTTGCCATGTGGTTCTCCCTCTCTTAGAAGCTGTACTTGACGGTGGTGTGGAAGCGGGTCAGATCGCCCTTGCGGTCGTCTTCCAGCTCGCGCACGCCGAAACTGACTTCCGCACCGATGTCCAGGCGCGGGAACGGCGTGTAGATCAGGTTGGCGTGGTAGGAATACGCCCGCTCGGTCGCGGCCAGGCTGGCCGGCCCGAAGCCCGCCAGGCTCTTGTCGTTGTCGATCTCCGCGAACGAATACATCAGGTTGCTGCGCAGCTTCGGGCTGAAGGCATGGCGCCAGCCGACGAAACCGCCCCAGGCATTCTGTGCGTGCAGGTCGCCGGCGGCATCCTGCTCGGCGTCCGCGCCCAGGCCGAAACCCAGATAGCGGCCCAGGCCGCTGCCGTAGCTGGCCATGTAGCGCACATCGTCGCTGGAGCCCAGGACGTACCGGCCGGAAACGCTGACCGCCGCGCCGCTGTCGCTTTCGTCGCCGACCTTCAACTGGCGCAGCAAGCCGGCAACGGTGAAGTGGCCCCAGTCGCCCTTCATCATGTAGCGCGCCGTGATATCCGGCAGCACGTTGTCGCCGCCGGTGTTGTTGCGTGCCGCATTGGCCACGGAACTGATCGTGGTGTGCGGGTTTTCCAGCGAGAACGACCACGGGCCGCTGGTGTAGCGGATCTGCGCCTGGCGCACGAAGATGGTGCCTTCGGTCGGGCCGACGAAATCCACCGCATCCGGCAATGCCGCGACATCCTGGAAGTTGCTCCAGGCCTGGCCGGCGAGCCAGCCGTTCCATGTCACGAAGGCCTGGCGCATGGTGAGGGCGTGGGTGTTGGTCGACACCTCGTTGCCCAGGTTGGAGCTGCCGCCACCGAACAGGTCCGCCTCGATGTAGCCGCGGAACTTGTTGCCCGCCTCGGTGGTGGCGTCCGCCGCGAACCAGATGCGCGAGAACTGCGCGTGGATGTCGGTGTAGGGATCGCCGCCGTCGGCCCCGGGGCCGGCCACCGGAATGGTGCTGGGCACGTAGAACTGCCGCCCCGCCGAGCCTTCGGCGATACGCCCGTCGCTGGTGTCGGTGATCATCGCATCGAGCTTGACGAAGCCGCCGTAGCTGAAATTCGCCCCGGAGGCGAGGATCGGCGCGGACTGCACTTTCGGCGCGGCCTTCACCTTGTCCAGCTCCGCCGCCACGGCTTCGGTCTTGATGGTGGTTTCCTGCTGCCTGCCGACCAGTTCGGACACCAGCCGCTCCAGTTCGGCCACACGCTGTTCCAGTTCCGCTTCGCGTGCGCTCTGCGCCATGCCCGCCTGCGGCAGGCCCAGCGCGATTACCATGGCCGCCGCCAGCGCCGTACGGGCGAGCCTGCCCGCCCCGCCCCGCCCTGTTCCGATTCGCCTGCCTTTGACTTGCCCGATGTCGCCTTGCATGGTCTTCCCTCCCGAGGTCCGCAAGTTGTTTTGAGATTCCGTCCCGTCGTCGCGCTGCGTCTTTGCGTCCTGAACCGGAGATCAACACAGCGAGCGGCGGGTGCAGTCTGCGAGGCACGCGCGCCGTGCCACCATTCGCCTTTGGTCGAAAACCGCCCTCGTTTCTACCAAGGTCTAACTTGGGTTCCGGTGCTTCGGTGCTGGAATAGCCCAACCCGCACGCGGAGGGCGTGCATCGGATTCCAACAACGAACAGGTGAGCCATGTCGCAGGAGAACATCCATCCCGCCGCCGACACCTTTGTCGCGCAGGCCAACGTCAAGCCGGCCGATTACGAACGCCTCTACGCGGCCTCGGTGAACGATCCGGACGCCTTCTGGGGCGAGGCCGCCAAGCGGCTTTCCTGGTTCCGCTTCCCGACGAAGATCAGGAACGTCAGCTACAAGCTCGAGGACTTCCGCATCAAGTGGTACGAGGATGGGCAGCTGAACCTGTCCGTGAACTGCCTCGACCGCCACCTTGCGACGCGCGGCGACAAGACGGCCATCCTCTGGGAAGGCGACAACCCCGCCGAATCGGCTCACATCAGCTACCGCGAACTGCACGCCCGCGTCTGCCGCTTCGCCAACGCGCTGTGCAACCTGGGCGTTTCCAAGGGCGACCGCGTCACCATCTATCTGCCGATGATTCCCGAAACCGCCGTGGCGATGCTGGCCTGCGCCCGCATCGGCGCGATCCATTCGGTGGTGTTCGGCGGCTTCTCCCCGGATGCCCTGGCCGGGCGCATCGCCGACTGCGAATCGCGCGTGGT
>CAZHXV010000327.1:2501-2823 GCA_964536455.1 uncultured Aquimonas sp.
CTGAAGGCCAACGTCGATGAGGCGCTGAAGCGCGATGGCACCAACTGCGTCCAAACCGTGATCGTGGTGCGCCGCACCGGCAACCCGATCAACATGCAGGCCCCGCGCGACCGCTGGTACGACACCCTGGTCGAAGGCCAGCCGGACACCTGCGAACCGGAAGCGATGAACGCCGAGGATCCCCTGTTCGTGCTCTACACCTCCGGCTCCACCGGCAAGCCCAAGGGCGTGCTGCACACCACCGGCGGCTATCTCGTCTGGGCATCGCTGACGCACGAGATGGTGTTCGACCCGCGACCGGGCGAAATCTACTGGTGCACGG
>CAZHXV010000328.1:0-2797 GCA_964536455.1 uncultured Aquimonas sp.
AGGGGAGCCCCTTCGGCCTCTCGGGCATCCCTCCGTTTTCGAGCTTCCTTCCCCGCGCCGGCAAGCGGTACGAGGAACGCGAAAGCATAGCGCCTGGCCTTGATGCGGTAAAGCCTTCCTCCCCTGACTTGCGCCACATTCCGTTCAGAAGACCATCGCGCCATACTCGGGCGCTTGTCTTCACGGAGTGGATGTCCCATGCGCAACCCGATGCTCACCAGCGCCTTCGCCGGTGCGATGACCCTGATCGCTGGCCTTCCGGCATGTTCGGAGAACGCCTCTTCACAAGCTCCGGCGGCGCAGACCGCACATGCGGCCAGCACGCCGCCATCGGCGGTGATCGTCGGTGTGGGGAATCCGTTCTTCGCGCCCAGCCGCCTGCCGTTCGAGACGCCGGATTTCGGTGCGATCGCCGACGAGCACTACCTGCCTGCGATCACCGAAGGCATGGCGCAGCAACTGGCGGAGATCGAGGCCATTGCGAACGATCCCGAACCTGCCACGGTCGCCAATACGCTGGAAGCGCTGGAGCGCTCCGGCGCGCTGCTGCGGCGCGCGACCAAGGTGTTCCAGAATCTGGCCGGTACCGACAGCAACGAGGCCAAGCGGGCGATCCAGTCGCAGATCGCGCCGAAACTGGCGGCGCACCAGGATGCGATCCTGCTGCATTCCAGGCTGTTCGAGCGGGTGAATGCGTTGTACGAGAACCGCGCCGCGCTGAATCTCGACCCCGAAACCCTGCGCCTGGTCGAACAGCACTACCGCCGCTTCGTGCGCGCCGGGGCACAGCTCACCGAGGAACAGAAGGCGAAGGTTCGCGCCTTGAACGAGGAGCAGGCCAGTCTGATGACTGCGTTCCAGCAGGCACTGCTGAAACAGACCGCGCGCGCCGCCGTGCTGGTGAACAACGAGGCCGAACTGGATGGCCTTTCCGCTGCCGAGATCGCCGCCGCCGCGCAGGCTGCACAGGCCGCCGGCCATGAAGGCGGGTGGCTGTTGTCCATCACCAACACCACGCGCCAGCCGGTGCTGGCGCAACTGACGAACCGCGCCTTGCGCCAGCGCGTCTGGGAGGCTTCCGCCGCGCGGGGCCTGGCGGATGGCGAGGGCGATACGCGCCCTCTGGTGCTGCGCCTTTCCGCGTTGCGCGCCGAACGCGCCACATTGCTGGGCAAGCCGAACCATGCCGCCTACCAGCTTGAAGAACAGATGGCCGGTTCGCCCGAGGCAGTGCTTTCGATGCTGAAGGAACTGGCGCCCACGGTGCTGGGCAATGCCCAGCGCGAGGCCGCCGACATCAATGCCCTCATCAAGGCCCAGGGCGGGGAGTTCACCGTGCAACCCTGGGATTGGGAGTTCTACGCCGAACAGGTGCGCGCGGCGCGCTACGACTTCGATCCGGAGCAGGTGAAGCCTTATTTCGAACTGAACCGCGCGCTCACCGACGGCCTGTTCTATACGCTCAACCGCTTCTACGGCGTCAGCTTCAAGGAGCGCCGCGATCTTCCGGTGTATCACCCGGACGTGCGCGTGTTCGAGGTGCTGGATACCGACGACAGTTCCATCGGGCTGTTCTACTTCGATCCCTTCGTGCGCGCCGGCAAGCGTGGCGGGGCGTGGATGTCCTCGTTCGTGGATCAGAGCGAACTGCTGGGCCAGAAGCCGGCCATCATCAACGTGCTCAACATCGCCAAGCCGGTGGAAGGGGAGCCTGCGCTGCTGAGCTTCGACCAGGTGACGACGATGTTCCACGAGATCGGCCACGGCGTGCACGGCATGTTCTCCAAGGTGCGTTATCCCAGCCAGGCCGGTACCGCCGTGCCGCGCGATTTCGTCGAATTTCCCTCGCAGTTCAACGAGGACTGGGACAAGAACCCGGAAGTCGTCGCCCGCTATGCGCGCCACTACCAGACCGGCGAGCCGATTCCGGCGGAACTGCTGGCCAAGGCGATGAAGGCTACCGAGTTCAACCAGGGCTACGACACGCTGGAATACCTGGAGGCGACGCTGATCGATCTGGAATGGCACCTGCTGCCGCAAGGGGCGAAGGTGGACGACGTGGAGGCCTTCGAGAAGACCGCACTGGCGAAGTACGGCGTGGATTTCGCGCCGGTGCCGCCGCGCTACCGCAGCGCCTTCTTCTCGCACGTGTTTCCCGGCGGTTATTCCTCGGGCTACTACGCCTATCTGTGGAGCGAAGTGCTGGCCGCCGATGCCTTTGCCTACGTGCAGGAACAGGGGGGGCTGTCCAGCGAAGTGGGCACACGCTTCCGCAAGGAAATCCTCAGCCGTGGCGGCAGCCGCGACCCGATGCAGATGTATGTGGACTGGCGCGGCAAGCAGCCCGATCCGGTGCATCTGTTGTATCGGCGCGGGCTGAAGGCGAAAACCGCGAACTGAGTTGCGGACATGGGCGCGCGGGGATTCCATGCCGCGCGCCGAACCTCATCGTTTGCGAGGCAGCGTGAAGACGAGCAGGCGTAAAGCCGTCAGGACAGTAGCCAATGCGAAGGCTACCCCGAAAGCCACGACGAGGACGACGGAGCCGTAATGCGCCGTCGCCAACAGCAAGGCGAATGCCGGAGCCGAGATAATGGCGGCATTGCTTATGGTCAGGCGTTGATTCATCGGGTTCAGTGGTTTTCCTTCAACCACCGCGCCGCATCCAGCGCGAAGTAGGTGAGCACGCCATCGGCGCCAGCGCGCTTGAATGCGAGCAGGC
Organism: uncultured Aquimonas sp.; assembly: GCA_964536455.1. Classification (GTDB taxonomy): domain Bacteria; phylum Pseudomonadota; class Gammaproteobacteria; order Xanthomonadales; family Xanthomonadaceae; genus Denitratimonas. Next base: position 2,723 of record CAZHXV010000328.1, read on the forward strand.
TTTCCAGCGCGCATTTCTTCTCGTCCAGCCAGCCGTTTGCCGCGGCGGCCTTCAGCATCGCGTATTCGCCGCTGA
>CAZHXV010000329.1:0-1659 GCA_964536455.1 uncultured Aquimonas sp.
TCGCCACCTTGTGGCCCTGGTCCGCAAGCCTCTTGCAGATCGCCGTGCCGATGCCGCCGGTGCCGCCGGTGACCAGAGCTGTTCGTGCAGTCATGTTTCCCTCCCGTGTTGCGCGCTCGATCCGGCGCGATTGGTTTGATGGCCCTCCCTGCCATCGTACACGCTTGCGCGGGTTGGGTTAACTGGATGAATTTGCACCTTGCACCGTGTCCGTCGCAGGTGTTGCAGGTTCCATCGCAAGAGCGATGTCGCGGGCCGGAACGAGGGTCGGATCGAAGGCGGAGACGGCGGTGGCGATGAGGCGTTCGACGCATTTCCCCCGCGGCAGCGTGGCGGGGTTCTGGCCGAGGAAATGCCAGGCTTGCCGCAAGGCGGGAACGGGGTCGTCGTCGTCCAGTGCGAGTGCGTGCTGCGATTTGCCGAGCTTGCGGCCGGCCGCATCCAGCACCAGCGGCAGGTGCGCGTAGGCCGGATGCGGCAGGCCGAGCAGGGTCTGCAAATACCGTTGGCGTGGCGTGGAATCCAGCAGGTCGGCCCCGCGCACCACCTCGGTGATGCCCTGCGCGGCGTCGTCCACCACCACGGCGAGTTGGTAGGCGTAGAGGCCATCGGCGCGGCGCACGATGAAATCGCCTACATCCTGCGCCAGGTTCTGCGAGAAGCGCCCGCGAATGGCATCGTTGAAGCCGATGTCCATTTCAGGTGCGGGCACGCGCAATGCTGCCGGGCCATTGCCTGCACGGTTGCAATCGCCGTGATGGATGCCGCCACATTCGGCCAGCGCGGCACGCGAGCATCGGCAGGAAAACAGCGCACCAGCGCTGCGCAGGTACTGCAATGCGGCCTCGTAGGCGTCGCCCCTGTGGCTTTGGTACATCACCTCGCCATCCCAGGCGAGCCCGAAGCGGCGCAGCGTTTCCAGTTGCGCCGCCGCCGCGCCGGGAACCGTGCGCGGGCCGTCGATGTCTTCCACCCGCACCAACCAGCGTCCGCCCTGCGAACGCGCCCACAGGAAACTGCCGAACGCCGCCACCAGCGAGCCGAAATGCAGCGGCCCGGTGGGCGAGGGCGCAAAGCGCCCGCAGCAGGAGTCCGAGGATGGCTGAACGGTGTCGGGCATCGGCTTGAATTGTGCGGCGGCTGCCTTCATCGTGACACGTCGAACCACGAACCCAAGCTTGCGCACCCCGCGGCCCGGCACGGAGATACTCCCATGATCAAACGCATCACCCTGTTCCTTGTTACCAATCTCGCGGTGTTGCTGCTGCTCTCCATCGTGATGAGCGTGCTGCAGAATGTCTTCGGCGTGCGCCTGGGCAACCAGGGCGGGCTGCTGGTGATGGCCGCGGTGTTCGGTTTCGGCGGCTCCTTCATTTCGCTGCTGATGTCCAAGTGGATGGCCAAGCGCGCCACCGGCGCGCAGGTGATCGAAGCACCACGCAACGAAATCGAAGCCTGGCTGGTCAACACCGTGCGCCGCCAGGCCGATGCGGCTGGCATCGGGATGCCGGAAGTGGCGGTCTACGACGCGCCGGACATCAATGCGTTTGCCACCGGTTGGAACCGCAACAGCTCGCTCGTGGCCGTTTCCACCGGCCTTCTGCACAACATGAGCCGCGACGAGGCCGAAGCCGTGCTCGGGCACGAAATCAGCCATGT
>CAZHXV010000329.1:1669-2785 GCA_964536455.1 uncultured Aquimonas sp.
TGTGGCCAATGGCGACATGGTGACCCTGGCGCTGATCCAGGGCGTGCTCAACACCTTCGTCATCGTCATCGCACGCCTGGTCGGCGGCGTCATCGACAGCTACATCTCCGGCAACCGCGAAGGCCGTGGGTTTGCCTACTACATCATCGTGTTCGCGCTGGAAATGGTGCTGGGCCTGTTCGCCTCGATCATCGCCATGTGGTTCAGCCGCTGGCGCGAATTCCGCGCCGATGCGGGCGGCGCGGGCCTGGCCGGGCGGCAGAAGATGATCGCCGCGCTGGAAAAGCTCCAGTTGAATCACGGCCAGACCACGCTGCCCAACCAGATCGCCGCGTTCGGCATCTCCGGCAAGCTCGGCAGCCTGTTCTCCAGCCATCCGCCGCTGGAAAAGCGCATCGCGGCGCTGCGCGCTGCCGCGTAGCACGGGATTCGGGATTGGAGATTTTGGATTGGCGGGAGCTGGCCGCGCTCGGCTTTTACGAATCCCCAATCCCCAATCCCGGCTTCTTGTGCCATCCTTCCCGGTTCCGCCGAATCACTGGAACCTGCAACACCATGTCCGAACAAGCCACGGTCAATGCCGCGATCTCTCCACGCGGCGGTCTGGAAGTGCTTTCCCGCACCGAAGTTTCCCGTCTGCGAGACGCCTCCAAGGGCGGCCTGCACGAACTGCTGCGGCGCTGCACGCTCGCCGTGCTCACCTCCGGTGCGGCTTCCGACGATCCGCGCGCGGCGCTGGTGCGTTACCCGGATTTCGACATCCAGGTGCAGCAGCAGGATCGCGGCATCAAGCTGGAACTTACCGGCGCACCGGCGGATGCCTTCGTCGATGGCGCGCTGATCGTCGGCGTGCGCGAGCTGCTGTTCGCCGTGGTGCGCGACATCGCCTACGTCTCCTCGGAAATCCAGGACAGCGGCCAGTTCGACCTGGACGACCCGGAGGACATCACCAGCGCCGTGTTCGAGATCCTGCGCAATGCGCGCGTGCTGCGCACCGGTATCGATCCGAACTTGGTGGTGTGCTGGGGCGGCCACTCGATCGGGCGCGAGGAGTACCTCTACACCAAGGGGGTCGGCTACGAACTGGGCCTGCGCGGGCTGGACATCTGCACCGGC
>CAZHXV010000330.1:0-1474 GCA_964536455.1 uncultured Aquimonas sp.
GGCCTTCGCGGGCGTTCTTGGCGGCCACGGCAGAGACGAGCACAACGGTGCCGTCCACGTTGACCATGACTGCGCCGCTGGCCTGGCGGGCGATTTCGCCGGTTTCCAGCGTGACGGTGTGTTTGCCGTACTGGAAGGTTTTGGTGATCTTTGCCACGTTGAATTCCTTGTGCTCTCGTGTCTCGTGACCCGCGCGCGGCCCTTGCCGGGAACGGTCGCCGCTGGGTGCGGCCATGTTTTCGTGCTGCTCAAAAACGAACTGCGGCGCATCGCTGCGCCGCAGTGGCTGTGATTCTTTAGCGACGCAGGCCCAGACGCTCGATCAGGCCCTTGTAGCGATCCTGATCCTTGTTCTTGAGGTAGGCCAGGAGGCGGCGGCGCTGGTTCACGAGCATCAGGAGGCCGCGGCGGCTGTGGTGATCCTGCTTGTGGGTCTTGAAGTGCTCGGTGAGCTGTTCGATGCGGGCCGAGAGCAGGGCCACCTGCACTTCCGGGGAGCCGGTGTCGGCGGGGCCGCGCTTGTAATCTTCGATGATCTTCTGGGTGTCGATGGACATGGGGAAAAACCTCTTGACTGTGATGCGAAACCGGCAGGAACGCGGTACCCCACGACCGCAGCACCACCTGGTTCGCCGTGAACGATGGAAGAAAAACGGAGGGGTAGAGCCGGAAAAGTATAGCTGGCGTGGGCCGAAGTTGCCAGACAGGCTTTCAATGAGGGTTCGTCGGACTGGCCTCTCCCGCCTTGGCGCTGGCGATGCCCGGCAGCAGGCCATTGCGCCGGAGCAGCGCCACGAGCGCGTCGCGGAAAGCCGAATCGCCGCTTTTCCGCCCGCTGGCGCGGTCGATGATGCTGCCGTCTTTCACGATGAGGAAGGTCGGCATCGCCCATTGCCGGATCAGTGCCCATTCGGCCCGGTCGTGGATGGCCAGCATCGGCGCGTGCGGATGTTCACGGTTCCACTGGCGCAGCTTGTCCAGAGACTCGCGGCCGGGCGGCAGCGACAGCCAGTGCGCGTGTGCGGCGAACGCGGGGCCGAGCACCGGATCGTTGCCGATGTCCTTCGCAGCGTCGGCGCTGAAGCGGCAACCGGCGACCACGATGACTTGCAGCGACGCAAGATCGAACCCGCGCCGGGTCAGGTCGCGACCGTCCGCACTGAACTCCCAAACGCCGGGCAGGAACCACTTCGCGCGCTCCCGGCGACAAGGCATCCAGTGCGGAAGCCCGATCCGGTGCTTGAAGAAAGGCATCCAACTGCTCGCGCGAGGTGATCGGCAGCGCATCGGATCCGGCCGCGAATACCCACCGCGCAAGGACGAAAAGCGAAATGAAAATCAGTGATTTGGCGCAGGGCATGGGCACAAGCGTAAAACAGGCAAGGCCGCAGTAACATGTTCGCCAATGCCCCGCATCCTTGTCCTCCAGCACGTCGCCGCCGAACCGCTCGGCACGCTCGATCCCTTGATCCGG
>CAZHXV010000330.1:1484-2779 GCA_964536455.1 uncultured Aquimonas sp.
ACCGGATGCCGCGCCGAGCCTTGACCGCTATCACGGCCTGATCGTGCTCGGCGGGCCGATGAACGTCGAAGACCATCCACAGCGCCCGCACCTCCGCACCGAAATGGGCCTGATCGAACAGGCATTGAAGGACGACAAGCCGGTGCTGGGCATCTGCCTCGGCGCGCAATTGCTGGCGCACGTGCTCGGCGCACCGGTAACGAAACACCACCGTTCGGAAATCGGCTGGTACCAACTCGACACCACCGAACACGGCCGGAACGATGCGGTACTCGCGCCGCTGGGTGCTTCGACGCCGGTGTTCCAGTGGCACGGCTACACCTTCGCGATTCCGCGAACCGCGCATCACCTGGCGCGCACCGAAAGCTGCGAGAACCAGGCGTTCCGCTACGGCGACAACGCCTACGGCTTCCAGTTCCACCTGGAAGTGGACGCGCCACTGATCGGCCGTTGGCTCGCGACGCCTGGCTATCGCGAGGAACTGTGCGGCGGCAGGGCGCACGACAACGATCTCGCATCGGTCGAACGCGCCACGCTCGAACACGCCGGGCAAATGAAGGAACTGGCTGAACCCGTCTTCAACAACTTCCTCGATCTGATCGGCCGCCCGCAGCGGAAAATCGCGCTGCCATCGCACCTGTAGCCGGATTCGCGCACCCTGCCGGCGGCGTGAATCTCCTCTGCCCGATGTATTGCGCCAAAGCCCGATCGACGTTATAGTTCCGCTTCTCCGTGCTTCGGCTATCGCGTTCCCGCAACGCTCCCTGCCGATGCGCGTGTTCCAGAAACCCAAGAACCTCCCCGGAAGCTGTATGAAGACTTTCAGCGCCAAGAACGAAACCGTCCAGCGCGACTGGTACGTTGTCGATGCCGCCGGCAAGACCCTCGGCCGCCTGTGCTCGGAACTCGCCTCGCGCCTGCGTGGCAAGCACAAGCCCGTGTTCACGCCGCATGTCGATACCGGCGATTACCTCGTCGTGATCAACGCCGAGAAGATCCACGCCACCGGCAACAAGCTGCAGGACAAGAAGTACCACCGCTTCACCGGCCACATCGGCAACCTCAAGACCGAGACCCTGGCCCAGGCGCTGGAGCGCCACCCGGAGCGCGTGATCGAGATCGCGGTCAAGGGCATGCTGCCGAAGAACACGCTCGGCCGCGCCATGTACCGCAAGCTCAAGGTCTACAAGGGTTCCGAACACCCGCACGCCGCGCAGCAGCCCCAGGTCCTGGATATCTAAACGATGGCTACCACTCAGAATTACGGCACCGGCCGTCGCAAGTCCTCCACCGCC
>CAZHXV010000331.1:0-2763 GCA_964536455.1 uncultured Aquimonas sp.
GGTGGAAGTGCAGGCGCTGGTCGATCACAGCCCGCTGGCGAACCCGCGCCGCGTTGCGCTCGGGCTGGAGCAGAACCGGCTGGCGATGCTGCTGGCCGTGATGCATCGCCACGGCGGCATCGCCATCTACGATCAGGACGTGTTCGTCAACGTGGTCGGTGGCATCCGGATACAGGAAACCGCAGCGGATCTGCCGGTGCTGCTGGCGATCCTTTCCAGCTTCCGCAGCAGGCCGCTGCAAACACCCACGGTGGCCTTCGGCGAGATCGGCCTTTCCGGCGAACTGCGCCCGGTTCCCAATGGCGAGGAGCGGCTGCGTGAAGCGGCTACGCACGGATTCGCCCGCGCCATCGTGCCGCGCGCCAATGCGCCGAAAAAAGGCTTCAAGGGCCTGGAGATCATCGCCGTGGAGCGCCTGCCCGACGCGCTGGAGGCGGTTGGGTAGAGCGGCGCTTGCCCCGCTCAAGGCGTGGCCGGGAAAGGTGGAGCGGGGCAAGCCCCGCTCTACGGCTCACCTTGAAACCATCCCGCGAAATGTCGGCTCCACCGCTTGGCGGCTTGAACCGACCTACGGAAAATCCAGGCTATTCGAGGGCTGCGCCTGCCCACAACGCAGCAGTTCCGGCGGCAGCTTGCGGAACACCTCCGCCAGCTGTTTCAGGAACCCGTCCTGCGCCGAACTCTTGCGCCACACCATCGCCAGTTGCCGGTGCGGCGGTTCGCCCTTGAATGGGATCAGGACGATGTCTTCCGAACGCGGCACCGGCGGTTTCACCGCGAGTATCGGCAACAGCGTCACGCCGACGTTGGCGGCCACCATCTGGCGAAGGGTTTCCAGGCTGGTGGCGCGGAAGCCGGATTTTTCCTCGGCCCCCGCAAGGTGGCACACGTCCAGCGCCTGATCGCGCAAGCAGTGGCCTTCGTCGAGCAGCAGCAAGCTTTCGCGGTTCAGATCGGCGAGCGTGATGTCCGTGTGCGAAGCCAGTGGGTGGCCGGACGGTACGGCCAGCATGAAGGGTTCCTCGAACAGCGGCTCCACATGCAGGCGCTGATCGTGTTGCGGCAGCGCCAGGATGCCCGCGTCCAGCCGGCCTTCGCGCAGCAGGCGCAGGATCGCCTCGGTCTTTTCCTCGACCAGCAACAGCTCAAGGTTCGGAAAGCGTTGCCGCACCTTCGGGACCACGTGCGGCAGGAAATAGGGGCCTAGCGTCGGGAAGATGCCCAGCCGCACCGTGCCGGCTTCCGGATCGCGCGAGCGGTTCGCGGTCTCCTTCAATTGATCCACGTCGGAAAGGATCCGGCGCGCGCGCTCGGCGATGTCGTGCCCTACTGGCGTCAGCATCACGTGGCGCGGCGCGCGTTCGATCAGCGATACGCCCAGTTCCTCCTCCAGTTTCTTGATCTGGGTGGAAAGCGTCGGCTGGCTGACGAAGGTGGCGGCTGCGGCGCGGCCGAAATGGCGGTGATCGGCGAGTGCGACGAGGTAACGGAGATCGCGCAGGTTCATGCTGTACCCGAGGCTTTGAATGCGGCAGCGACCCTGGCAACGGCCGCGCCGACGGCGTGGACCTGGGCGCGACGCGCGGCGTCGGCCAGGTCGCCTTCGGCGGTGAAGGCCTTGTCCGCGCCGCCGACCGCGACCTGCGCGGGTGCGACCCAGAGGCCGAACTTGCCGAGCACGTCGCGCAGGGCGATCAGCGAGCGCAGCCCGCCGAGCGCACCGGGCGAGGCGGAGACGATGCCGGCGGGCTTGCCGGTGAACAGCGCCGTGCCGGGCCGGCCGTCGCGCTGCGGGCGCGAGAGCCAGTCCAGCGCGTTCTTCAGCACGCCAGGAACGCTGCCGTTGTATTCGGGCGTAGCGATCAGCAGGCCGTCGGCCTGCGCGAGCCTGCCTTGCAGGGTGTGCACGTTCTCCGGGAAATCCGTGGTTTCCAGATCGCCGTCGTAAACCGGGAACGGCAGCTCGCGCAGTTCCACCACGTCCACTTCGGCACCCGCCGCCTCGGCACCGGCGGCGAGCACGCGGATCAGCTTGCGGTTGAAGGAACCGGCGCGGAGGCTGCCGGCGAAGGCGAGCAGGCGGATAGGATCGGACATGCAGAATTTCCGGTGCAGGACTGAACCTCAAGCATAGGTCGTGATGAGCCGAAGGCGAACCCCGGCATTGGGTTCGGGTATTCGGGCGTCACGAGTCGCCTTCGGCGCATCGCGATCCATCGGCTTCGGGCCAGGGCTTGAATCTGAATCGCAGCGGCAAATCCGGAAGCGTTCGACTGGTGCGGCGCGGACATAGCGCGTAGAGTTCGCCACCTTGATGCTCCGGCTCGCCGTTTTCCGGCATACCGCCGCCCTGCATCCAGTCTCGAAGCCGTTTCCCGCCTTGCTTCGACGATCGGCCACCTTGGCGCGATCGAGCCTTGCGCGGGGCTTCTCCGGATGGCCGTCTGCCATTCGTTTCTTTCGCTCCAGGAGTTTCCCCATGTCCTTTGATTCCCTCGGGCTTGCGCCCGAGCTGCTGCGCGCCTTGTCCGAACTTGGCTACGCGCAGCCCACGCCGATCCAGCAGCAGGCCATTCCGCTGGTGCTGCAGGGCCGCGACCTGATGGCCGGCGCGCAGACCGGCACCGGCAAGACCGCCGCCTTCAGCCTGCCGCTGTTGCATCTGCTCTCGCGCGGCGAGCGTGCGCAGGGCCGCCGCGCACCGCGCGCCCTGATCGTCGCGCCCACGCGCGAACTGGCGATGCAGGTTTCCGAGAACCTGCG
>CAZHXV010000332.1:0-2742 GCA_964536455.1 uncultured Aquimonas sp.
ACATCATGGAATTCTGCAAGGCGTTCAATGCCGCCACGCAGAAGCTGGAGCCGGGGCTGCCGATTCCGGTGGTCATCACGGCCTATTCCGACCGCAGCTTCACCTTCATCACCAAGACCCCGCCTGCCACCATCCTGCTGAAGAAGGCCGCCGGCATCGCTTCCGGTTCCAAGCGCCCGAACACGGAAAAGGTCGGCAAGGTCACGCGCGCGCAGTTGGAAGAGATCGCCAAGGCCAAGGCTCCGGATCTCACGGCTGCCTCGATCGACGCCGCCGTGCGCACCATCGCCGGCAGCGCTCGCAGCATGGGTCTTCGGGTGGAGGGTTAAGACATGGCAAAGATCAGCAAGCGTTTCAAGGCTCTTGAAGCCGCCATCGTGCAGGGCAAGGCCTATGCGCTCGACGATGCGTTGAAAATCCTGAAGGACAACAGCAAGGTCAAGTTCGTCGAGTCCATCGACGTGGCCGTGCGCCTGGGCGTGGACGCCAAGAAGTCCGACCAGCAGGTGCGCGGCTCCACCGTGCTGCCCGCCGGCACCGGCAAGAGCGTTCGCGTGGCCGTGTTCTGCCCGCCGGGCGCCAAGGCCGACGAGGCCCTGGCCGCCGGTGCCGACGTGGTCGGCATGGACGATCTGGCCGAGAAGATGCAGGCCGGCGACCTGAACTACGACGTGGTCATCGCCACGCCGGACGCGATGCGCGTGGTCGGCAAGCTCGGCCAGGTGCTCGGCCCGCGCGGCCTGATGCCGAACCCGAAGGTCGGCACTGTGTCGCCGGACGCCGCCGGTGCCGTGCGCAACGCCAAGGCCGGCCAGGTGCGCTACCGCACCGACAAGGCCGGCATCATCCACTGCACCATCGGCAAGGCCAGCTTCGAGATCGAGGCGCTGAAGACCAACCTCACCGCGCTGCTGAACGATCTGGTCAAGGCCAAGCCGTCCGCCGCCAAGGGCCAGTATCTCCAGAAGATCTCGCTCTCCAGCACGATGGGCAAGGGCGTGACCGTGGATCAGTCCAGCCTCTCGCTGGCCAAGTAATACAGCAACACCCGGGGCGGTTCGCGCCGCCCCGGCGAATTTTGAGGGTACTTCGCCGTCGCAAGGCGGCGGAGCATCGTCAAAGACCGCAGGTTTCGCCAAGCCGACGCCAGGAAGGCGTCACAGCCGGAACGGAAACGAAGGTTCGGGCGAGGCGAACTAAATGGGCAACCGGCCTGCGTAGATGGTGATGCCTTCTGGAGTGTTTTTCCGGGGCCACCACGGGATGCTCGGCATCCCCGGCGTCATGGACGATGCCGACCAAGGGCCGCAAGCGGCAGGAGCCGCGAGCGGAAACCGAGTGTCGGGATTGGAGATTCGGGATTGAAAATTCGCAAGGGCGCAGTGCCGCTCTCGACGAATCGCAAATCACGAATCGCGAATCCCGGCTTCACACAAGGAGTGCAGAATGGCTCTCAATCTGTCCCAGAAGCAGGAAGTCGTCGCCGAACTGGCAGAAGTTGCCGCCAAGGCCCACTCCCTGGTCGCAGCCGAGTACGCGGGCACCACCGTCGAGCAGATGACGGCGATGCGCAGGAAGGCGCGCGAATCCGGCGTGTATCTGAAAGTCGTCAAGAACACGCTGGCCGCGCGCGCGGTGGCGGGAACCGAATTCGAGTGCGTCAAGGACGCCCTCGTCGGCCCGCTGCTGTATGCGTTCTCGACCGAGGAGCCCGGCGCTGCCGGGCGCCTGATCAAGGAGTTCACCAAGGGCAACGACAAGTTGCAGCCGAAAGTCGTGTCGATGAGCGGCAAGCTGATGCCAGGTTCCGACCTGGACAAGCTCGCCTCGCTGCCGACCCGCGAACAGGCGCTTGCGATGCTGGCCCGCGTCCTGGCCGAGCCGGCGAGCATGCTCGCCCGCGCGATCAAGGCCGTGGCCGACAAGCAGGGTGGCGGCGAAGCGGCGGCCTGACCGGCCAACGCATCCCGCACGCACGATTCCAAGACATCAACATACAATCCAGAGGTAAACACCATGTCCCTTTCCAACGAACAAATCGTTGACGCCATCGCCGAAAAGTCCCTTCTCGAAGTGATGGATCTGGTCAAGGCCATCGAAGAGAAATTCGGCGTCACCGCCGCTGCTCCCGTGATGGTTGCCGCCGGCCCGGCCGCCGCCGCCGCCCCGGTGGAAGAGCAGACCGAGTTCACCGTGATCCTGAAGTCCGCTGGCGACAAGAAGGTGGAAGTCATCAAGGCCGTCCGCGCCATCACCGGCCTGGGCCTGAAGGAAGCCAAGGATCTGACCGAAGCCGGCGGCACCGTGAAGGAAGGCGCCAGCAAGGACGACGCTGCCAAGTTCAAGAAGGAACTGGAAGCGGCCGGCGCGACGGTCGAAGTCAAGTGACGCATTGGCCCGCCCGCGCATGGCGCGGGCGGATGCCAACGCGTCATCCCCGCGCAGGCGGGATCCAGCTTTAGATTCGGCTTTTATCGAGAGTGTTTCTTGAAGCAAAAGACACTGGATTCCCGCCTCCGCGGGAATGACGGTTGAACCCAAGGCTGGGAGCGCAAGCTCCCGGCCTTCGGTCGTTGTAACGCCGGGAACGGGAATTGGCGAAAGCAGGCCGCTTTTCCAATTCCCATTCCGGTTCCCCACAGTTGTCAGTGGACAGTAGCGGGAGAGGGCGTGCTGGTGCCGGCAATACCAGCGACTGCCCAGTGACAACTTTTTCGCAATCCAGGCGCTGCGTTCGCGCGG
>CAZHXV010000333.1:0-2737 GCA_964536455.1 uncultured Aquimonas sp.
CGAACATGTGCCACGAATCCTCGGGCACATGTTCGAGCAGTCCGGAAAGTTGTTGGTGCCGTATTGCCGCACGAACAACTGGTACAGGAACGCGGCCTCGTTGGAGGTGCGCCCGGAGGTGTAGAAGATGGCCTCGTCCGGCGAGGACAGGGCGTTGAGGTGTTCGGCGATCAGCGCGAGGGCCTCGTCCCAGCCCACCGGCACGTAATGATCCGTGGCCGCGTCGTAGCGCATCGGGTGGGTGAGGCGGCCTTGCTGTTCCAGCCAGTGATCGCTGTACTCGGCCAGCCGCGCGACGCTGTATTGGGCGAACAGCTCCGGGCCGGCGCGATGCTTCGTGGCTTCGGCGGCCACGGCCTTGGCGCCGTTCTCGCAGAACTCGAAGGTGGAGGTGTGATCGCGGTCCGGCCAGGCGCAACCGGGACAATCGAAACCATCCGGCTGGTTGACGTGCAGCAGGGTCCTGGCACCCTTGATCTGGATGTTCTGTTCGATCAGGTGCACGGCGACGCTCTTGAGCGCGTCCCAGCCGCCGGCGGGGCCGTCGTATTTTCGGATCGGAGGTTTGCTCATGGCGACGTGGCGGTTGGATTTTCGCCATCATGCCGCGTCCGCCACGCACGGGCGAGTATGGAGGCGCCTGGCGATGCGCCAGGCCCGGGTGCTCAGGCAAGGAACAATCGCGCCAGTTCCTCGCCCGGTTCCGGGGCGCGCATGAAGGCTTCGCCGACGAGGAAGGCGTCGATGCCGGCCTGCCGCATCAAGGCCACGTCGGCAGGCGCGAGGATGCCGCTTTCGGTGACGATGCGGCGGCCTTCCGGAACCTGATCCTTGAGCGTGAGCGTCGTACCGAGCGAGACCTCGAAGCTGCGCAGGTTGCGGTTGTTGATGCCGAGCACGCCGCCGGGCAGCGCCAGCGCGCGTTCCAGTTCGTCCGCGTCGTGCACTTCCACCAGCACATCCAGGCCCAGCGCCTGTGCGCAATCGAACAGTTCGTGCAATGTCGCATCGTCCAGCGCGGCCACGATCAGCAAAATGCAATCCGCCCCGAGCGCGCGGGCCTCGAACACCTGGTAGGGATCGACCGTGAAATCCTTGCGCAACACCGGCAGCGCACAGGCCGCCCGCGCGGCTTGCAGGTAGGCATCCGCCCCCTGGAAGAAATCCACGTCGGTGAGCACCGACAGACAGGCCGCGCCGCCGCGCTCGTAGCTTCGCGCGATCGCCGCCGGATCGAAATCCGCGCGGATCACGCCCTTGGATGGGCTGGCCTTTTTCACTTCCGCAATTACTGCGGGTTGGCCCTGCGCGATCTTCGCTTCCAATGCCCGCGCGAAGCCGCGCACCGGCGAAGCCGCCGCCGCGCGCGAACGCAGTTGCGCCAGCGAAACCCTGGCGGCGCGCTCCGCGATTTCCTCGAACTTGCGCGCCACGATGCGCGCCAGGATGTCGCTCATCGCCGTGGCATCAGCCATGCCGCAGCTTGCGCGTGGCCGCGACGAAGGCATCCAGCCGCTGGCGTGCCTGCCCGGAATCGATCGCGTTGCGCGCCAGTTCCAGGCCATTGCCGATGGAATCGGCCAGCCCGGCCACGTACAGCGCCGCGCCCGCGTTCAGCGCCACGATGTCGCGCGCCAGGCCCGGTTCGCCGCTGAGGGCCTGCAACAGCATCGCCTTGGATTCCTGCGAGCCATTCACCTTGAGGTTGCGGCTGGCCGCCATCGCCAGGCCGAAGTCTTCCGGATGGATGTCGTATTCGCGCACCTGGCCGTCGCGCAGCTCGCCCACCAGCGTGGCCGCGCCGAGGGAAATCTCGTCCATGCCGTCGCGGCCCCACACCACCAGCGCGCGGGTGGCGCCGAGGCGTTGCAGCACGCGCACCAGGATGCCGACCAGATCCGGATGGAACACGCCCATCAAAATGTTCGGCGCGCCCGCGGGATTGGTCAGCGGCCCGAGGATGTTGAACACCGTGCGCACGCCCATTTCCTTGCGCACCGCCGCCACGTTGCGCATCGCCGGATGGTGGATCGGCGCGAACATGAAGCCGATGCCGGTCATTTCGATGCAGCGCGCCACTTCCGCCGGTTGCAGATCGACCGACGCCCCCAGCGCTTCGAGCACGTCCGCGCTGCCGGAACTGGACGACACGCTGCGCCCGCCGTGCTTGGCCACCTTCGCGCCCGCCGCCGAGGCCACGAAGATGCTCGCCGTGGAAATGTTGAAGGTGCTCGCGCCATCGCCGCCGGTGCCCACGATGTCCACGAAGTTCGCCACGTCCGGCACCTCCACCTTCGCGGCGAACTCGCGCATCACTGCCGCAGCGCCCGAAATTTCCCCGACGGTTTCCTTCTTCACCCGCAGCGCCGCCAGGATCGCCGCCGTCATCACCTGCGACACCTCCCCGCGCATGATCTGGCGCATCAGCCCGATCATCTCGTCGTGGAAGATTTCGCGATGCTCGATCGCGCGTTGCAGGGCGTCTTGCGGGGTCAGGGTCATGGCGGTGGCTCGTGGTGGCGATGGAGACATATTGTAGGAGCCGGACTTGCCCTGCTCACGGGTGCGATCCAAATCCCGCAACGGCACGACGGAACAATCTCTCATGTAGAGCCGAGCTTGCTCGGCTCACGGGCAGGTTGGGGAAGAGCAGGCGGCGGAGCAAGCTCCGCTCTACAGCGGCGAGTCGAGGAAGTTCTTCAGCAGCGCATGGCCGTGCTGCGTGAGGATGGATTCG
>CAZHXV010000334.1:0-2734 GCA_964536455.1 uncultured Aquimonas sp.
GCGCGAAGCCGGCCAGGCGCGAGAGCAGCGTCATCGCGCCGAACACGGCGGTGGAACGGAACAGGCCGGTGCGCTTCGGCTGAATCGCGCCGGTTCCGGGTGTTTGACTGGAGTGGCTCACGGCTTCATAATCCGCAGTCTTTTCTTCCCCGATTCCGCAACCTTTCGCCTGCCGGAAACCATTTCCGGCAAGCCACTTACAGGAACACTCCGATGGCCAACATCAAATCCGCCAAGAAGCGCGCCCGCCAGACCGTCGTGCGCAATGCGCGCAACAGCAGCCAGCGCTCGATGCTGCGCACCGCCGTGAAGAAGGTGCTCAAGGCGATCGTCGCCAACGATGCCGCTGCCGCGACCGAAGCCTACCGCAGCGCCGAGCCGATCCTCGATCGCTACGCCGCCCGTGGCCTGATCCACAAGAACAAGGCCGCCCGCCACAAGAGCCGTCTGACCGCGCGCATCCGCGCGATCGCCGCCTGACAAACCGCTCAATAACAAGCGGCTTGCGAAATCGGAACATGCGACGAAGCCGGGGAAACCCGGCTTCGTTTTTTTATGTCCGCCATCCGTGGTGGATCCCCTACGGGTTTGCATCATCGTCAGGTTGTGCGGGAGCCTGGGGTTCAATGTCGGCCTCCAGCGGACGACGCAACTCCTCAATGGCCGTCATCAGCTTGCGGCAGATCTCCATCGTGCCCTCCTTGTTGAGCGCGGAAATCGCGTGGATCGGGCCTTGCCAATCCAGTGCCCGGCGCACGGCCTGCAGGCGCTCCTCGCGTTCTTCCTCGTCCAGCAAATCCGTCTTGTTGAGCAGCAGCCAGCGCGGGCGTTCAAGCAGTTCCGGATCGAACTTCTCCAGTTCCTCCTCGATGGCGCGCACCTCGGCGACGATCATCTCCACCGGATCGGAACCATCGTCGAACGGCGCGGCATCCACCAGGTGCAGCAGCACGCTGGTGCGCTGAACGTGCTTCAGGAACGTGGTGCCCAGCCCCGCGCCTTCCGCGGCGCCTTCGATCAAGCCGGGAATGTCGGCCACGACGAAACTCTGCTCCCGATCCACGCGCACTACGCCCAGGCTGGGGTACAGCGTCGTGAACGGGTAATCGGCCACGCGCGGGGTCGCGGCGGAGACGGCGCGGACGAAGGTGCTCTTGCCCGCGTTAGGGAAGCCGAGCAGGCCCACGTCGGCCAGCAGTTTCAGTTCCAGCCGCAGCTCGCGTTCCTCGCCCGGCGTGCCCGGCGTGGCGCGACGCGGCGCGCGGTTCGTGGAACTCTTGAAGTGCATGTTGCCCAGGCCACCCTTGCCGCCCTGCGCAACCTTCAGAACCTGCCCGTGTCCGACCAGATCGCCGATGACTTCGCCGTTTTCAAGATTGGTAACGACAGTACCGACCGGCACGCGGATGGTGGTGTCCTCCCCGCCTTTGCCGTACATCTGGCGACCCATGCCGTTTTCCCCGCGCTGCGCGCGGAAGCTGCGCTGGTGGCGGAAATCGACCAGCGTGTTGAGGTTTTCATCGGCTTGCAGGAACACACTGCCGCCGTTGCCGCCATCGCCGCCGTCCGGCCCGCCGAACGGGATGAACTTCTCGCGCCGGAAACCGACGCAGCCGTTCCCGCCGTCGCCGGCCTTTACCTGGATGTCCGCTTCATCGACGAGTTTCATGGTTCAGGTTTCTTTTTCGGTTATCCATCGTAGAGCGGAGCTTGCTCCGCCCATGCCCTTCGGGAAAGCCCACGGCTCTTGTCCCTCGGGAAAGCCCGAGCGGAGCAAGCTCCGCTCTACGGAGCGCAGAAACGCAAAGCCCCGCCGAAGCGGGGCTTTGGAGCGCGCATCGGAGCAGGCTTACGCCGCCGAAACGACGCTCACGGTGCGGCGGCTGTTGGGGCCTTTCACCGAGAACTCGACGGTGCCGTCGACCAGCGCGAACAGCGTGTGGTCGCGGCCCAGGCCGACGCCCGCACCCGGATGGAACTGGGTGCCGCGCTGGCGCACGATGATGTTGCCGGCGTTGATGGCCTGGCCGCCGTAGATCTTGACGCCCAGGTACTTCGGGTTGGAATCGCGGCCGTTGCGGGTACTGCCGCCTGCCTTTTTGTGTGCCATGGCTGTTGGCTCCTGTGCTTAGCCGGCGATGCCGGTGATCGTGACTTCGGTGTAGTGCTGCCGGTGACCCTGCTGCTTGCGGTGGTGTTTGCGGCGGCGGAACTTGACGATGCGAATCTTGTCGGCGCGGCCGTGGCCCTTGACCTGTGCCGTGACCTTGGCGCCCTTGAGCGCGTCGCCAACCTTGATGTTCTCACCGTCGCCGATCAGCAGCACCTGGTCGAATTCGACCGTGCCGCCTGCTTCGACATCGAGCAGTTCGACGCGCAGCGTCTCGCCCGTGAGAACGCGGTACTGCTTGCCACCGGTGGCAATGACTGCGTAAGACATGATGTTTTCCTTGATGATGATTCTGTAGTTGTTCTCGGCGAAGGCCCGTTGCTGCCATCGCCTGGCCCCTCGCCCGGCAAAAGCCGGATCGGGAGCCGACGAATGCTACAGTAATCAGTCGCTTGAGGCAATCCGCGCCCTGAACGGATTTCATCGCGATGTGCAGTTGCCCGGCAGGCGGCCATAATCGCCCGGACATGAACGCCCCATTCCGCCCCACCCGCCTTTCCGGCCTGGAACCCCTGTTCGTCACGCCGGCCATCCGCTTCGTCAACATCGGCGAGCGCACCAACG
>CAZHXV010000335.1:0-2729 GCA_964536455.1 uncultured Aquimonas sp.
GGTTGTGCGTGAGCGTGGCCGAGCCGTGCCAGCGCGCGCCGACCTTGCGCGTGATGATGTTGATGACGCCGCCGAGCGCATCGGCGCCGTACAGCGTGGAGGCCGGGCCGCGGATCACTTCGATGCGCTCGATCATGTCCAGCGGCGGGATGTGGTTGAACTGGTTGCCGCCGAAGCTGTTGGGATAGATGTCGCCGTGGTTGTTCTGGCGGCGGCCGTCGATGAGGATCAGGGTGTAGTCCGGCCCCATGCCGCGGATCGAAATGGTCTTCTGGCCGGTCTTGTCCGAGGTTTCGCCCACGTCGATGCCTTCCAGATCGCGCACCGCGTCGATCAGCGTCATGTACGGGCGCTTGCGCAGTTCCTCGGCGGAGATGACGGAAATGCTGGCGGGCGCATCGGTGATCTTCTGCTCGAAACCGGCGGCGGTGACGACCACCTGCTGCAGTTCCGTGGCCGGGCTGGGCGAAGGTTCGGCAAAGGCGCAGGGCATGGCCAGCGCCAGTGCGCTGGCGAGCGCCGTGCGGCGCGGAGAAGCGATGAATCCGGACATGGGGGTTTTCCTTTGTTGTGCTGTGGGGGCAGGTGCATCCGGCCCGCGCCTGGTGGTGGCGTGGGCAGGGAAAATCGGGAGGTGTAGCGCGCTGGCCGCGTGCGTGGACGCAGCGAGGCAGGTGAGTGGAGCAGGAGAAGGCGCGGCGCGATGCCGCAGTCCGCTTCAGACGACGGGCGGAGCCTGTGAAGGCGGGCGCGGATGCGTCGGAAGCTGGGGTGGCGCGGGCATCGCGAACGCGGCGGTGGCAGCGCTTGCGAACGCCACGGACGTCGCTCCGGAGGGCATGGAGGCGCCGCCGTCGCGACAGGGCATCGCGATTTCCCAGGAGATGCCGGCAGCTTCCTCGGGACGGATTCTGTCGAACTCGGTCGCGCTCTCGGTCTGCGTGGCGGCCAGTGCTTCGGCCAGCGGCACTGCGCCAAAGCCGAAGGCTAGGCAGGCCATCAACAGCAGTCGAAGCAGGGCAGGCGCCACGGGGATTCCATCGGGATTCGGGAGCGGGCCACATCGGCCAGCCCGGCGCACGCAGCCGTTCAAGCCTGCGCAGCAAGAAGAATCGTAGTAAGAATGGTTTTCATTTGCAATGGGTTTGTCGCCCATGCTGCCTGTTGCGCCAGCTCAGACTTCGGCCCAGCGCCGCAGCAGGTTGTGGTAGATGCCGGTCAGTTGCAGCACGGCGTCGTTGTCCGCGCCGGCCTCGCGCAGCCGCGCCAATGCCGCGTCGAGCTCGAACAGGGTGCGGCGCTGGCCATCGTCGCGCACCATGCTCTGTACCCAGAAGAACGAGGCGATGCGCGCGCCGCGCGTCACCGGGTTGACCTGGTGCAGGCTGCTGGAGGGATACACGATCATGTCGCCGGCGGGCAATTTCACCTCGTGCTCGCCGTAGGTGTCCGCGACGATCAGTTCACCGCCGTCGTAGTCCTCCGGTTCGCACAGGAACAAGGTGCAGGAAATATCCGAGCGCACGTGTTCGCGCTGTTCCGGCGTGCCAAGGCGCATGACCGCGCCATCGACGTGGAAGCCGTAGGTGCCGCCGCCGGCATAGCGGTTGAATCGCGGCGGCACGATCTTGGCGGGCAGCGCGGCGGAAAAGAACAGGAGATTGCGTTCCAGCGCGGCGAGCACGATGCGGCCCAGTTCGGCCTTGAGCGGCGAGGCATCGGGCAGTTGCTCGTTGCGTTTGACCTGTGCGCCCTGATGGCCGACGGTTTCCCGGCCATCCGCCCAGTGCGCGGCCGCAAGTCCGCGGCGCAGGTGCGCGAGTTCCTCGCGGGTCAGGACGTCGGGGATGTGCAGCATCATGGCGTGAATGCCTCCAAAGAAAAGCGGCGGGAATCGCTTCCCGCCGCAGTGTGCCGCATTGGCGCCGTCATGGATTTGACGCGGATCAGGCCGGCTCGATTCGATCGGACCGTCAGAGCAGGCCGTCAAAACCGGAAATCGGCGCTCAGCAGGAAGGTGCGTGGCGTGCCCGGCGTGTAGCGGTAGCCGGATTTGTTGATCGCCGCGACGTATTGCTTGTCGAACAGGTTGTAGCCGTTCAGGCGCAGCGTGAGGGTTTCGCCCACCGGCAGGGACAGTACCGCGTCATAGACGGTGTACGACTTGGTCTGGGCCGGGGTGCCGGCTGCGCCATCGGTGCCGCGATGCAGGCCGCCGGTGTAGCGCACGCCACCGCCGATGGTCAGGCCGAACGGCAGGCTGTACGAGGTCCAGCTGGTGAAGGCCGCATCGGGCGTGTAGGTGAGGTTCGGCGTGCCGTCGGCGGTGACCAGCGGGCCGTTCTTCACTTCCGCGTCCTGATCCATGTAACCCAGCGAAACGGTCCAGGCGTCGGTGATGTGGCCCACGGCGCTGATTTCGTAGCCCTTGACCTCCTTCTCGCCGGTCTGGGTCGGGTTGCCGTTCTCGTCGAGCTGCTGGCTGTTGATCTCGTTGGTGACGCGGGTCTGGAACACGGCCACGTTCAGCGCCAGCGCGTCGTCGAGCAAGGCCCACTTGGCGCCGGCCTCGAACGTCCTGGCCTTCTGCGGATCGAGGTTCGGGTTGTCCAGGCTGGTCGCCGCGCTGCTGAGGGTGAAGTTCGCGCCGCCCGGCGGTTGCTGCGAGAGCGCAGCGTTGGCGTACAGGCTCAGGGTTTCGACCGGCTTGTACACCACGCCGAGCTTGT
>CAZHXV010000336.1:0-2707 GCA_964536455.1 uncultured Aquimonas sp.
CTTGCGCCACCTTGATCTGGAGCACTTCGGCGTTGACCAGATACTCGGGCGTGACGCCGAAGCGGCCTGAGGCCACCTGCTTGATCTTGCTGCGCTTCTCGGTGCCGTAACGGGCCGGGTCTTCGCCGCCTTCGCCGGAATTGCTGCGGCAGCCCAGGCGGTTCATCGCAATGGCCAGCGCCTCGTGCGCCTCCGGCGAGAGCGCGCCGAGCGAGATGCCGGCCGAATCGAAGCGTGGCAGCAGGCTTTCGGCAGGTTCCACCTCCTCCAGCGGAATCGGCGTGCGCGAAGGATCGAGTACGAGCAGGTCGCGCAGCGTCGTCACCGGGCGGCGGTTCACGTGTTCGGCGAAGACCTTGTAATCGGCATAATCGCCGCTGCGCACCGCGCGTTGCAGGCTGCCGATCACGTCCGGGTTGTAGGCGTGGTATTCGCCGCCATGGACGAACTTCAGCAGGCCCCCGGGCAACAGCGGCGCGCTGTCGTCCCAGCTCTCGCCGGCCTGGGCTTCCACTTCCTGCTGCAAGGCGGCCCAGCTTGCGCCGCCGATGCGCGAGGGCGTGCCGGGGAAGCACAGAGCCACGATGTCGCTATCCAGCCCGACGATCTCGAACAGCCCGGCGCCGCGATAGCTGCCGATGGTGGAAATGCCCATCTTCGACATGATCTTGTACAGGCCCTTGCAGATGCCGCGCCGGTAGCTGCGGCCGATCTGCGCCTGCTCGCTGCCGCGCTTGGCCGACATGACGCCGCTGCGCGAGAGATCGAACAGGGTCTGGTAGGCCAGGTACGGAAACACCGCCGTGGCACCGAAGCCGATCAGGCAGGCGAAATGGTGCGGATCGCGCGCGGTGGCGGTTTCGATGATGAGGTTGCAGTCGCAGCGGATGCCGGCGCGCACGAGGCGGTCGTGGATCGCGCCGGTGGCCAGCAGCGGATGCACGAAGTGCTGGCCGCGCTGCGGATCGAAGTCGCTCAGCAGCAGGATCACCGCACCGCCGCGCACTGCCGCTTCGGCCTCGTCGCACAGGCGCACCACGGCCTCGCGCATGGATTCGGCGGCCGGATCGAAGAACAGCTTGAGCGTGGCCTGGGCTTCGCGGTACTCGTCCATCGCCAGGATCTGGCGCAGCTTGCGCTGGGAGAGGATCGGCGAATTGATGACCACCTGGTGCGCGCTTTCCGGCGTCAGCTCGAAGGGATTGCCTTCCCTTCCGATCGGCGTCGTGAGGCTCATCACGATGGATTCGCGCAGGGGATCCATCGGCGGATTGGTGACCTGCGCAAAGGCCTGGCGGAAGTAGTCGTAGAGCGAGCGATGCTGTTGCGAAAGCACAGCCATCGGGGTGTCGTCGCCCATCGAGCCGGTGGCTTCCTGCTCGGTTTCGGCCAGCACGCGCAGCACCGATTCGCGCTCCTCGCGCGAGAGGTTGAAGAGTTTTTGATAGCGCTTGAGCGTGCCCGGTTCCATCGGCTCGGCGGCGAGCGAAGGGTCGATCAGGTCCTGCTCGACGTATTTGAGGCCACGCTTCAACCAGCGCTTGAACGGCGCACGGTTCTTGTTGATCTCGTCGATCTGGCGGCTGTCCAGAAGCTCGCCGCTGTACAGATCGACCGCGATCATCTCGCCGGGGCCGAGCTTGCCTTTGGCGACGATCTCCTGCGTCGGGCAATCCCACACGCCGGTTTCCGAGGCCACGGTGAGGTGGCGGTCGCGCGTCAGCGACCAGCGCGCCGGGCGCAGGCCGTTGCGATCCAGCGTGCAGGCGGCATAGCGCCCGTCGCACAGCACGATGCCGGCCGGGCCATCCCACGGGTCGCAGTTGAGGCCGAAGTACTGGTAGAACGCGGCCAGATCCGCATCGGCGTTTTCCAGCACGCTGGTGGCCGGCGGCACGAGGATGCGCATGGCGCACAGCGCATCCATGCCACCGGCCAGCAATACTTCGAGCATGTTGTCCATGCTCTGCGAATCGGAGCCGTGCATCGACACCGGCGGCGTCAGTTCGCGCAGGTCGATGGCCGGGCTATGCCACTTCGCGCCGCGCGCCAGCGCCCAGCGCCGGTTGCCTTCGATGGTGTTGATCTCGCCGTTGTGCGCCAGCAGCCGGAACGGCTGCGCCAGCGGCCAGCGCGGCGCGGTGTTGGTGGAAAAGCGCTGGTGGAACAGCGCCACGCCCGAGGTCATCTCCGGGTGGCGCAGGTCGGGAAAGAAATCGGCCAGGGCCGGGGCCAGCACCAGCCCCTTGTAGCCCAGCGTCCACGGCGACAGGCTGACGACGTAGAAATCTGGAAGATCCGCCAGGCGCATCTCGGCGCGACGGCGCGCCAGGAACAAGGCGCGGGCAAAGCTGCCCTGGTTCATCGTCACCGCCGGGCACACGAAAATCTGTTCGATGCGCGGCAGCGAGGCCAGGCCGATGGGGCCGCAGGCGGACTCGTCGATGGGCACCTCGCGCCAGCCGGCGACGCGCACGTCGAGCCGTTCCAGTTCCTCGCCCAACACGGCACGGGCGCGTTCGGCCTGTTCGCCATCGCGCGGCAGGAACACGTTGCCGGCGGAAAAGCCGTGGCCGAGGCGAATGCCGGCCTCATCGGCCACGGCACGCAGGAAGGCATCGGGACGATGCAGCAGCAGGCCGCAGCCATCGCCGGTTTTCCCGTCGGCCAGGATCGCGCCGCGATGCGACATGCGCGCCAGCGATTC
>CAZHXV010000337.1:0-2699 GCA_964536455.1 uncultured Aquimonas sp.
TTCGCATCGGCCATCGCGATGGCTTCCAGGGTTTCGCTCAGCGTACCGATCTGGTTCACCTTGATGAGGATGGCGTTGGCGATGCCCTTGTCGATGCCTTCCTTGAAGATGCGCGGATTGGTGACGAACAGATCGTCGCCCACCAGTTGCGCCTTGTCGCCCAAGCGCTGCGTGAGCAGCTTCCAACCGTCCCAATCGTTCTCGGCCATGCCGTCCTCGATCGTGACGATGGGGTATTGCCGCGCCCAATCGGCGAGGAAATCGACGAACTGTTCGGAAGAAAGACGCTTGCCTTCGCCGGTGAGGATGTATTTGCCGTTGTCGTAGAACTCCGAACTGGCCACGTCCAGCCCAAGCAGCACGTCTTCTCCGGCACGGTAGCCGGCCTTGTTGACGGCTTCCAGGATGGTGTCCAGCGCCTCGACGTTGGAATCAAGGTCCGGCGCGAAGCCGCCCTCATCGCCCACTGCGGTGGAAAGCCCCCGCCCCTTCAGCACGGATTTGAGCGCATGGAAAATTTCCACGCCCGCGCGCAGCGCTTCGGAGAAGGAATCCATGCCCACCGGCAGCACCATGAATTCCTGCAAATCCACGTTGTTGTCCGCGTGCGCGCCGCCGTTGACGATGTTCATCATCGGCACCGGCAAGGCCACATCGTTCCCGTTTGCAAGGCTCGCCCACAGCGGCAGCTTGCGCGAAGCGGCCAGCGCATGCGCGTTGGCGAGCGAAACACCAAGCAGCGCGTTCGCGCCGAGGCGGCTTTTCGTATCGGTGCCGTCCAGGTCGATCAAACGCGCATCCAGGCCCTTCTGGTCGGCCGCATCGAAGCCGGTCAATGCCGGGGCGATGGTGTCGTTGACGTTGGCCACGGCCTTCTTCACGCCCTTGCCGAGATAGCGCGTCCTGTCGCCGTCGCGCAGTTCCACCGCCTCGCGCGTGCCGGTGGATGCGCCCGAAGGTACGGCGGCACGGCCAAAACTGCCGTCGGTGAGCGTCACTTCCGCTTCGAGCGTGGGATTGCCGCGCGAATCGAGGATTTCGCGGGCGTGGATGGTTTTGATCGTGGTCATGGGAGGTCGCGGTCAGGTGGTTGAGGTGGCGAAAACAGGGGGTTCGGAGGAGGCTGCCGCAGCCGAATCCTGAACTCGGAACACATTGCGCAGCAGCGGCAGGCGTTCGTTGCGGAAGCGGCGGTAGATGGCGAAATCGCTATCGAGCGTCAGGATCGGCGAGGCCGGATGACGTTCGGAAAGGCAGACCAGGCAGGCATCGGCGTAGGACATCGGTACGTCGGCGTATTGCTCCATCAGCGCCCGCGCGCGTGGCGCATCGTCGGGCAGGATCGGCTCGACCTGCAACAACCCGCGTTCGACCATCGCCACCGGCAGATGCGCCTGCCCGCCCGTGCGCATCAGCAGAAAGGCCAGTTCGCTCACGACGGCCTCGCACGTATAGAACGGCGATTCGATCTCGCCGAACAGGCGAACCATCTCGACGTGTTCGGCTTCGCGTCGGTCGAGCAGGGCGAGCAAGGGGCCGCTATCGACGATCGGCCTTCGCATTGTCCTGTCCGTAGCCCAGTTCGCGCAGGAAGCGTTTCTTGTCCTTCGCCACGGAGCGGTATTCGAACGGCGAGTTGGTGGAATGGCGTTGCAGCGCGCCGGCGAACTCCATCCAGCCACGCCGCAACCGCGCCTGCGCATCGGCCTTGCCATGCAGCTCGCGCTCGATCAGTTCGCGCACGAAGGCTGAACGCGACTTGCCGCTCTCGCGCAGGTGGCGTTGCAGGGTTTCGTGCAGTTCTTCGGGCATCTTGACGCTGAAGGTGGTCATGGCGCGGGATCGAGGTAATACCTGGATGCTGAAATTGTAACACCAACCCTTCCCATGAAACCGCATCCGCGCGTCGGGCCGCATCGGACGCCACGGCCTTGCATGGCCGGAAGTGTCACCATAGTATCACTCCATGCGCACCGAATTGGTCACCACCCTGAAGCGTCAGGCTACCGAACTCCTCTCGGACATCGAACGGAGCAAGGAACCCATCCTGATTACCCAATACGGTTTGCCGAGCGCGTACCTGGTGGATGTGGAAACTTACGAACTCCAGCAACGCCGCCTGTCCATCCTGGAGGGCATCGCCCGCGGGGAGGCCGCCGTCGCGGAAGGCCGCGGCCATGGCCACGCCGATGCAAAGACGCGCCTGGCGCGATGGCTGAAATAGTCTGGGCCGAGCCTGCGCTGGCGGATCTGGACGCCATCGCCGACTACATCGCCCTGGAAAATCCCGCCGCGGCATCCGCGCTGGTGGAGCGCATCTATCGCCATGTCGGGCAGTTGATCGACCACCCGGAAAGCGGAAGCCGCCCGCCGGAACTGGGCCGCTCAAGCCGTTACCGGCAAATCGTCGAGCCACCCTGCCGGGTGTTCTATCGCTTCGATGGGTTGCGCGTGCATGTTCTGCATGTCATGCGCGCGGAGCGGTTGCTGCGTCCGAAGCAGTTATCCGGGAAATGATGTCTGGCATCGCCTTTACCGGCTTCCGTAGAGCGGGGCCGACATTGGATCGGTGACGCGGCATCAGGCTTCCGTCGCTTCCAGAAACCCAGCCCTCTTCACCACCGCATCCAGTTCCTTCAGCGTGGTCAGCAGGGCTTCCATCCTGCCGAGCGGCCAGGCGTTGGGGCCGTCGGACAGCG
>CAZHXV010000338.1:0-2641 GCA_964536455.1 uncultured Aquimonas sp.
GTTCCCAATCCGCCGCGCTGGCCTGCAGAGCCCAGGTTTCCAGCGGCAACCGGCGGCGCTGGCCTTCCTGCGCCAGCACCCGCTCCAGCCACGGCAGTTCGCTGGCGCCTTCCACCTGCGGATGCGCGGCCAGCACCTGCTCGAACAGGGTACTGCCCGAGCGCGGCAGGCCGACGAGGAACACGACTTCCGCGCCGCGCGTGGAATCCTCGTCGATGGCGAGCCGTTCGCACGCGGTATCGATGGCATGGGTCTGCGCGGAAAACGCCGCCGGATTCCACGGCCGCGTGCTGGCGGCGGCGCGATTGGCGCGGATCAGCGTGGCGAAGGCTTCCTCGATGCGGCCGGCGGCTTCCAGCGCCTGGCCCAGTGCGAAGCCGGTGAGGCTGCGTTCGTCCGGTTCCGAAGCCTGCCGTTCGGCGTGTTCCAGCGCGGCCAGTTCCGATGGCGCGATCGTTTCGGTTTTCAGATCGAGCAGGCCGAACCAGGCGCGCGCCGCATCGCGGCCCGTGGCGATGACGCGGCGGTATTCCGCTGCCGCTTCCCCGATCCTGCCCATGGCTTGCAGGCAACGCGCCCGCATCAGCCGCGCCCGTGTGGCTTGCGGGCTTTGTTCCAGCGTTCTTTCCGCTGCGGCCAGTGCGTCCTCATGCAGGCCTTGCTGGTCGAAGGCGATGGCCAGTTCCAGCCGGTCCGTGGCCTGCGTGGTGCAGTCCGCCGCTTGCCGCAGGGTGGCGAGCGCGGCGTCGTGGTCGCCCTGGAGGGCGAGTGCGGAGCTCAACGCCAGCAGCAGTTGCGGATCGCGTGGGCGCTGTTCCGCCGCGCGTCGCAGCGCCGCCACGGCCTTGGCGGTATCGCCATCGGCCAGATGCAGTTGCGCGGCCCAGCGCAGGATCTCCGGGTGATCGGGCGCATCCATCGAGGCCATCAGCCAGTTCGCCGAAGCGCTGGCCAGATCGCCGCGCGCCTGGGCGCTGGCCACCTGTGCGAGCGCCTCGCGCTGCCGCGCGTTGAGGCCGACCAGGCGCTTGTCCGCCGCTTTCGCGCCCAGGGCGGAACGCGACGGAGGCCGTGTGCGGTTCAGATCGCGTCCTCGTCCATTTCCCCGGTGCGGATGCGGATCACCTGTTCCAGCGGGGAAATGAAGATCTTGCCATCGCCGATCTTGCCGCTGCGCGCGGTGTCGCGGATGGTTTCCACGATGCGTTCCACGGCTTCGTCGGGCGCGGCGATTTCCAGCCGCACCTTGGGCAGGAAATCGACGGTGTACTCGGCCCCGCGATACAGCTCGGTATGGCCGCGCTGCCGCCCGAAGCCGCGCACCTCGGAGACGGTGACGCCATGCACGCCGATGTCCGAAAGCGCCGAACGCACGTCGTCGAGCTTGAACGGCTTGATGATCGCGGTCACCATTTTCATGCGGGTTCGCCTCCCTTCGGCGGATCGTCTGGGAATTTTCCCAGGCGATTCTAGTGCGAACCCCGAGCGCGAGGGCGACGCCGATGCGTCAGGCTTTCGTCCACCGCAACCGCATCCTTGAGGAACCCGTACATGATCGATCTGGCCGCCGTGGACGACCTTGCCCGCCGCCTTTCCGCCCTGGTGCCGCCGGGTCTGGCGCAGGCGCGCGCCGATCTGGAAAAGAACTTCCGCGCCGCCTTGCAGGCCGGCCTGGGCAGGCTCGATCTGGTCACCCGCGAGGAATTCGACGCGCAGCGCGCCGTGTTGCTGCGCACTCGCGAAAAGCTCGATGCGCTGGAGCGCGCCGTGGCCGCGCTGGATCGCCCGAACTAGCGCGCAGCCTCGTCATGCCCGCGAAAGCGGGCATCCAGCGACGGTGGTTCGCGCAAAGCAACGGCACAGTCGCTGGGCTCCCGCCTTCGCGGGAGCGACGGAACGATAAACCTCCGCACTTTCCCATCACTTGTCTCCGGCCTGCCGCGCAGGCCGTGGCCCTGCTTTGCCCGGAGCTGCCCATGTCGCTCGCCATCGTCTACAGCCGCGCCCAATCCGGCGTCGATGCGCCGGAGGTGCGGGTCGAGGTGCATCTGGCCGGCGGCCTGCCGGCGATGAGCATCGTCGGCCTGCCCGACGCCGCCGTGCGCGAAAGCCGGGATCGGGTGCGTGCGGCGCTGCTGTCCTCGCAGTTCGAAGTGCCGCAGCGGCGCATCACGATCAGCCTGGCGCCCGCCGATCTGCCCAAGGATGGCGGCCGTTTCGACCTGCCCATCGCACTGGGCATCCTCGCTGCGTCCGGCCAGGTGCCGCGCGAGGCGCTGGCGCATCTGGAAGCCTTCGGCGAACTGGCGCTGACCGGCGAACTGCGTGGCGTGGACGGCGTGCTGCCGGCGGTGCTGGCGGCCAAACGCAACCAACGCGCCGTGATCCTTCCCGCTGCGAACGCGGAGGAGGCCGCGTTCGCAGCGCACGGCGAAGCGCGCTGCGCCCGCACCCTGCTGGAAGTCTGCGCCGCGCTGTGCGGTCGCCGCGATCTGCCTTCGCCACCGCCGCGCGATGTGGCGATGCCCGTCACCGCCTGCGCCGATCTGGCCGATGTGCGCGGCCAGGCACAGGCGCGCCGTGCGCTGGAAATCGCGGCCGCAGGTTTCCACAACCTGCTGATGACCGGGCCTCCCGGCTC
>CAZHXV010000339.1:0-350 GCA_964536455.1 uncultured Aquimonas sp.
TGTAGATGCCGCCCTTGCCGTTCTCGTCGCCCGGATACCAGTTCTGCACCGTGCTGTACTTGATGCTGGCATCCTCCAGCGCGACCAGCTCCACCACGGCGGCGTGCAACTGGTTCTCGTCGCGCATCGGCGCGGTGCAGCCTTCCAGATACGAGACCTGCGCGCGTTCCTCGCAAATGATGAGGGTGCGCTCGAACTGGCCGGTATCGCGCGCGTTGATGCGGAAGTACGTGGAAAGCTCCATCGGGCAGCGCACGCCGGCGGGCACGAACACGAAACTGCCGTCGGAGAACACCGCCGAGTTCAGCGCCGCGAAATAGTTGTCGCCGACCGGCACCACGCTGCCCAGA
>CAZHXV010000339.1:360-2639 GCA_964536455.1 uncultured Aquimonas sp.
CCGCCACGCCGGCGAGCCTGGCGCGTTCGTGCAGCGGCACGCCGAGCTTGTCGTAGGTGTCGAGCAGTTCCTTTGGCACATCGTCCAGCGAGGCGTACTTCGGGCCTTTCGGCGCGGAGTAGTAGCTGATCGCTTGAAGGTCGATCGGGGCGATCTTCAGTTTCGCCCAGTGCGGCATCGGCATCGTCAAGAAACGGCGGTAGGCCGCAAGCCGCCAGTCCGTCATCCAGTCCGGCTCATTCTTCTTCGCCGAAATGAAGCGGATCGTGTCTTCGGACAAACCCGGCGGCAGCGTGTCCGATTCGATCCGCGTGACGAAGCCCGCCTCGTAGCGGCGCGCCAGCGCCTGTTCGATGTCCTTGCGTTCGGTGGCCATGAGGCTGCCTCGTTCGGTTACGCAGTGGCCAGCCGTACCGGAATCCGGCGCGGCGCGGGCGGTGGAGGCGATGTGGCGAGCCGGGTTTCGCCGAGCATTCCTGCCAGCGTCACCTGCTTGAGCGCATCGCAGACGATGTCGTTGACGCGCCGCCAATGCGGGGCCAGGCCGCAGCGCGGCTCGTGCTCGCAGCCGGAATGGCGACCGCTGCATTCGGTCATGCCGACCGGGCCTTCGATGGCCTCGACAATCTGGAACAGGTTGATGTCCGCCGACTCCCGCGCCAGCCGGTAGCCGCCGTTGACGCCACGATGGCCCTCGACCAACCCGGCCTGCGCCAATGCCTTGAGCACCTTGCTGACGGTGGCCAGCTCCAGGCGCGTGCGTTCGGCCAGCGCCGCCGCGCTGTGCACCGTTTCCGGCGCGGCGGCCAGTTCGGTGGCCAGCAGCGTGGCATAGTCGGCGAGACGGGTGATGCGCAACACGACGGCGGATTCCGGCAGGAGGCAAAATCTAAAGAGGACTGAAATTGTACTTTTTAGGCGCAGCGCAACACAAGCCGCGAGACGACTGCATCCTGAATTGCCGATGCGCCCGGGGATGCGTCATGCTGGCGTTTGTTCCGTCTTTCCGCCGATACCGTGCGCCGAAGCCTCCTCGCCCTCGCGCTGGCCGCCAGTTTCGCCAGCCTTGCCCACGCCGCCGATTCCCGCCTGCGCTACGACCCGGAAGACTGGGTGCTATGCCGGCCCAACGCACTGTTCGATTTCTACGTACCCGGCCTGGGCCTTGCGCAGGAGCGCGAAACCGCGCCCACCACGCTCCTGGCACGCGAATTCACCCTGGAAGGGCAGGAGCGCTTCCGGCTGGAAGGCGACGTGGAACTGCTCCGCGCCGACCAGCGCATCGCGGCGCAGACCATCGACTACGACGGGCAGGCGCAGACCTGGGAGGCGCGCTCGCAGGTGCACTACCAGGACGCGGGCATGCTGATCCGCGCCGACCGCGCGCACGGCAACCTCGATACCGAGGCCGCCGCACTGGAGCAGGTGCAGTACCAGTTGATGGCGATGCGCGGCAACGGTTCGGCCAGTCTCGCTGCCACCCACGGGGAAACCGCGACCCTGGGCGAGGTGCTGTACACCACCTGCGATCCCGGCGAGGAATGGTGGTCGATCAGGGCCCGCTCGCTCGAACTGGATCAGGCCGAAGGCTTCGGCACCGCGCGCCACATGACGTTGCGGCTCGGGCAGGTACCGATCCTGTACCTGCCGTTCCTGAAGTTCCCCATCGACGAGCGCCGCCACACCGGCTTCCTGTTCCCTTCCATCGGTGCCTCGCGCGAACGCGGCATGGACATCGCCGCACCGTACTACATCGACATCGCGCCGAACCTGGATGCGACCTTGACGCCGCGCCTGATGACCAAGCGCGGCGTGATGCTGGGCGGGGAATTCCGCTACCTGTTCGGGCGGCACCGCGGCGAGATCGCCGGCACCTGGCTGCCCAACGACGACCAGAGCGACCGCGACCGGGGCTCCTTCCATTACGAACACCAGGGCAAGCTCGGCGAGAACTGGCAACTGCTGGCCGACGTGAACCTGATTTCCGACGACCGCTACTACGAGGATTTCGGCGATTCGCTCTCCACCGCGCGCACCACGATGCTGGAAAGCGAGGCCGGCATTTCCGGACGCGGGCAGTACTGGAACGCCAGCATCGCGGCGCAATCCTGGAAGATCGCCGATCCGTACATTCCCGACAGCGCCGAACCCTTCCGCCGCCTGCCGCGCGCGCGCTTCAACTGGGAGCAGCCGCTGTACCGGTATTTCGCGGCCGGCCTGGCCAGTGAAGCGGTGGTGTTCGACCACGACGACAAACCCGGCGCGGTGCGCGTGGATCT
>CAZHXV010000340.1:0-2626 GCA_964536455.1 uncultured Aquimonas sp.
CCTCAAAGGTGGTTGACCCGCCGTCGTTCCCGCGAAGGCGGGAACCCCGCGTCTTTGTCGTCATCGCGGCAAGTCGCTGGATCCCCGCCTTCGTGGGGATGACGCAATCCACCAGGCCATTCGACGTCGCCTCGAGCCTTGCACTCCATGAGCGAAAACGCACCCGCTGCCGGCGTCGCCATCGGCAAGCACCCTTGCCCTGAATGCGGCGGCGATCTGGAATGGAGCGCCGCCAAACAAGCCTTGGTGTGCCCGTACTGCGGCATGATCGCGCCGTGGTCGCCGGCGCAGGAAGCCGACGCGGGCACGGAGATCGTCGAACAGGATTTGCTGAAGGCGCTGGAAAACCCGGCCAGCGGGCGCGGCTGGGGCAGCGAGCGGCGCGAGGTGAAATGCCAGAGCTGCCACGCCATCAGCGTGTTCGTCGCCACGCGCGTGGCCCAACGCTGCGATTTCTGCGGCTCCCCTTCCATCGTGCCGCACGAGGAACAGGGCGATGCGATCACCCCGCAAAGCCTGCTGCCGTTCAAGATCAGCGACGGCCAGGTGCGCGATCTGATCCGCAAATGGTACGGCACGCGCTGGTTCGCGCCGAACAAGCTCAAGACCGCCGCCCTCACCGATACCCTGCACGGCATCTACCTGCCGTACTGGACCTTCGACGCGCACGTGGATGCGCGCTGGACGGCGGACGCGGGCCACTACTACTACACCACCGAAACCTACCTGCAGAACGGCCAGCGCCGTACCCGCCAAGTGCGGCACGTGCGCTGGGAACCGGCCGCCGGGCAGCTGGCGCATTTCTTCGACGACGAACTGATCCCCGGCACCACGGGCGTGCACGGCGCGCTGCTGAGCAAGATCGAGCCCTTTCCCACCGTCACCGACCTGAAAGCCTACGCGCCGGAATTCGTGCGCGGCTGGACGGTGGAGCGCTACCAGGTGGATCTGCGCCGCGCCTCCGACCTCAACCTGCAGGAGATGGAAGCCAAGGTGCGCAACATGTGTTCGCGCGAAGTGCCTGGCGACACCCAGCGCAACCTGCAAGTGCACAGCCGCTACCAGGGCCGCACCTTCAAGCACGTGCTGGTGCCGGTGTGGCTGGTGAGCTACACCTACGGCAGCAAGAGTTTCCAGATCGTCGCCAACGGCTACACCGGCGCGATCGCGGGCGAACGGCCCTGGAGCGTGGTCAAGATCATCCTGGCGATCGTTCCGGTATTGCTGTTGCTGTCGTTGTTCATGTGCAGCGGCGAGGGCGGAACTGCGGTGGAGAGCGATTTGGATTTCGAGCGCTTCGGCCGCGTCGAGGGTGGCCCCGAGCACGGCGTCGCATTGGCCGCTACGCTTCCGGCCCACGACGACCGCCCCGCGCACTGAGCCTTCCCGATGGCGAAACTTTATTTCTACTACTCGGCCATGAACGCCGGGAAGACCACCACGCTCTTGCAAAGCGCGCACAACTACCGCGAGCGTGGGATGCGCACGCTGATCCTGACGCCGAAGCTGGACAATCGGTACGGGGAAGGCCAGGTCGCCTCGCGCATCGGCCTGTCCGCGCCGGGCGTTACGTTCGAGCGGGATGACGATCTGTTCGCGCTGGCCAAGGCCGACATAAAGGCCAATGGCCCGCTGCATTGCGTGCTGGTGGACGAATCCCAGTTCCTCGACAAGCGCCAGGTCTGGCAGCTCACCGAGATCGTCGATGAATGCGACGTGCCGGTACTGGCCTACGGCCTGCGCACGGATTTCCGCGGCGAACTGTTCGAGGGCAGCCAGTACCTCCTGGCCTGGGCCGACACGCTGACCGAGATCAAGACCATCTGCCACACCGGCAGGAAAGCCACGATGGTGGTGCGCGTGGACGAACACGGCCGCGCCGTCACCGACGGCCCGCAGGTGCAGATCGGCGGCAACGAACGCTACGTCTCCGTCTCGCGGCCGGAGTTCAAGAAGATCATGCAAGGGCAGGGCGCGCTGGAATTGCAGCAGCCGCAGTTGCCGTTGTAACGCCGAACTTTCTCGGCTTCCCGCAGCCCCGTAGAGCCGAGCTCGCTCGGCTTGGATCCTGGATGGTGGAGCAAGCTCCACGGCTCGGAGCGGAGCAGGCTCTACCACAAGCGTTCGGGCCTGCCCTTGACGATGCCGAGCGCGAACGCCGCCGGCGCAACTGCGAAGGTTTCAGCGACCTCGCGCCCGCAACGCCGCCCAACCCAGGCCAGCCGCCAGCAGGGCGAGCAGCGCCTGCATCGAACGATCCAGCGCTGGGATGTGCCTGGGCACGGTATCCACGGCGCGAACAAAATGGGCGCTGACGGTCTGCGGCCCCTGTACGTTCGCCAGCGTGCAGGTGGTGCTGGTGGCATCGGTGCCGGTGCAATCCCCGCCCCATGCGGAGACTTCGTAGCCGGCATCGGGGGTGGCGGTGCAGACGGAATCCTCGCCTTCATTCACCGGGTTGGGTGTGCACGCCAGCCCGCCGTTTGCGCCGGGTGTGGCGGTGACGGGATAGGTGATGCGGGCGAACTGTACGGTGGCGGTACGCGGGGCCTGTACGTTCGCAAGGGTGCAGGTGAGGCTGGCGGCTGGCGTGCCGGTGCAGTCGCCGCCCCATGCGGAGATTTCG
>CAZHXV010000341.1:0-2622 GCA_964536455.1 uncultured Aquimonas sp.
GCCGCGGCGCCAGCCCTGCGCGCGGCGCGCACCGCGCCGATGGCGGCGCTGCGCAGTGAATGACACGAAAGGAGAAAGGCGATGCTGAACACTGAACTGCGTCAGGCCATGCGTTCCCTGTCGCGGCGTCCGGGCTTTCTGCTGATGGGCGTGCTTGCGCTGGGCCTCGGGCTGGCCGGCGTCGCGATGGTGTACGCCATCGTCAACACCTTCCTGTGGCGGCCCTTGCCCGGCCTGCACCCTTCCGCGCCGCTGGTGGAGATCGGACGGGTGGAGGACGGCGAGGGCTTCGATTCGTTCTCCTATCCGGATTTCGCCGATGTGAAGCGGCAGGCGCGCAGTCTGGATGGGGTATTCGCGTTCCGCAGCGCTTTGGCCTATCTGCAAACCGGCGATGAGGCGCAACCGGCGGCGGCGCTGCTGGTGAGCGGCGACTATTTTCAGGCGCTTGGCGTGCGCGCGGCGCTGGGCAGCCTGCTCGGGCCACAGCACGATACGGCTCCCGGCGCGGCGCCGGTGGTGGTCGCGAGCCACGCGGCGTTCGAGCGCTGGTTCGGGGCCGATGCCTCGCGCGTGGGCAGCCAGATACGCATCAACGGACGCAGTTACACCCTGATCGGCGTGACCGATCCGACATTCCACGGGCATGAAGCGGTATTCACGCGGGATTTCTACCTGCCGCTGTCGATGGCGCAGGCGCTGAACGTGCAGCCGGAGTCGATCTTCGCGCAGCGCGGCTCGCGCTGGCTGCGGCTCGGCGCGCGTCTGGCGCCCGGCGCGACGCTGGAACAGGCGCGCACCGAACTGGCGGGCATCGCGGATCGGCTCGCGAACGCCTATCCGGAAAGCAATCGCGAACTGGGCTTCGACGCCGCCCCGATGGGGCCGGTGCCGCACATGGCGCGGAACCTGGTCGCCACCTTGTCCGTCGCCCTGCTCGGGCTGTGTTCGGCGGTGCTGCTGCTGGCCTGTTTCAATCTCGGCGGCGTGATGCTGGCGCAGGGTCAGGCGCGCCGCGCCGAACTGGCGATGCGCTGCGCGATTGGCGCATCGCGCCGCCGCCTGCTGACACAGTTGCTGCTGGAGGCGCTGCTCACCGGAACCGCGGCGGGTGCGTTCGGATTCGCGCTGGCCTGGGCTGGCCGGCATGTGCTGACGGCCTTGCCGCTGCCCGTGCCCACCGTGCTGGATCTGTCGCTGACGGTGGATTGGCGGGTGGCGCTGGCGCTGGGCGGCACCGCCGTGGCGGTGTCGCTGGCGTTCGGGCTGTGGCCGGCACTGACGGTTTCCGCCTCGGTGCAGCGCAGCGGCGCTGGCCTGCGTCAGGCCAGCGAGAGCCGCGTGCCGCGCCAGCAAGGACGGCGCGCGCTGATCGCGATCCAGGCCGCGCTCACGGTTGCGCTGCTGCTGTTCGCCGCCTCGATCCTGCGCTCGATGCCGAAGGTGGACGAACGGGATACCGGCTTCCGGATGCAGGGCGTATGGCTGGCCAGCGTCGATGTCGAACCGCTGGGGATCGCGCCGGCGGACGGCGCGGCGCAGATCGAGCGTCTGGCCGAACGCCTGCGCGCACAGGCTGGCGTCGAAGCCGCCGGGTTTGCCTCGATGGTGCCGCTCACCCTGAGCAGCCTGTCCTTCGGCCGTGCCTTCCTGCCGGGGCAGGAGGGCGAGGGCCAGCGGCTCGACGTCAACACCGTGGGCGAGGGCTTTCTCGATGCGGTCGGCCTGCCGGTGCGCGGACGCGGCATCCTGCGTAGCGACGAAGCTGGAACCGAGCGCGTGGCGGTGATCAATGCCGCGTTCGCGCAACGGCTGTTCGGCGCCGACGACCCGATCGGCCGCAGCTTCGAACTGGGCGACGAGGATGAGCGCAAAACCGTACGCGTGGTCGGCGTGGTGCCGGACGGGCGCTATTCCTCGCTGAGGGAAAGCCCGCGCAGTTTCGCCTTCCTTTCCGCTCCGCAGTGGGAGCGGGCCGAATTCACCCTTTTCATCCGCAGCGCGCTGCCGCCCACCGATCTGCGCGAAGTGCTGCGCATCCAGACGGATGAGTTGCTGCCCGGCCTGCCGGCCCCGCGGCTGACCTCGTTCGAGGCGACGGCGCGCGTGTCGATCCTGCCGCAACTGGTGCTGGCGAGCGCCGCCAGCGTGCTCGGCGGGCTGGCGCTGACGCTGGCGGCTACCGGGCTGTACGGCGTGCTCGCCTTTCAGGTCGCGAACCGGGTGCGCGAGTTCGGCGTGCGCATGGCGCTGGGCGCACAGGCGGCGCGCATCGCCGTTCAGGTGGGAGGCACTCTGCTGTGGTGGCTGCTGCCGGGCGCCGCGCTGGGGCTGCTGCTCGGGCACGGCGCGACGCAGACGGCGGGCCAGCTCCTGTTCGGGCCGGGATCGGCCGATCCGGCGGCCGTTCCGATCGCGCTTGGCCTGTTCGCGCTGATGGCGCTGATCGCCGCCGGCGCACCGCTGGCCCGAATCCTGCGCCTGCGTCCGGGCGAGGCCCTGCGGGCGGAATGACGACGATGCCGTATCGCCACAGTGCGCGAATGACCGGGTTGGCCGTGCGCACCCGAACCTCTTTTCCGCCCCCGGGCCGGAGCCGGACATGATCGAACTCAAACAAAT
>CAZHXV010000342.1:0-2620 GCA_964536455.1 uncultured Aquimonas sp.
ACGAGATCGAACACGCGCAGCGCGTAACCGGCTTTCAGGAGGTTCGCGGCCATCGGGCCGCCCATGTTGCCAAGGCCGATGAAGGCGATGGTCGGAAGCGATGTCGTGGTCATGGCTGTTCCCTCTGGTTCCGTTTGTTGGATGGCATGATTGTTGGAATGAAGTTTCAGAGCAACGGCAACCGTTGCGGATCGTCGCGCCCCAGGCTAGACAGCGGGTGCCCGTTCGGCCAGCGGCGTTCGATGAAGGCGTTGGCGAAGGCGGCGTCGGTTTCGGCAAGCGTGGCAGGGTTCCAGCGCGGCTGCTTGTCCTTGTCGATCAACAGCGCGCGGATGCCTTCGGCAAAATCGCCGTGCGCAGCGCAGCCCATCGCGACGTTGAATTCAAGCCGGAACACGTCGGCCAGCGATAGCCGGCAGGCGCGCTGCTGCAATTCCCAGGACAGGCGGATGGAACTTGGGCAGCCCGCCGCGAGTGCGGCCCTGGCGTGTTGCCACCAGGGGTCGTCCTCATCGCTGGCGGCCAATGCCGTGACAGCTTCTTCCAGCGACGGGGTGCCGCAGCAGGCGTCGATCAGGGGGCGGAAGCGCTGCAGCGGGCCCGGATCGAGGGTTTCGAGCGCGAAGTCGCGCAGCAGGCGATGCAGGGTGGCGGCGTCGCGGTGCGCTTGCCCGTTCCATGCCTGCGTGCCGAGTGCGGCGAACACGGCGTCGGCATCGTGCTGGGCGATGGCGACGTCGGCGAACCCCGCATACAGGGCATCGGATGCGCCAAGGTTCGCGCCGGTCAGCGCGAGGAAGCGCCCGGTACGGCCTGGTGCGTGGGTCAGCATCCAGGTGCCGCCCACGTCCGGGAACAGGCCGATGCCGATTTCCGGCATCGCCAGGCGCGAGGTTTCGGTAACGACGCGGTGACTGGCCCCGGCCATCAGGCCCATGCCGCCTCCCATCACGATGCCTTGCCCCCAGCACAGCACCGGCTTGGGATAGGCGTGGATGCGGTAGTCGAGCCGGTACTCGCGCGAAAAGAACGCCAGGGCGTAGTCGCCGCTTCCCGAGCCCTGCTCCATCGACCGATACAAGGAATGCAGGTCGCCGCCGGCGCAGAACGCCTTGCCGCCCGCGCCGCGCAAAGCGACGACGGCGATGCCCGGATCGGCTTCCCACGCATCCAGTCTTTCGGCGATGAGATCGACCATCGGCAAGGACAGGCCGTTCAAGGCCGCCGGCTGATTCAGCGTGGCGATGCCGATGCGGTGGCCGCTGGCGGTGGCGGCTTCCTCGAACAGTACCGGGGAAGCGGTTGCAGCTTCCGCGCTCATCGCAGTTCCTCTTCGGTGTTGAGCAGGTGCCGCGCGATGATCACGCGCATGATCTCGTTGGTGCCTTCCAGAATCTGGTGCACGCGGCAATCGCGCAGCAGGCGTTCGACCGGGAACTCCCGGATGTAGCCGTAGCCGCCATGCAGTTGCAGGGCTTCGTTGCAGATCGCGAAACCGGCATCGGTGGCGAAGCGCTTGGCCATCGCGCACCACACGGCGGCGTCGCGGCTGCCCGCGTCGAGCTTGCGCGCTGCGCCGTGGATCATCTGGCGTGCGGCGACCAGTTGCGTCGCCATGTCGGCCAGGCGGAACTGCAGGGCCTGGAATTCCCCGATCTTCTGGCCGAACTGCTTGCGTTCGCCAAGGTAACGTCTTGCCGCATCGAGCGCGCCTTGCGCGGCACCCAGCGAACAGGCGCCGATGTTGATGCGGCCGCCGTCCAGCCCTTTCATCGCGATCTTGAAGCCCTCGCCCTCGTGGCCCAGCAGATTCCCGGCTGGCACGCGCACGCCGCTGAAGGTAATGCCGCGCGTGGGCTGGCTGTTCCAGCCCATCTTGTCTTCCTTGCGCCCGTAAACGATGCCGGGCGTATCCGCAGGCACCGCAAAGGCGCTGATGCCGCGCGCGCCTTCGCCACCGGTGCGCGCCATCACGATCAGCATGTCGCTTGCGCCCGCGCCGGAGATGAAGGCCTTGCTGCCGTCCAGGACGTAGCTGTCGCCATCGCGTACCGCCTTGGTTTTCAGCGAGGCGGCATCGGAGCCGGAACCGGGTTCCGTCAGGCAATACGAACCGAATTTCCCACCCGCCGCCATCTGCGCGGCCCATGCGTCGCGCACCGCGGGCGTGGCCCAGGTGGCGAGCATCCAGGTCGCCATGTTGTGGATGGTGATGTAGGCGGTGGTGGAAGGATCCACCGCCGCCAGTTCCTCGAACACCAAGGCCGCATCCAAGCGCGAAAGGCCAAGCCCGCCGGCGTCTTCCGGCGTGTACAGCCCGCAGAAACCCAGTTCCCCGGCCTTGCGGATGGCCTCTGCCGGAAAGATGGATTCGGCATCCCAGCGCGCGGCGTGCGGTGCGAATTCCTGCGCCGCGAAGCTGCGTGCAGCCTCGCGGAAGGCTTGCTGCTCCTCGTTCAGAACCATGTGGGGCTCACTTCAGGCTGATGGTGGTGTTGACGCCGTGGCCGGCGGTTTCGTCGTCGAACCAGCGCGCGGTCACCGTCTTGGTCTGGGTATAGAAGGTCACGACCTGCTTGCCGTAGGGGCCAAGATCGCCTCCAAGCTCGGCGATCTTGGC
>CAZHXV010000343.1:0-2617 GCA_964536455.1 uncultured Aquimonas sp.
GGTTGTGGCTGAAGGTCATCGGTCCCCACGAGCCCACGTAGTAGATGTAGCGCTTGTCTTCCACGTCCCACAGGTACGGCCCTTCGGCGCGTCGCGTGAAGAACGGTTCGCCGCCGACCGAGCGGAAGGCGCGCACCGGTGAGTTGACGCCGCCGGGCAGCAGCGGCAAAGCGCGGGAAAACAGGTCGTGGTTGGTGCTCATCGGTGGCTCGGAATCAAGTGAAGCAGGAGTGGAAGGCGCGTACGGTGGCGGCCGGATCGGGTGCGCCGTACACGCTGGAAACGACGGCCAAGAGGTTCGCGCCGGCGGCGGTCAACAGCCCGCCATTGTCGGGCGTGATGCCGCCGATCGCCACCAGTGGCAGGCCGAACGATGAGGCGGCGTGCAGCAGTTCGATCGGCGCGCGGCGCGCGTCCGGCTTCGTGGCGGAAGGAAAGAACGCACCGAAGGCAAGGTAACTTGCGCCTTGGGCATGGGCATGCCGCGCGCGATCGAGGCTGTCGTAGCAGGATGCGCCGATGATGGCGCCCTGGCCCAGCATGGCTCTTGCCGCAGCGATACCGCCATCGTCCTGGCCCAGATGCACGCCATCCGCCTTGAGGCTTGCGGCAAGTTCGGTGTCGTCGTTGACGATCAACGGTGCGCCGTATTGGCGGCAAATATCCAGCAACAGCGATGCCTGCTCGCGGCGCAGCGCGGCATCGGCGCGTTTGTTGCGGTATTGCAGCCACCTCACGCCTGCGCTCAGCGCACGTCGGGTGCGCTCCAGCAGGATCGCCGTGTCGGCTTCGTCAGGCGTGAGCAGATACAGCCCGCGCGGGTGCGTGCTCATCGGGTGCGGTCGCCTCGCGCGGAATGCGACAATGTCTGGATGTGCGCCAGCCGGCGCGAGGAATGCAGCGACATGGCGATGGAGTTTCGCAGTTTCATGTGTGTGGTGTGTGGCCTGATCTACGACGAGGCCGCAGGCTGGCCCGAGGATGGAATCGCGCCGGGTACGCGCTGGGAGGACGTTCCGGAAACCTGGACGTGCCCGGATTGCGGGGCGACCAAGGCGGATTTCGAGTTGATCGGCTGACGCTGCCGCATTGCTTTGGCATCAGTGGAGGCGCGGCGTGGCACTGCCGGCATCGATCAGTATCTCGTGGATGCGTCCGGCATCGAGTGCATCCGGTGCCAGTTCCAGATAGCGGCCCAGGTCGCGCCGTGCCGCGGCGATGTGCCCGATGCGCAGGTAAAGCTCCCCGCGGTCGCGCAGTTCGTTGGGTTGCCCCGGCGCAAGCTGCACCAGGCGGTCGGCGGAGCGCAGCGCCTTGTCCCAGGTTTCCTGTTCGGCATACAGCGCCTTCAGGTTGCGCAGCATGCGCAGCAGGATGCTGTGGTGGCTTGCGGGCTCCAGGATTTCCATCAGCTGCGCATCGTCGATATCCATGTTGTTGAGATGCGGACGGGCGCGCAGCTTCAGTTCCTCCGCGTCGATGGAACGTCCGCGATGGTAGGGATCGAGCACCAGCAGGCCATCTTCGACTGGCAGGCGGACGAGGAAATGGCCCGGGAAGGAGACGCCTTCCAGCGGTACGTCGAGCCGCCGTGCCAGTTCCATCTGAACCACTCCGAGGCTCAGCGGAATGCCCAGGCGGCGCTCCAGAACATCGTTGATGTAACTGTTGCGCGGATCGTAGAAAGCGTCCTGATTGCCGGTGAAGCCCAGTTCGTCGAACAGGTAGCGGTTCACTGCGATCAACCGTGCCCGCACGTTCGCATCGGACGGCAGGCGCGAACGAAGCGTGCGCTCGTGGCCGTCGATCAAGGCGCGATAGTGCGCGACATCCAGATCCGGGTATTCGTCGCGGGCCACCAGCAGCGCGCCGTCGAGCAGATCGACGCGCCCATCCGGCAGCTGCGCGAGCCGGCTCCAGGCGTCTTGCAGGGAAAGTGGCGTGTTCATGGTGTGAAGATGGCCTCGCGCTCAGTCCGAATCAAGGCGTGTGCGCAGCTCCGGGGAAAGCAGCAGCGCGTCGCCCGTAACCACGCCCAGCCTGCGGCTGTGCCCGGCGTTGAGTTCGAGTACGTACATGGCTGGCGCCTTGCTTGGATAGGAAGGGCATTCCTGCGTGGTGCAGGGCGGCACCCCGGCCGCCACCGATACGAAACGCAGGTCGCGATCGAAGTAGAGGATGTCCAGCGGAATCTTAGTGTTCCGCATCCAGAACGCCTGCGGCCCTTCGTAGGGAAACACGAACAGCATCCCATGATCGGAGGGCAACGAATCGCGGAACATCAGGCCGCGTGCGCGGGCTTCGTTGTTCGTTGCCAGTTCGACTTCGTAGCGGACTCCCTTCAACTCCACCCATGGCAATGCCCGTGGGGCGCAGCCCGTGACCAGGAGGGCTGCAAGCAAGGCGGAAAAAAGGCGGGCGCCGAATCCGCAGGCGCATGGGGAAAGGTGCTTCATCGAGGTGCCTTTGCAATGGTCGATGCTGATGCGCCGACGATAGCCGAAGCGAAAGATCGCGGCGATGTGGCATGGCGGAGGCATGCAACTTTCACACGCGCGGGGACTTGACGAACGCGCCATGTGGGCTAAGATGGCTGGCTCACCCCGAGGGCAGGCGA
>CAZHXV010000344.1:0-2610 GCA_964536455.1 uncultured Aquimonas sp.
CATGTGCAGGCCGGTGCCGGCATCGTGCACGACTCCGATCCGGAAAAGGAATGGGAAGAAACGATGAACAAGGGCCGCGCCCTGTTCCGCGCCGTGGCGCAGGCGGCGCAGGGGTTGTGATCCGCTGGCTTGTTGCCGGCCCGGCGGCTTGGCATCATCGCCGTTCCCCATTCCGTGAAGCCTGCGATGGCCGATAGCAACGGTTCTCTCCTGCCGCGCGGCCCGCTGGGCGTCTGGAAGGCGATGCTGTGGTCGATGAAGGGCCTGCGCGCGGCCTGGAGGCACGAATCCTCGTTCCGGCTGGAAGTGTGCCTTTTCGTCGTGCTCGCGCCGCTGGCCTTCGTGCTGGGAGGCAATGGCGTGGAGCGCGCGTTGCTGATCGGCAGCCTGTTGCTGGTGCCGAGCGCGGAACTGCTCAACTCCGCCATCGAGGCGGTGATCGAACGCTACGGCCCGGAATTCCACGAACTGGCCGGCCGCGCCAAGGACATGGGCTCGGCGGCGGTGTTCGTGCTGATGCTCAACGTGGTGCTCACCTGGGCGCTGGTGCTGGGATCGCGCTGGCTGGCGTGAGTCACTGTCCCGCAGGCGGCTCCCACAGTTCGACCTTGTTGCCTTCCGGATCGAGCACCCAGCCGAACTTGCCGAATTCCGAATCGTCCGTCTTGTCGAGCACGCGGCAGCCTTCCTCGCGCAACGCCGCCAGCAGCGCGTGAAGATCGTCCACGCGGTAATTGATCATGAAGCCGGCCTTGCTCGGCGCGAAGTAATCGCTTTCGGCGGAACCGATCGACCAGGTTGTCGTGCCCTTGCAAGGCTCGCCTTGCGCATTGGCCCAGACGAAGGCGGCGCCGCCCCACTCCTGTACGTCGATGCCCAGATGCTTCCGGTACCACTCCCGCAGCGCTGCGGCATCCCTGGCGTGGAAAAAGACGCCGCCGATTCCCGTGACTCGCTTCACCTGCGGCTCCCGACCGTTGAGAAGCCGGCAGCGTACTCCAGTCCGTTCTCGACGGCACGCGCGCTCAGACGCCGCACTTGCCAGTCTGGAGGTAATCGAGCAGCACCCGCGCGATCTCGGCCTTGAGCCACGCCGGGCCACCATCGTGCATGTCGTTGTGGCGGGAGGATGGAATGCGCCGGACGCACTGGCCGGGCTCCTTCGATTCGTCGGCGGTCGGCAGCACGCCCGGATCGGCCTCGAAATCCGAGCCGCGAACGGACAGCCATTTAACCGACTCCGAACGTGGAAGCGGATAGCGCCGGTGATCGAGCGTGACGAGCGTCGTGGCCAGCGTGGAATCCTGCGCCAGCGCCATGGCGGAAAAATCCCCGCCGTTCGAGTGCCCGATCAGCACCAGATGGCGCCAGTCGTAGCGCGGCAACTCCGCTTCGAGCGTGGTTTTCACGAACGCAAGATTCGCAGCGCCGGTGCGCCACAGCGGCATCCTGTCGGCAACGATATTGCCGCTGTTGCCGAACGCCGGATCGTCCGGCAGCACACTTTGGATCGCCACGACCAGATAACCGGAAGCGGCGAGCGGATCGGCGAGGAACGAGTAGCCGGTATGCGGCAGACCGTATCCGGGGCTGAGGAAGGCCACGCGGCAATTTCCCCGCGCAAGGCAGGCCGAACCTGCGCGCGGGAAGGTCAACTGGACGGGAACGCCGCGGCCGCGCACGGCATCCACCAACACGCGGGATTGCGCCGGGGAATCCGCCGAAACCGCGCCAGCGGCGCAGCCGGCGAGCAAGGCCGACCACACCAGCGCAAGGCGTTGCAGGAACATGCCGCCGCTCCCCGCCGGCTCAATGCCGGAAATGCCGAACCCCGGTGAACACCATAGCGATGCCGTGTTCATCCGCGGCGGCGATCACCTCGGCATCGCGCATCGAGCCGCCGGGCTGGATCACGGCCTTGATGCCCGCCTGCGCCGCCGCGTCGATGCCGTCGCGGAACGGAAAGAAGGCATCGCTCGCCATCACCGAGCCGGGCACGTCCAGCCCGGCGTCGGCGGCCTTGATGCCGGCGATGCGGGCCGAATAGACGCGGCTCATCTGGCCCGCGCCGATGCCGATGGTGCGTTCGCCCTTGGCATAGACAATGGCGTTGGATTTGACGAACTTGGCGACCTTCCAGGCGAACAGCAGGTCGTCGAGCTGCGCCTCGGTCGGCGCGAGCTTGGTGGCGAGCTTCAATTCGGCGCGCGTCACGATGCGGTCGTCCGCGCTCTGCATCAGGAGGCCGGAGCCCACGCGCTTCACGTCGATGAAGCCGCGAGAGGCGGGGGCCACCGGAATCCGCAGCACGCGCACGTTGGCTTTCTTTTTCGCGTAGTCGAGCGCGCCGTCCTCGTAGTCGGGCGCGATCAGCACCTCGACGAACTGGCGATCAAGGATGGTTTTCGCGGTCGCCGCATCGAGTTTCGCGTTGAAGGCGATGATGCCGCCGAACGCGGACGTCGGATCGGTGGCGTAGGCTTTTTCGTACACATCGGCCGGCGCTGCGCCGATCGCGACGCCGCAGGGATTGGCGTGCTTGACGATGACGCAGGCAGGCTGCCCGAACTGGCGCACGCATTCCCACGCCGCATCGGCGTCGGCGATGTT
>CAZHXV010000345.1:0-1971 GCA_964536455.1 uncultured Aquimonas sp.
CAGCGGCGTCACGTTGACGATGATGCCGCAGCGCGCGTAGGTGCTCTTGCCCAGGCACACCACCAGGGTGGAGCGCGGGATGCGGAAGTACTCGACCGTACGCGCCAGCGCAAAGGAGTTGGGCGGAATGATGCAGACCTCGCCGGTGAAATCTACGAAGTTGCGCGAGTCGAACGCCTTGGGATCGACCACGGTGGAATTGATGTTGGTGAACACCTTGAACTCGTTGGCGCAGCGCACGTCGTAGC
Source organism: uncultured Aquimonas sp. (assembly GCA_964536455.1). GTDB lineage: Bacteria > Pseudomonadota > Gammaproteobacteria > Xanthomonadales > Xanthomonadaceae > Denitratimonas. The sequence continues at coordinate 249 of CAZHXV010000345.1, forward strand.
CGTAGCTGGAGGTACCGAAGGAAACGATGCGTCCGCCGCCGGCGTTGTGCTTGATCTGGCCCGGCTCGAAGGGCTCGATCATGCCGTGCTGCTGCGCCATGCGGCGGATCCAGGCGTCGTTCTTGATGCTCATGCGGCGGCTTCCGGTGAAGGGATGGCGGAGAATTGTAGGGCGGGCCGGCGCGGATGAAACTTTCCGGCGTTCGGCCAGTCCCACGAAGCCGTTTCCCGTGATTTTTCCATGACCTCCGAATCCCGCTTCTCCGCCACGAATGCGGAAATCCTCTCGCGCCGCCGCTTCGTGCAGGGGCTGGCGCTGGGCGGGCTGGCGGTTTCCGCCGGCTGGCCGTTGCGCGGCGCGGCCGCACCGGAACACCATGCCGTCACCGGCCATGCCAACGTGCTCCGCGGCCCCCGCTTCGATCTTTCCATCGGCGAAACCCTCGCCAACATCACCGGAAAGAACCGCCGCGCGGTGACGGTGAATGGACACCTGCCCGCGCCGATCCTGCGCGTGCGCGAAGGCGGGGAATTCGTGGCGCAGGTTCGCAATACCCTGGACGAAACCACCTCGATCCACTGGCATGGCCTGCTGGTGCCCGCCAACATGGACGGCGTGCCCGGCCTTTCCTTCCACGGCATCGCACCCGGGGAAACCTTCACCTACCGCTTCCCGTTGAAGCAGCACGGCACCTACTGGTTCCACGGCCATTCCGGCTCGCAGGAGCAGCTTGGGCTGTACGGCGCGCTGATCGTGGATCCCGCCGAACCGGACGGCATCGCCGCCGACCGCGAGCACGTCATCGTGCTCAGCGACTGGAGCGATGTTTCCCCGCAACGCCTGCTGGCGCGGTTGAAGAAGCAGTCGCACTACTACAACCATCGCCGCCGCACCGTTTCCGACTTCCTGCGCGATGCGCGCGGACACGGCCTTGCCGCCACGCTGGAAGACCGCAGGGCCTGGGGCCAAATGCGGATGAGCCCTTCCGATCTTGCCGACGTGAACGGCTACGCCTACACCTACCTCGTCAACGGCGTGCCGCCCGCGGGCAACTGGACGGGCCTGTTCACGCCAGGGGAAACCCTGCGGCTGCGCATCGTCAACGGCTCGGCGATGAGCATCTTCGACCTGCGCATCCCGGGCCTGGAACTAACCGTGGTGGCCGCCGACGGCCAGCGCGTGAAGCCCGTCGCCGTGGACGAACTGCGCATCGGCACGGCGGAAACCTACGACATCCTGGTTCGGCCTGCAGACGACCGTGCCTACACCCTGTTCGCCCAGGCGAATGACCGCAGCGGCTACGCCTGCGCCACGCTGGCTCCACGCCCCGGCATGAGCGCGGCCGTGCCCGAACTGGACAAGCCCGTGTACCTGACGATGGCGGACATGGGCCACGGCGGCATGGCGCACGGCGGGATGGATCATTCGGCCATGGATCACTCCGCGCACGCCGGAATGAACCACGGCGGCAGTGCGATGCAGGCCCATCCGGCCAGCGAATCGAACAACCCGCTGGTGGACATGCAGACCATGACGCCCACCGCCAGGCTGGACGATCCGGGCATCGGCCTGCGCGGCAACGGTCGCCGCGTGCTCAGTTACTCCATGCTGCGCAGCGCCTTTCCCGATCCCGATGGACGCACGCCCTCGCGCACCCTCGAACTGCACCTCACCGGCCACATGGAGCGCTACGCCGTCGAAGCCCCAGGCGTAGCGCTCCAT
>CAZHXV010000345.1:1981-2604 GCA_964536455.1 uncultured Aquimonas sp.
CGAGCCCTTGAAGCTGATCTACGGCGAGCGCGTGCGCATCGTGCTGGTGAACGACACGATGATGGAACATCCCATCCACCTGCACGGGATGTGGAGCGATCTGGAAGACGAACATGGCCGGTTCCTGGTGCGCAAGCACACCGTGCTGATCCCGCCCGGCACGAAGCGCGCCTTCCGCGTCACCACCGACGCGCTGGGCCGCTGGGCCTTCCACTGCCACCTGCTGTTCCACATGGAATTGGGCATGTTCCGCGAGGTGCGGGTGGAGGAGTCGGCATGAGCCTGCGCATGAATCGCCTTCGATTCGCCGCCCTGCCCGCCCTCATGCTGGGCGCGTCGGTTGCGCTGGCGCAGCACGAGCACCACCACGAACATGCGCAGGAAACATCCGCCGAGGAACAGCACGACCACGCCGCGATGGATCACTCCAAGATGGATCACGCGGCGATGGATCACGCGCAGCCCGGCGAACCTGTCACGACGATTCCCGCACCAACCCAGGCCGAGCGCGCCGCCGCGTTTCCCGATCTCGGAAGCCTGTCCATGCGCGATCACGGCATGGACGACGACGCCCTCCACGCGATGGCAAAGTTCGAAGAGTTCGGCTGGCGACAGGGCGAAGA
>CAZHXV010000346.1:0-2588 GCA_964536455.1 uncultured Aquimonas sp.
GGTGTCGCCGAATTCGTCGTTGAAGAACGGCCCGATCGCTTCCGCCGGCAGGTTCTGGCGGATGTCTCCGATCTTCTTGCGTACCTGATAGAAAAGTTCCGGCAGGTCTTTCGAGGTGAGATCGTCGCGGGCGACGAAGATCACCTGCGATTCGCCTGGCCGCGAATAGGCGCGGATGTTCTCGTACCTGCCGGTTTCCAGCAGCTTGCGTTCGATCTTGTCGGTGATCTGGCGCGCCACTTCCTCGGCGCTCGCGCCCGGCCACAGCGTGCGCACCACCATCGCGCGGAAGGTGAAGGGCGGGTCTTCGCTCTGGCCGAGCCGGCCATAGGACATGGCGCCGATCAAGGCCATCAGCACCATGGCGTAGAGCACCAGGGAGCGGTGCCGCAAGGCCCAGGCGGAAAGGTTGAAGGCCCCTGGCACGGCGGTTTCGGACGAATCGGGCGAATCGCTCACGGTGCCGCTCCTGGCGCGAGATCGACGGGACGGTTATCGCGGTCGATGGGGCGCAGCGCCTGGCCTTCGCGGATCAGGTGCACGCCGCCGACCACGATCCAATCCGTGGGCGAAAGACCGGCTTCGACGATGGCCTGGCGCTCGCCCCAGCGTTGCACCTGTACCGGCCTGCGCGCGGCGCGGGAGTGGGCCGCCTCGATCACCCAGACGAACGGCTGCCCGGCCTCGCCGCCGATGGCCGAAAGCGGCACCGCCAGTTCGCCGTTGCCGCCATTGCCCATGTACACCCGCGCGCTCTGGCCCAGTTCCACCGGCGCATCGCCAGCGGTGAACGAAACTTTCGCCGCGAAAGTGCGGGCCTGCGGATCGGCGGCGGCGGCCAGTTCGCGGATCGTGCCGGGCAGGCGTTCGCCCTGCCGCGACCACAATTCCACCAGCACCGGCTGGCCCACCGCGAAATGGGCGATTTCCTGCTCGGGCAGGCCGATGGCGACGTCGCGTTCGCCATCGAGCGCCAGCACGAACACGGTCTGCCCGGCGGCGACCACCTGCCCGGCCTCGGTCAGACGCTGCGCGATCACGCCACTGCCCGGCGCGGTGAGCACGGCATAGCCTTCCTGGTTGAGCGCCACCTCCAGCGCGGCCTGCGCGCGTTCGGCCTGCGCATGCGTGGCGGCCAGCGCATTGGTGCGGGCTTCGAATGCCGATTGGCTCACCAGTTTGCGTTCCAGCATCTGCGCGTAGCGGTCGCGTTCGGCCTGCGCCAGCGCCAGGTCGGCCTTGGCGGCGGTGTGCGCGGCGCGAGCGGATGCCGCTTGCAGGGCTAGATCGGCGGCGTCCAGTTCGGCCAGCACCGCGCCCTTGGCCACGCGCTCGCCGGTATTGACCAGGCGCTTGCTGATCTTGCCGCCCACACGGAAGGAGAGCGCCGGCTCGTAGCGTGCCCGCACGTCACCGGCGAAGACGCGCAAGGCCGGCTGCGCCGGTTCCGGATGGGCCACCATCGCCGGGCGCGGGCGCTCCTGCGCGGCCTGTTCGCCGCCGCACCCGGCCAGCATTCCCGCCGCCAGCAACCCCCACGCCGTGTTCCGAACCCAGAGCCTTGTCATTGCGATTGGCCAATAATTGAACTGGACGGTATAGTATAGAAATCAAGTTCTCCCCGTCCAGATGCCGATGAAAAAAACCACCGCCGGCCCAGGCCGCCCCAAAAGCGCGCAGAAGCGCGCCGCCATCCTGAAGGCGGCGCAGCGGCTGTTCCTGGAACTGGGTTTCGAGGGCGCCAGCATGGACAAGATCGCCGCGCTGGCCGGGGTCTCCAAGCTCACCGTCTACAACCACTTCACCGACAAGGACCGCTTGTTCCAGGCGGCCGTGGAACAGCGCTGCCGGGAACAGTTGCCGGACGATCTGTTCGCGCCGCTGCAAGGCGGCGAGATCGAACGCGACCTGCGGGAAATCGGCGCGCGCTTCCAGGCCCTGATGGACAGCCCCGATTCCATCGCGCTGCACCGGATGATGTTCGGCGATGCGCGCAACGCCGAGCATCTGGGCGCGCTGTTCTGGAACGCCGGGCCGGCGCGGATCATCGCAAGCCTGGAAACCTTCCTGCGCACCGCGACGGCGCGCGGCGATCTGGACATGGACGATCCCCACGAGGCGGCAATGCAGTTCCTGCACCTGCTCAAGGGCGAAAGCCTGGTGCACATGATCTGCGGCCAACCCGCCAGCCTGCGCGCGGACAGCGCCAGGCATCTGGATTCGGTGGTGCGGATGTTCCTGCGTGCCTACCGGCCCCGGGCCGGAGGCTGAGCTTCCGCCGGCGCCCTGCGGCTCCAATTGCCGCATCGCAGCATTTGTGCTTTAGTCGGATGCCGCGCCCAATCCGGCTCACGATGCGATTCCGGCGCAGGGGATGCCAGATGCCATCACCGGAGTCTTCATGCCGTCGCCAAAGACCAAGGGAACGTCCAGCGGGTTGTTCGATCCGCGTTTCGAGCACGACAGTTGCGGCTTCGGGCTGATCGCCCATCTGGACAACAAACCCAGCCGCTGGCTGGTGGATACCGCGCTGGAATCGCTGGCGCGCATGTCGCATCGCGGCGCGATCCTGGCCGACGGGAAAACCG
>CAZHXV010000347.1:0-2574 GCA_964536455.1 uncultured Aquimonas sp.
TTGCCGTCCTCGGTACGCGAGAACGGCAGGCCGTAGTGCTCCAGTTCGTAGATCGCCGGGATGGCCTCGCGGCACATGTATTCGATCGCGTCCTGGTCGCCCAGCCAGTCCGAACCTTTCACGGTGTCGTAGAAGTGGTAGCGCCAGTCGTCCTCGCCCATGTTGGCCAGCGCCGCGGCGACGCCGCCTTGCGCGGCAACGGTGTGCGAGCGGGTCGGGAACACCTTGGTGATGCAGGCGGTGTTGAGGCCCTTCTGGGCCAGGCCGAAGGTGGCGCGAAGGCCCGCGCCGCCGGCGCCGACCACGAGCATGTCGTAGCTGTGTTCGATGATCTTGTAGCTCATGGTGGAATCAGCCCGCGAAAACGATGCGGCCGATGGCCACGAGGGAAACCAGCGCGCCCAGCGAACAGCCGAACAGCACGAGAATTTGCGCGATCACGCCAAGGCCGTGGTGATGGACGTAATCCTCGATCACCACCTGCACGCCCAGGCGCGAATGCCAGAACAGCGCGATGAGGAAGGAGAACAGCAGCACCGCGTTGCAGGGATGGGCGAGGGTCGCCTTCACCGTGGCGTGGTCGGCGGGAATCAACGTGACGAGCAGCCACAGCAGCCACGGCGTGAGCAACGCCAGGATCACCGCGCTGATGCGTTGCAGGATGAAATGGTGCGTGCCGTTCTTCGCCGAACCGTGGCCACGCGCCTGCTTCAGGGGATCGCGCAGGTGGTTTTTCGCCATAGCGCTCATGCCGCGCCTCCCGCCGTGAAGCCGAAGTACCACAGCAACGCGGTGAGCAGCGCCGCCAGCACGGCGACGATGGTGCCGCCGGTGTACAGGCCCTTGATCGTGAAGCCGATGCCGATATCCCACACCAGATGCCGGATGCCGTTCAACAGGTGGTAGATCAGGCAGAACGCGATGCCCGCCAGCACCAGTTTGCCCAGCGGCGAGGCCACGCAGGCAGTGAACCTGGCATAGGCTTCCGGCCCCGCGGCCACGGCCACCAGCCAGAGCGTGAGAAGGAACGCGCCCGCCGACAGGGCCATGCCGGTGAGGCGATGCAGGAAGGACATCGCCGAAGTGATCTGGAACCGGTAGTACTGGCCCAGCATGAACGGCGACAACGGGCGCTCGCGCTGCGACATGGACACGCTCTCGATGGGTGGTGAAGACGGGTGAGTGGACGTCCGTTCCGCCGGAAGGCCGCATCAGAAATCTATGCAGCGGCCATTCTTTTCCCAATCGCCGTAGCGCGTGGGTTCAAGGCCCTCGCGGCCTCCGATCTCGCGCGGAACCTTGGCGCTGGCCGCATCCTCCGTGGCGGGATGCGGTTCGGCGGGCTGCGCTTGCTCGGAAGCTGGCTGCTGCGATTGGCCTATCATGGCGGTCGGTTCGTGCAATCGCACAAAGGTTAGTACCGCGCGCCATGTCCATCAAGATGGAACCTCCACATCATCCGACGAAAGTCTTGCCTTGCGCGCTCTTAAATAGCGGTGTGCTGCGCCTTGCCGGGCGCGATGCCATCGTCTTCTCACAGGCCCAGTTCGCCAACGACGTGGCGCTGCTGGCCGATGGGCAATGGCAATGGAGCCTGTGGCTCTCGGCCAAGGGCCGCGTGATCGCGCTGTTCGCCTTGCTTCGCGCCGGCCCGGAGGAACTCATCGCCTGGCTGCCGGATTTTCCCGCCACCGAACTGGCCGAACGGCTCTTGCGATTCCGTTTCCGCAGCAAGGTCGCGATCGAACCGCTGGAAGGAATCCATGCGTCCGGCTTTTTTGCAGGCCCCGCGGACCTGGGCCTGGATGCCGCAGGCCGCCGCGCCACGGTGCTGCGCGATGACGAGGGCCGCCTCGATCGCATTGCGTTGGACATGGGCGGCCGCACCCCACGCACGCTGCTGTTGCAGACCGGGTTGGCCACGCAGGAGGTCGATGCCGATGCACGGGCGCGCTGGCGGCTGGAGGACATCGCCCACGGCCTTCCACGCTTGAGCCCGGCGCAGGCCGATGCCTTCACGCCGCAGATGCTCGGGCTGGAACGCATTTCCGCCTTCAGCGTGAAGAAAGGCTGCTACCCCGGCCAGGAAATCGTGGCGCGCACGCACTTCCTCGGCAAAAACAAGCGCGGCCTGCTGCGACTGGCATTGAACAGGCCGGTCGAAACCGGAACCGCGCTGCAATCATCGGACGGCGCGAATGCGGAAGTGGTGAGCACTGCCACCGACGGCGAACGCGTCGAAGCGCTTGCCGTCGCACCGCTGGATGCCGCCGACGCCAGTTTCCGCAGCGAGGAAACCGGCATCGAAACGACACCGCTGCCGCTGCTGGAAGGGCTGGCGCGTTGAGGCCTATGCGGAGCGGTAGTTGTCCTGCATCGGATAGGTTCTCGCATACAGCGCGAACACCAGGGCTGCCGCGAAGGCGAAGACCGCGAAGAAGAACATCAGGAAGGCGTTTTCCGAAAGTCCCGTGCCGGCGATGCGGGAAATCACCATCTCGTTGCGCACGCCCGCGTTCGTCAGCAGCACCCACAGGCTGCCGAAGGTGCTGGTGAGGTACCAGAACGCCATGA
>CAZHXV010000348.1:0-2571 GCA_964536455.1 uncultured Aquimonas sp.
CCCTGGCGCACGGAGTTGATGAAATCCGAACCCCAATAATCGGCCGTGGCGTTGGTCTGCTTGCCGGTGCCGTGGACGAAGGCGACGCCGGTGGCGGCGGCTGTGGCGATACAAGGAGCGAGAGCCAGCGCGAGGCCGGCGGCGAGCTTGTGCATCATGGGTGATGATCCCCGAGGGTTGTCGGAATCCCGCCGACCGATTCCCTTCGGCCCACAGGCTTCCCGCTACCCGGCGTCCCTGTCCTCCCTTCGCCGGCGTATGGAGAAGACTAACCCTGAACTGTGATGAAATGCTCGCTGCAATGCGTCAAATCCCCGATTGCCGCCTGAGCGAAGGGATTGCACATACGGCGAGGAATGGAATTTTTGGCATCCGGAGCGCGTGGCGGCGGCCCGGGCGCGGGCCAGCCGTCCGCCGCATCCCGCGAAGCCCGACGCCTGGCGCGCCGCTCAGCGCAGGGTTGGCAGCGCAGCGATCTGGTCGAGGATGGATTGTGCCGCGTATTGCTCGGCCTGGCGGCGCGAAGAGGCGCGCGCGCTGGCCTGGAGCGGCGGTTCGACGATGCGGCAGCGCACGTCGAAAGTCTTGTCGTGGTCTTCACCGCTGGCGTCCAGCAGTTCGTACTCGGGCAAGGCGCGCTGGCGGGCCTGCAACCATTCCTGCAGGCGGGTCTTGGCGTCCTTGTCGCAGGATTCGCCGTCCAGCCGCTCCAGGCGTTCGCCGAACCAGCCCAGCACGGTGCTGCGGCAGGCGTCGAAGCCGGCATCGAGGAAGATCGCCCCGGCCACGGCCTCCAGCGCATCGGCGAGAATCGAGTCGCGCCGATGGCCGCCGCTTTTCAGTTCGCCCGGCCCAAGCTCGAGCAGGGCTCCCAGTTCGAGTTCGCGCGCGATGCCGGCGAGCGTGGACTCGCGCACCAGTTGCGCACGGGCGCGGGTGAGGCGGCCCTCGTCGGCGCGCGGCCAGCGCTGGAACAATGCCTCGGCGATGACCAGGTTGACCACGCCATCGCCGAGGAACTCCAGCCGCTCGTTGTGCCCGCCGCCTGCACTGCGGTGCGTCAGGGCGCGCCGCAGCAGCGTGGAATCGGCGAAGCCGTGGCCGAGGCGTGCCGGCATCAGCCCTTCAGCGTGACGGTCTTGTCGAACTTGGCGACAAAATCGAGGTTGTACAGCAGTTCATTCCGCACTTCGTATTTGATCTGCACGGTGTTGACCTTCTTGTCCACGATGATGTGCTCAGGCTTCACCGATCCGATATAGCTGATGTCGAAGCGTTTCTTCAGCCGCTGGCGGATTTCCTCCGGCGAAAGCTTGCTCGAACCGGCCTCGGCCGACAGGCCATTCAGGTTGGAAACCACCGAGTAGTACTCCTGATACACCGGGAACAGCTTCATCGCCATCAAGGCGAAGAAGCCCACCACGACGAGGACAATGACGAAGCCCATCAAGGTGATGCCGGATTGGCCATGCTTGCGATTCATTGGCGTGCTCTCTTGGTTGCCGTGGAAGATCGGGGAAGGCGGTGGTAGCGCCGCTAGTGTATGACGGTTCCAATCCGCGAAAAATCGACCCCGCCGTTTTTCCCGTCCCAGTTCATCCAGATCAGGAACGCCTTGCCGACCAGGGCCTGTTCCGGGACGAAGCCCCAGTAGCGGCTGTCCTGGCTGTTGTCGCGGTTGTCGCCCATCGCGAAATACATGCCTTCGGGCACCGTCCAGACGCCTTCGCCGACGTCGCCACGGCGCAGGTTCGGCATCACGAGGATGTCGTGCTTCTTCTCGCCAAGCTGCTCGGAAAGCCGCAACGCGCCGGTCATTTCCTGGCCCGAGCCGACGCCCACGTAGCGATCCAGCGGTTGCGCCTCCACGCGCACGCCATTCACCGTCAGCACCTTGTTGCGGTACTCGATCACATCGCCCGGCAGACCGACCACGCGCTTGATGTAGTTCTCGAACGGCACCGGCTCGAACGGTTGGCCGCAGGGCCGTGCGCTGCGCTGAGCACGGCCTTCACAGGCATAGCCCGGATAGCGGAACACGAACACGTCGCCGCGCTGGGGCTCGCCGACCGGGATGATCTTGGTATCCAGCACCGGCAGCCGGATGCCGTAGGAAAACTTGCTCACCAGCACGAAATCCCCGGTGAGCAGCGTGGACATCATCGAATTGGACGGGATGCGGAACGGCTCGGCCAGGAACGAGCGCACGATCAGCACGATGAAGATCACCGGAAAGAACGAGCGCGCGTACTCGACGACGAGCGGCTCCTTGACCTGGGCTCCGGTCTCCGCCTGCGCGGCGCGGGCCTTGGCGAAGAACAGCGCGTCGATGAGCCAGATGACGCCAGTGAGCGCGGAAAGCAGCACCAGCAGTGCGGCGAAATCGAAATGCACGTGGGGATTCCTTCAATGAATTATTTGCTGTCCACCTGGAGCACGGCGAGGAAGGCTTCCTGCGGGATATCGACGCGGCCGACCGACTTCATCCGCTTCTTGCCTTCCTTCTGCTTCTCCAGCAGCTTCTTCTTGCGCGTGGCGTCACCGCCGTAGCACTTCGCCAGCACGTTCTTG
>CAZHXV010000349.1:0-2557 GCA_964536455.1 uncultured Aquimonas sp.
TTCCTGCGCGATGGCGAACGCTGCTGGTTCGTCGCCATCGGCGAGATTTCCCGCATCGTCGTGGACGGCAACTACGCCCGCGTCTGGTTCCGCGACCAGACCGCGCTGCTCGCCCGCAGCCTTTCGGCGCTGGAAGCCAGGCTCGACGCGGCGCTGTTCTTCCGCGCCAATCGCAACACCCTGGTCAACCTCGGCCATGTCCGCGCAGTGGAGCCCTCCATCGCAGATGGCTACCTGCTGCGGCTGGCGGACGGCAGCCAGACGGAAGTCTCGCGGCGGCAGGCGAAGGAACTGCGGGAACGGCTGGCGTTGTAGCCCGCGCCATACCGACGCGGCCATCATCGCCACGCCAGAACCTCGGCCTTCACCGCCAATTCCTGTTCGATGTGGCGAAGGCACGCAGGCCGGGGACTGACGAGGAACCACTGCTGGCTCAACCGCAGCAGCGGAAGATCGGCACGGTGATCCGTGTACGCCACCGCCCACGGCGGCGCGAATCCGCGTTCGGCGAGCATGGCGATCTTGCGCTGCCCCACGCAATGGTCGCCGCTGACCATGCCGCCCAGGAACGGCGTCAAGGTGGATGCGACCAGCGGGATGCGTTCGCACCCTGCCCTGCGCAGGATTTCCCGCGCCAGCGGTTCAAAGCAGCCCGTGGCGATCACCACCTGTTGCCCCCGATCCAGATGCGATTGCAACCGCGCCAGGCCCGCCTCCACCAGCACCGGCTCCCTCCCGTTGAACACCGTCTCCACATGCTCCACGACAAGCGCCGAAAGTGCCTGCTCCGACCGTGCAAACGTCGCCACCCACACCGCAAACCGAACCGGCACCCAGCGCGTGCGCCTGAACGCCATCAACGGGCCAAGCACCGGTATCGCCAGCAGTACCAACGCCAACCGCCACGGATCGCGCCTCAGCAGCCAGCGGAAAAATCGATCCGCCGTATCCCAATGCGTCAGCGTCAAATCGAAATCGAATATCACGATGGGTGGCATGGCGCATTCTCCGAACGGCATCAACCGGCGAACCGCAAATCCCGCAGCCGCCAGCCAAGCAACGACAGCACCCCGCCATACGTCGCCGCGCCGAGGACGACGACGATGGTCAGCCACGCCCACCGCGCAGGATCGGAAAGGCCGCGCCAATCCACCGGGCCTGCGCGAAGGGCGATCAGCACGGCCACCATTGCGATTCCGGCGATGACAATGCGCGTCAGCGATTTCCACCAGCCCGGCAATGGCTGGAACGCACCCTCGCGGCGCAAGGCGCGCCACAGCAGCACGGCATTGACGATGCCCGCCAGCGCGGTGGCCAACGCAATGCCTGCGTGTGCGCCGGGAATCTCGTACCACCACAGCGGCGTGACGATGGCCGCGATCAGGCCGATGTTGACGAATACCGTGGCAATGGCCGCGCGCATCGGGGTTCTGGTGTCCTGGCGCGAATAGAACGCCGGGGCGAGCACCTTGCTGAGCATGAAGGCCGGAATCGCCAGGCTCATCGCGGAAACGGCCAGCGCGGTCATCGTGGCCTGCTGCGCGGTGAATTCCCCGCGCTGGTACACCGTGGCGACCACAGGTTCGGCCAGCGCCAGAAGGCCCAGTCCGGCGGGAACCGAGCCGAGCAGAACGGTGCGCAGGCCCCAGTCCAGCGCCCTGGAAAAACCCGCCGCATCGGTGGCGGCATGGCGGCGCGAAAGGTGCGGCAGGATCACCGTGCCCAGCGCCACGCCGAACAGGCCGAGCGGCAGTTCCGTCAGGCGGTCGGAATAGTAGAGATAGGCGCGGCTGCCTTCGACCAGCAGCGAGGCGAACACGGTGCCGACGATCAGGTTCAACTGCGCCACCGAGGAGGAAAACAGCGTCGGCAGCATCAATTTCCCGACCTTGCGCACATAAGGGTCGCGCAGGTGCAGTTTCAGTTTCGGGAACAGGCCCAGCCGCAACAAGGCCGGCCACAGCACCGCCATTTGCGCGATGCCCGCCGCCAACACACCCCAGGCCAGCGCCTTCACCGGAATCTCCATGCGCGGGGCCAGCCACAGCATCGCGGCGATCACCGCGAGGTTGTGCAGCACCGGCGTCACCGCGGGCAAGGCGAAACGCTGGAAGCCGTTGAGCACCGCCCCTGCGAAGGCCGTCATCGAAACGAAGAACAGGTACGGGAACACGATGCGCAAGAGATCCCCAGTCAACTCCAGCTTGCCGGGTTCGGAAGCGAAGCCTGGGGCCATCAGCGCCGCGATCCACGGCGCGAGCAACATGCCAAGGCCGGTGACGATCAGGAGCGCTGCGCACAATGCGCCGGCGATGCGATCCACGAAGGCCTTGAGCGCCGTGCGGTCGCCACGCTCGCGCAGTTCGGAAAGCACCGGCACGAAGGCCGAGGCGAACGAGCCTTCGGCGAAGATGCGGCGCAGGTAGTTGGGAATCTGATAGGCCACCGCAAAGGCGTCGATCAGCCCGGACGCGCCGAACAGCGCGCCCTGGATCACATCGCGCGCGAAGCCGGCCAGGCGCGAGAGCAGCGTCATCGCGCCGAACACGGCGGTGGA
>CAZHXV010000350.1:0-2538 GCA_964536455.1 uncultured Aquimonas sp.
GCATAGACCGGGGAAAGCTGCATCCGCGCAAAGCCGAGCGCGGCGGTGGTGTGGCCGCGGTCGAGCGGCAGGTTCACGCCGTAGCCTGCCGCCGTGCCGAGCGGGTTGGCGTCGATCAGGGCGCGTGCGGCGCGGGCGCTCATGGCGTTGTCGATGAAGCCTTCGGCGAAACCTGCGAACCACATCGCCGTGGAAGACACCACGGCGCGCTGGAGGTGCGTGTAACCGGGCAGCGGGATGGATTCGCGGCCCGCGCGTTCCAGGCAGATCGCGGCGATTTCCAGATCGCGCGCGATCAGTTCGTCCAGCCTTGCCTTCAACCACAGCCGCGTGGCGACAAGTATCTGGTCGTTGCGGCTGCGCCCGGTATGGACGCGGCGGCCCGCATCGCCCAGCCGCTCCGTCAGGCGCGCCTCGATGGCCGAATGGCCATCCTCGAAGCGTTCGTCCAGCACGAAGCCGCCGCTGCGGAAATCGTCCGCCAAGGCCGCCAGTTCGCGGATCAACGCGGCGGCATCAATGGCGGAAACGATGCCGATGTTGCGCAAACCTTCCACGTGCGCGCGGCTGGCTTCGATGTCGTGCAGGAAGAACTCGCGGTCGAGGATCACATCGTTTCCGGCGAGGAACTTCATGATGCGCGCGTCGGTTTCGACGCCGGATTTCTGCCACAGCAGGCTGCTCATGTCGGATCGATTCCCGTCAGTTCGTTGAAGCCAAGCGCCATGTTCAGGTTCTGCAAGGCTTGCGAAGCTGCGCCTTTCAGCAGGTTGTCGAGCACGCTGACAACCACGACGCGCTTGTCGCCCGGCGCCACGGTGAACGCGCCGACGATGGCGCCGTTCCTGCCCGCGATCTTCGATACCCACGGAGCCTCATCCCGCACCGCGATCAGCGGTTCGTTCGCATAGCGCGAAAGGTATCTGGCGCGGATCGCCTCGCGGCTCATCGGCGCCTGCAGCCACAGGTTCACCGTCATCGTGATGCCGCGGAACCACGGCGCCACATGCGGCATGAATTCCACCGGCACGCCCAGCTGCGCGATCGCCTCGCGTTCGTGCAGGTGATCGGCGAGCGCGTACGGCATCAGGTTGTCGCGCAGCAATTCCACATTGTTCTTGTCCGAAGGCGCGGTGCCCGCGCCGGAATAACCGGAGACGCCGAAACATTGCGGCGGCCCGGCCAGTTCATCCTTCAGCGGCGCGATGGCTAACTGCATCGCCGTGGCGTAGCAACCCGGATTGGCGATGCGGCGCTGGCCGCGATACGCGCCGCGCACGAGTTCCGGCAGGCCGTAGTACCAGGCCGGATCGAAGCGATGGTCGGCGGAAAGATCGACCACGACGGTTTCCGGTGCGGCCCGGTCGATGGCCTCCAAGTACGGCGCGGATTTATCGTTCGGCAAGGCCAGCACCACCGCATCCACACCGCGCGCAGCCGCCGCCTGGGGATCGAGGTTTTCGTAGCGCAATTCGCCGCCGAAGACGGAAACGTGATCGGCGACGCGCTGTCCATCCAGTTCGCGCGAGGAGACGAAGCCCAGTTCCAGCAAAGGATGGCCTGCGATCAGGCGGATCAGCTCCGCGCCGGTATGGCCGCGCGCGCCGACAAGGCCGAGGGTCTTTTTCATGTCGAATCTCCGGCGCCGACGCGCCGCTCCAGCAGGGAATCCAGATTGCGCCGCACCGCCGGCCATTCGGGCGCGACGATCGAGTACACCACGGTATCGCGCAGCGTGCCGTCGGGCAGGCGCTGGTGATGGCGCAGCACGCCATCGAGCTTCGCGCCCAGCCGTTCGATCGCAGCGCGCGAGCGGCGGTTGTGCCAGTGGGTGCGGAATTCCACCGCGATGCAGGCCAGCGCATCGAAGGCGTGCTCCAGCAGCAGCCGCTTGCACTCGGTATTCGCGCCGCTGCGCTGCGCGCTGGCCGCATAGAAGGTGTAGCCGATTTCCAGGCGGCGATGCAGGGCATCGGCGTTGCAGTAGCGCGTGCAGCCAACCAGCGTTCCATCGGCGATGCGGCGTACGACAAACGGCAGCGCGGCACCGCGCGCCTGCATGTCCAGCGCGGCATCGATGTACGCAGGCACGGCCCCGGGCCTGGGCACGCTGGTGAACCACAGCTCGTACAGGCGGCCATCCTCCACCACGTTGCGCAATTCCTCGGCATGGCCCTGCTGCAAGGGCTCCAGCCGCACGAGGCGGCCGTGCAGGGTCAGGGGCGAAAGAAACGGCGCGATGCTCATGGCCTCACCCGATCAGGGTTGCGGGCGTGCCGGCGCAGGATTCGACGGCCTGGCGGATCGCATCGAAATCCTCCAGCCCGTACCAGAACACCTTCCACGTTCCGAGCTTGTAGCAGCCGTCGGAGTTGGCGTAATAGAAGATGTTGACCTGGTTGTGGTGGCGCGAGCGCCAGTAAAGGCGCGGGGTTTCCTCGCGCATCACGTTCCACACCGCGCGCCCCAGGCCTTCGCCCTGGGCTTCGTCGAGCACGGCGAACTTGTCCATGTAGGGCTTGCCCGCATCGCCGGCGA
>CAZHXV010000351.1:0-2503 GCA_964536455.1 uncultured Aquimonas sp.
AGGCCGGACCGATGCCGCGCCCGGTGGTGCCGATGGCCTTGCCGCCGGCGGCCTTTTCGCGGGCCTGATCCAGCGCGATGTGGTACGGCATGATGAGCGGCGTGGCCGGGGAAATCTTCAGGCGCGAACGCACGTCCACGCCTTCGGCCTCCAGTTCGGCGATCTCGCTTTTCAGCGCCGCAGGGCTGAGCACCACGCCGTTGCCGATCAGGCACAACACGCCTTCGCGCAGGATGCCCGAGGGAATCAGGTGCAGCACCGTCTTCTTGCCGCCGATCACCAGCGTGTGGCCAGCGTTGTGGCCGCCCTGGAAGCGCGCCACCGCGCCCACTTTCTCGGTGAGCAGATCGACGATCTTGCCCTTGCCTTCGTCGCCCCACTGCGCCCCGAGCACCACCACCGACTGACCCATGTTCGCCACTCCACGTCTGGCCCACGCCCATCGGGGGCGAAGGTTGAAGGAATCGCCCGCAGGCCGGAAAACCCGGCGCGCAGACGCGAAAAAAGCCGGAAGGGTTCCGGCTTTTGCGCATTATCCGGGAAAGCCGGCACAGGCTCCAGCACGCCCGCACGCGAAACGCGCTCGGCGTTCATCGCGTGGTTGCCGAAGGGGAAAGATGCCCGCATCGCAACTGGCGCCGCCTGGCGCGGCGCGCCAGAATGGACGATTGTGCAGCGCCATCCGCTCCCATCACGGAACCGCATCCGATGAAATCCATGCCGCGCCTTGCCGTTCTCCCGATCCTGTTGCTCCTGCTGCTGGCCGCCTGCCAGCCCGGATCGCGCAAGGCGCAGGCACCGGCCTTGCCGCCACTGTTGATCCTGGTATCCATCGACGGCTTCCGCGCGGATTATTTCGACCTTGGCTTGACGCCCACGCTGGCGCAGCTGGCGAACGAAGGCGTCCATGCCCGCGCGATGCGGCCTTCGTTTCCCAGCCTCACTTTTCCGAACCACTACACGTTGATCACCGGCCTGCGCCCGGATCGCCACGGCATCGTCCACAACACGATGCGCGACCCGGAGATCCCGGGCATAACGTTCACGCTTTCCAACCACGAGGCCGTTGCCGACGCACGCTGGTGGAACGATGGCGAGCCGCTCTGGAACAGCGCCAACCGTGCCGGCCTGCGCACCGCCACGATGTTCTGGCCCGGCTCCGAAGCGCCGATCCACGGCCGCCAGCCCGACCACTGGCTGCCCTTCGACCAGGCCGTATCCAGCGCCGCGCGCGTGGCGCAGGTACTGGAGTGGCTCGACCTTCCACCCGCTGAGCGCCCGGATTTCGTCACCCTGTATTTCGACGCGGTGGATTCCAGAGGCCACGCTTTCGGCCCGGATGCGCCGGAAACCCACGCCACGCTGGCAGAAGTGGACGCGGCCCTGGCGGCGTTGGTTCAAGGGCTGCGCGAACGGAACCTGTTCGATGCGACCAACCTGGTGATCGTGTCCGACCACGGCATGACGTCCACGCCCAAGGGGCAGGCCGTGGCGATCGACGACATCCTGCCGGGGGAACTGTTCGATCTGAACAATATGGGGCCGCTCGCCAGCCTCGATGCCACGCCCGGAAACGAGGAAGCGCTGGATGCCGCACTGGCCGCCAATCCGATCCCGCACGCCCGGTGCTGGCGCAAGGATCGCCTGCCCGAACGCTTCCACTACGGCAGCCACCGCCGCATCTCGCGCTGGTTGTGCCAGGCCGATGAAGGCTGGCTGCTGGCCAGCCGCGCGATCATTTCAGGCGTGATCGCCGAAAAGGGATACCGGGGCGCGCACGGCTTCGATCCCGCCCTGCCCTCCATGGCCGCCCTGTTCCTCGCGCATGGCCCGGATTTCCGGAAGGGTCTGGTCGTGGACGACATGGACAACGTGGATGTCTATCCATTGCTGGCGCGGCTGCTGCGCATCGCGCCGGAACCCAACGACGGCAATCCCGCCGCGACCGCGCCGCTGCTGCGCGCGACCGCGAAGTAACCGCTATTCCGCCAACGCCGACCGCATGTAGGCACGGGCTTCGTCGGCCAGATCGTCGTGATCCAGCGCGAAGCGGATGGTGGCCTCCACCAGGCCGATGCGGCTGCCGCAGTCGAATCGCCTTCCCGCGAAGCGATACGCCAGCGCAGGCTGTTCGGCCAGGAGAGCGGCGATGCCGTCGGTAAGCTGGATTTCCCCTCCGCTGCCGGGCCGGAGGGTTTCCAGCAGTTCGAAGATGCGCGGGGAAAGCACGTAGCGCCCGACCACGGCCAAGGCGCTTGGCGCGACCTCCGGTTTCGGTTTCTCGACGATGGCCCGCATCCGCCCGTGGCGGCCATTGAAGGGTTCCGTGGCGACGATGCCGTAACTGCCGGTCTGCTCGCGCGGTACGTCCTGCACCGCCACCACGCTGGCCTTTTCCTGTCCGGCCACTTCGATCATCTGCTTCAGCGCGCCCGGGCCGTCGTTCCAGATCAGGTCGTCCGGCAGCAGCACCGCGAACGGTTCGTCGCCAATCACCGGCCTG
>CAZHXV010000352.1:0-2446 GCA_964536455.1 uncultured Aquimonas sp.
CCAGCATGATCTCGAAGCCGCCGCCCAGGCACAGGCCGTTGATCGCGCACAGCACGGGTTTGTAGAGCCGCAGGTTCTTCAGGTGAGCGTCGTCCCACTGCGAGATGTCGAAGCGATCCTCCATCAGCGCCGGGATCGACTCGCCCAGATCCGCGCCGACGCAGAACGCGCGCTGTCCGCTGGCGGTCAGGATCACCACCCGCACCCGCTTGTCGTCGCGCGCGGCGATGAAGGCATCCGTGCGCCCTGGAGCGAGGGCGGGCCGGTGCCCGCGCGCACCGAGGAGATCTTCGCCGATACCCGCCACGGCCCGGTCCGGCTGCGCATACACGATCCCGCGCCCGGCAGGCCCAAGCCGACGCTCGGCTTCCTGCATGGCGGCGGCTGGGCCATGTTCAGCCTCGACACCCACGACCGGGTGATGCGCGAGCTGGCGGTGCGCGCCGGCGTCGCCGTGGTCGGCATCGACTATGCGCTTTCGCCCGAGGCGCGGTATCCCGTCGCGCTGGAACAGGTGATCGACGTGGTGCGCTGGTTGCAGGCACATGGCGCGGCGCATGGCCTGGATGCGTCCCGCCTCGCCCTTGGCGGCGATTCGGCCGGCGGCAACCTGAGCACGGGCGCCGCCCTGATGCTGCGCGACCTGGGCGAAGGGCACCGCGTTTCCGGCGTGCTGAGCTACTACGGCGGTTTCACCCCCGACTGCTCGCCGCATTCGCGCCGCCGCTACGGCACCGACGAGGACATGCTGACCGCCAGGGAAGTCGATACGTTCTGGAACGTGTACATCTCCAAGCCGGGCGACCGCAATTCCCCCTACGCACATGGCCTGCTCGCCGATCTGGAAGGGCTGCCGCCGTATTTCATCGGCATCGGCGAGTGCGACGTGCTGGCCGAGCAGAACCTGGCCATGGCCGGCAAGCTGCTGGCCTCCGGCGTGAGCGTCGACGTCAAGCTGTACCGCAACGCGCCGCACAGCTTCATCGAGGCGGTGGCGGTGTCGGCGACGGCGCGCCAGGCGCTGGAAGATGGCGCCGTCTGGCTGCGCAAGGTGCTGGGCGAAGCCGTACCCGCGCCGGCAAACGGGATTCCAGAATCCGAGCCGAGATGGAAGGAGGCGGCCCAGTGACCGCGCATGACGCGATCGCCTTCATCGGCGGTGGGCACATGGCGCGCTGCCTGATCGGCGGATTGCTGCGGCAGGGCATGCCGGCCGCGGCAATCCGGGTTGCCGAACCGTACGCGCCGCAACGCGAGGCGCTGGAACGGGAGCTGGGCGTGCGCGCCTTCGCCGACAACCGCGCGGCAGCGCACGGCGCCTCGACCTGGGTGCTCGCGGTCAAGCCGCCGGTGGTACAGGGCGTGTGCCGCGAACTCGCGCCGCTGAGAACACCGGACACGCTGCTGCTGTCGATCGCCGCGGGTATCCGCGTCGCCGCGATCGCGCGCTGGTCGGGTTCGCCGCACGGCATCGTGCGCTGCATGCCGAACCTGCCGGCGCTGCTCGGCGCCGGCGTGACCGGGATTTTCGCCGGTGCGCAGACCACGCAAGCGCAACGCGATCGCGCTGCGGCGATCCTGGCGGGCGTCGGCTCCACGGTATGCGTCCACGACGAGGAGCAACTGGACGCGGTGACGGCGGTCTCCGGCAGTGGCCCGGCCTACCTGTTCCTGCTGGCCGAGGCCATGGAGCGTGCAGCGGATGAGCTTGGGTTGCCCGCCGAGGCGGCGCGCCTCCTGGTGCGGCAAACGCTGTCCGGCTCCGCGAGGATGGTGGCCGAATCGGCGGATTCGCCCGCGCAACTGCGTCGGCAGGTGACCTCGCCGGGCGGCACCACCGAGGCGGCCGTGGCGGCGTTGCTGTCCGATCGATTCCCGGAGCTGGTTGGCAAGGCAATGCGCGAGGCAACCTCGCGCAGCGCCGAACTGTCGCGGGTGTGGGAGTCGCAACCGGCGTGATGCGGTCGTGCAAGCGGCCCGGCGCGCGTGACCGCGATTACGCCTGCACCAACTTCACCCGCGCAAAGGTGCGCTTGCCGATCTGCAGCACGCCCTCGAAGCCGGGTTTCAGCACCAGCGCGGCATCTTCGACCACCGCGCCGTCGATCCTCACCGCGCCTTCCTTCAGTTTGCGGTTGACCTCGCCGTTGCTCGGCGCCAGCCCCGCCTGAACCATCAGCGGCGCGATCCGCACGCCCTCGGCGGGAACCGGCAGCTCATGCAGCGGCAAGGCCGACACATCGCCTTCGCCGCGCACCGCCGCGTTCCAGCCTTCGATGGCCTTGTCCGCTTCCGCCGCGTCATGGAAGCGCGTGGCGAGTTCGCGCGCCAGGCGCAGCTTCACGTCGCGCGGATTGAGCGCGCCGCCTCGCGTTTCCTCGCGCAGCTTCGCCGCTTCACTGGAAGAAATCTCGAAGCTCAGAAGCTCGATCCACTTCCACATCAG
>CAZHXV010000353.1:0-627 GCA_964536455.1 uncultured Aquimonas sp.
CAGAACACGGTCGCGACCGCGAACTGGTGCACCACCTTGTCGTTGTAGGTTTCGTTGAGTGTTGGCGAAGACATGGCTGACCCTCTGGAATAGCGCCGGGATTGTGCGCCCGCAGAAGGCCATGCCGCTTGATGCAGATCAAAATGCCCGGATAGTTCCGCCCGCACACGTCCGCCCGGGGCGCTTCCGTCTCCGGTGCCGGATCCGGGGCGCCGCCCAAGAAAAAAGGCGGGCCCGGAATCCCGGGCCCGCCTTCTGTCCACCTGCTTCCGTGCAGGCCGGAAGCCTTACTTGGCTTCCTTCTCCATCAGTTTCTCGACCAGGTTGGCCGGCACTTCCTCGTAATGATCGAAGATCATCGAGAACGTACCGCGACCGGAGGTGGCCGAACGCAGGAAGTTGATGTAGCCGAACATTTCCGCCAGCGGCACGAAGCCCTGCACATAGGAGGCCGTGCCCTTCTGGCCCTGGTCGCTGACCGAACCGCGACGACGGTTGATGTCGCCGATCACATCGCCCAGGTATTCGGCCTCGGTCACCACTTCCAGCGCCATGACGGGCTCCAGCAGCTTCGGCCCGGACATCCTCTGCGCTCGTTTGAGGAACGCGCAAGGGTACCTGGATGAC
>CAZHXV010000353.1:637-2404 GCA_964536455.1 uncultured Aquimonas sp.
GCATCCTTCTCCTGACCTTCTCGAACAAGGCCGCTGGCGAGATGGCCGAGCGGATCGCCCAGAAGCGCCCGCAGCAAGCAGCCGCGCTATGCATCGGCACCTTCCACAGCTTCGGCCTGGACATCCTCTGCGCTTCGCGGAAACAGGCGCGGCCGGCGATTTCGAAGGCGAGCGCAGAGGAGTCCACGTCGTGGTACTTGCCGTCGATCAGGCGGGCGCGGAAGTCCACGACTTCGTAACCGGCGATCTGGCCTTCGCGGCTTTCGGTTTCGATCGCGTGCTCCACCGCCGGGATGTACTCGCGCGGCACGCGGCCGCCGACCACTTCATCGACGAACACCACGCCCGAACCCGGCTCGCCCGGCTCGAAGATCATCTTCACTTCGGCGAACTGGCCCGAACCGCCGGACTGCTTCTTGTGGGTGTAGGTGTGTTCCACCGGGCCGCCAAAGGCTTCGCGGAAGCTGACCTTGGGCTTGCCCATGTTGGCTTCCACGCCCAGTTCCGTGCGCATGCGGTCGATGGTGATTTCAAGGTGCAGTTCGCCCATGCCCTTGAGCACGGTCTGCCCGGTTTCCTTGTCCACTTCCAGCTTCAGCGACGGATCGGCCTTGACCATCTTGTAGAGCGCGGTGGACATCTTGTCCACGTCGTTGCGGCTCTTGGGCTCGACTGAGACGCTGATGACCGGATCGGGGAAGCGCATGCGCTCCAGCAGCACCGGGCTGTTCGGATCGCACAGCGAATCGCCGGTCTCGGTTTCCTTCAGCGAGACGAAGGCGCAGATGTCGCCGGCGCGCACTTCCTCGATTTCCTTGGTGGCGTTGGCCTGCACTTCCACGATGCGGCCGATGCGCTCCTTCTTGCCGCGCGTCACGTTCTGCAGCGTGTCGCCCTTCTTGATCACGCCCGAGTAGATGCGGGTGAAGGTCAGCGTGCCGAACTGGTCGTTGATGACCTTGAACGCCAGCGCGCGCGCCGGGGCGTCGTCGGTGACGGCCTGCTCGCCGAGGATGTTGCCGTCCTCGTCCACGACCTGGATGCCGCCGTTCTCGCCCGGATACGGCATGTAATCGACCACGCCGTCGAGCAACTGCTGCACGCCCTTGTTGCGATACGAGGAACCGCAGAACACCGGCACCAGCTGGCCGGTCACGCAGCCCTTGCGGATGCACTTCTTCAGGGTTTCAAGCGAAGGCACTTCGCCGCCGAGGTAGGCTTCCATCGCCTCGTCGTCCAGTTCCACGGCCAGTTCGACGCTGGCCTCGCGCAGGCCGGCCAGCTGCTCCACCCATTCCTTGTCGGCGGTGGTGGTGAACTTCTGCACCTTCGGATGGTTGGCCACTTCGTCCAGCGGGACGGATTCCCACTTGCTGTCCTTGTCGTCGCCCAGCCAGATGTAGCCCACGCCCGCGATGAGATCGGCCATGCCGATGAAATCGTCGTGGCTGCCCAGCGGCACCTGGCACAGGATCGCGTTCGCGCCGAGGCGGTTCTTGATGCCGTTCACGGCATTCTTGAAGTTCGCGCCGATGCGGTCCATCTTGTTGACGTAGCACATGCGCGGCACGTTGTACTGGTCGGCCAGGCGCCAGTTGGTTTCCGTCTGCGGCTCAACGCCGGCCACGCCGTCGAACACCACGACCGCACCGTCGAGCACGCGCAAGGAGCGATTCACTTCGATGGTGAAGTCCACGTGCCCCGGGGTGTCGATGACGTTGACCTGGTGGCCCTTCCATTCTGTCGAGACAGCCGCGGACTGGATCG
>CAZHXV010000354.1:0-330 GCA_964536455.1 uncultured Aquimonas sp.
AGGCCGATGGCGTTGCTGCCGCCGCCGACGCAGGCGGTGATCGCATCGGGCAGGCGGCCGAACCTTTCCAGCACCTGCGCCCGCGCCTCGCGCCCGACCACGGCGTTGAAGTCGCGCACCATCGCCGGATACGGATGCGGGCCGGCCACGGTGCCGATGATGTAGAAGGTGTCATGCACGTTGGTGACCCAATCGCGCATGGCTTCGTTGAGCGCGTCCTTCAGCGTCTGCGAACCGCTGGTGACAGGGACCACTTTCGCGCCGAGCAGTTTCATCCGATAGACGTTGATCTTCTGGCGCTCGATGTCGGTCGCGCCCATGTAGACCACG
>CAZHXV010000354.1:340-2391 GCA_964536455.1 uncultured Aquimonas sp.
GGTTTCCGCGATGATGCGGGTCTTGCCCATGCGCTGCGCCAGCATCGCCTGGCCGACGGTGTTGTTGATCTTGTGCGCGCCGGTGTGGTTCAGGTCTTCGCGCTTCAGCAGGATGCGCGCGCCGCCCGCGTGTTCGGTGAGGCGGCGGGCGAAATAGATCGGACTGGGGCGGCCCACGTAATCGCGCAGGTCGGCGTCCATCTCCGCCACGAACTCCGGATCGTTGCGGTACCGATGCCACGCGGCGGTGAGCTCTTCCAGCGGCTTCATCAGGGTTTCGGCGACGAAGCTGCCGCCGAAGCGGCCGAAATGGCCGCGGGCGTCGGGGAAGGCGTTGAAATCGGGAAAGTTCGGCGTGGTCATCGCAGTGCGCGGCGTGGGTGGGTGACGGGTTCGCAAGTCTAACGCGGTGCAACATCGGGCATGACTCCGCCCGCATGAACTTCGAACCCGAATCCCCCGGCGCGCCGGAAACGAAAGCGGCGAAGGCCCCGGGAGCCTCAGCCGCCCGGGCTTACCCGCCGCGCTGCTTCAGCCACGCCTCGATCTCCGGCAGCCGCTCGCCACGCTGCTTGATGCGGGTTTCGATGTTGGCGATGGCGGTTTCCATGTCGCGGCGCGAGCTGGGGGCGATGTTCTTCTGCGCGAAGGCGCGCAGCTTGGCAACCATCTCCGCCCTGGCGGAACCGCCCGCAAGGCCGGGGTAGTAGCGGGCCCGCGAGGTGGAATCGACCAGTTCATCGACCTGTTCGCGATGTTCGACCGCGAAATCGAAGGCCATGTCCGGGTGCGATTCGGCCACGGTGCGGATCATCGCGGCACCGTTGGTGGCGCCCGGTTCGCTGGTCAGCGCCAGTTGCAGCGCGCGCCGCGCCAGCGCCTCGTCCCGGGGCGAGGCCAGCAGGGCGTAGTACTGATCGCGCAGCAGCGAGGAGGTTTCCGCCTTCGCCATCCCGTGCAGTTTTTCCCACATCGCCGCATCGGCCTGACTGGCAACGATCTGGAGTACGGTGCGGCGCAGTTCCGCCGGCAGCGCGCCGGCATCGGTTTCCGAGGCGGCGAAGCGGCGCCGCGCCTCGGCGATCACGGCCTCATCGCCCAGGCTGGCCAGCGTGCCGATCAAGGTCATGCGCAGGCGCCGCACCGGGGCGGAATCGTCTTCGCGCGCCTGCCAGCCCAGCGTCGCGAACACCGGCGCAAGGCGTGCGATGGCGTACTTGCGGAACGCGGCCTGGCGATCCTTTTTGCCATCGAACATGGCGTCGATGCCGGAAAGATTGCCGGCCACGTCCATCCAGATTTCAGGATCCGCGCCCACCGGCGTGGCGTCGGCCAGGCCAAGGTAATCGGAAACAGGCTGGTCGCCGTTCATCGACAGCGCCCAGACATCGCGCATCACGCCCAGCTGGTCGATGGTGGAAAGCTCGCCGAAACCGCCGCGCAAGGCGTCGAACTGTTCCGGCGCGTACAGGGTGCGGTAGTAGCCGCTCTGCCCGGCGTTCACCAGCAACGCGCCGCAACCGGGCAACGCCATGCCGCCCTTGCCGTCCTCGACCAGCGCGCGCACCTCCGCACCGCCACCGACCTTCGCGATCACCGGCACGCGCCAGCGCAGCGCTTCCTTGCCGGGGCGATCCACGGTGAACTCGTCCTGCGCGAAACTCACCAGCGTCCGGCCGCCTTCGCAGCGCGCGCTCACGCGCAGCATCGGGATGCCCGGTTGCAGGGTGAAATCGTGCGCGATGGCGGTGACCGGCAGGTTCGCGGCGGTTTCGATCTGCTTCCACAGATCGTCGCTCACGGCGTTGCCATAGGCGTGCGCGGCGATGTACTGGCGCACGCCATCGCGCCAGGCGTCGGCGCCGACGTAGGCTTCCAGCATCCGGATCACCGCGCCGCCCTTGGCGTAGGTGATCGCATCGAACGCCTGACTGGCCTGCTCCACGGTTTCGATGTGTTGCACCACCGGATGCGTGCTGGCCACCGCATCGCGGCCCATCGCGCCTTCGCGGCCATAGACCGCGCCGATCGCGGTGTTCCATTCCGGATGC
>CAZHXV010000355.1:0-1661 GCA_964536455.1 uncultured Aquimonas sp.
GTTCAGACCGCGGCGACGGGATTCGGCTTCGCGGTCTGAACCCTTCCGCCGTGGGCCGCACCGAATGGCTCGACAGCCGCCGCGAGGAGCTGCTGAACCGCATGCACAGCCGCCGCGAGCGCGATTTCGGTACCGGCTATGGCGCATCCAGCGGTTACGCCAGCAAGCGCAATTACGTGGCGGACAGCTGGCGTCCGAGCTGCTTCCGTACCCGTTGATCGCCGCATGGCGGGCATTTTCAAGGCGAACCCTGCGCTCGCGGAAATCAACGAGCGCAGTGCGGCGTGCCTGGTCGGGCACCTTGGCATCGAGATCGTGGAAATCGGCGAGGATTTCGTGCGCGGCAGGATGCCGGTGGATGCGCGCACGCGCCAGCCTTACGGCCTGCTGCACGGCGGTGCTTCGGTGGTGCTGGCCGAAACCCTCGGCAGCATGGCCGGCGCATACACGGTCGATCAATCCGTTTCGATGGTGGTGGGGCTGGAGATCAACGCCAATCACCTTCGCGCCGTGACGGAAGGCTACGTCGTCGGTACCGCACGGCCACTGCACCTGGGCCGCACCACGCAGTTGTGGGATATCCGGATCGAGGACGAGGCTGGAAAGCTGGTCTGCGTTTCGCGCCTGACGCTGGCGGTCGTCCCCAAGCGCTGACCCGGCGCTTCAACCGCGCTGCCGCCATGCCGGCGGCGGCGGCCACGCCCCTTCGAACGACCCTTCCAGCGCCCGGCGCAGATCGCGTGCGTCCAGTTGCGGCGCCAACAGGGCGAGCAGCGCCAGGGTGTAGTCGCGCGGCACCCGTTCGCGCGGCAAGACCGCCCAGGCGATGCAGCCGGGGAAGTGCTCGCCGGCGGGCAGCCATGCCAGATCAGCCTCGTCGCCGGCCTGCACCGCCATTTCCGCCAGGATGCCGATGCCAAGGCCGGTGCGGACATAGGTCTTGATGAGGTCGGCATCGCCGGCGGTGAAGGCGATGCGCGGCGTCAGGCCTGCGTCGGAAAAGGCCTGCCGCAGCGAGGAATCGGATTTCAGGGAGGAGTCGTAGCTCACCAGCGGCTCGCGCGCCAGTTCCGCCAGCGTCGGCGCGCGCCGCAGCTTCGCCAGCGCATGGCTGCGCGGAGCCAGCACCACGCGCTGCCAGGTGTACAGCGGCACTGCGATGCCGCCGCTCGGCGGGGAACCGGAGGTGCTGACGATGGCCACGTCCGCGCCGCGCCCCAGTTCGGCCAGTGCCTCGCTTTCGCCGCCGGGCACGATGTGCACGCCCACCTCGGGGAAACGCCGCTTCAACCCGCCGATGGCCGTGGGCAGCACGTAACGGGCCTGCGTGTGCGTGGTGGCGACGGCCAGTTCGCCCTGTTTTTCGCCGCGCAGGTTCGCGGCCAGCGCACGGATGTTGTTGGATTCCAGCAGCACCTTGCGGGCGCGGGCGATCACTTCCGCGCCGGGGGGCGTCACCGATTCCAGGCTGCGGCCGCGGCGCAGGAACAACTGGAAGCCGAGCTCGTCTTCGAGCTGCCGGAGCTGCTTGGACAACCCCGGCTGGGTGGCGTGTACGCGCTCGGCGGCGAGGGTGATGTTGAGGCCCGAATCGGCGATGGCGACGAGGTAGCGAAGCTGGGTGAGGGTCATGGCGGCGCGGGCGGGAAGCGACCGCCAGT
>CAZHXV010000355.1:1671-2383 GCA_964536455.1 uncultured Aquimonas sp.
CTGGCGGTCGCTTCCCGCCCGCGCCGCCAGTTTAGGAATATGCGACCCCGATCTTATGCCAATAGGGAATAAGAAACTGCGGCACGACCATTTTCTCCGGCGGAGGCGAAGGCCTAGCGTGGGGAACCCGAACTTCCTCGCACTCCAGGGAATCCCATGGCCATCTTCGACAGCATCCTGGACACCATTGGCCATACGCCGGTGGTGCGCCTTTCCCGCATCGCACCGGCGCACGTCGCACTCTACGGCAAGGTGGAATCCTTCAATCCCGCCGGCTCGGTGAAGGATCGGCTGGCCTACGCCATCGTGCTGGATGCCGAACGGCAGGGCCTGCTGAAGCCAGGCGACACCATCGTGGAGGCGACCTCCGGCAACACCGGCGTGGCGCTGGCGGCGGTCGCCGCAGCGCGCGGCTACCGGTTCGTGGCGACGATGACGGAGACCTTCTCGATCGAGCGCCGCAAGCTGATCCGCGCCTACGGCGGCAAGGTGATCCTCACGCCCGCCGCCGAACGCGGCACCGGCATGGTGCGCAAGGCCGAGGAACTGGCGAAAAAACATGGCTGGTTCCTGGCGCGGCAGTTCCAGAATCCGGCCAACCCGGCCTACCACCGCAACACCACGGCGGCGGAAATCCTGCGCGATTTCGCAGGAAAGAGACTGGATCATTTCGTCAGCGGCTGGGGCACCGGCGGTACCCTCACCGGCGTGG
>CAZHXV010000356.1:0-2366 GCA_964536455.1 uncultured Aquimonas sp.
AATATTGCGTGATCGCCCCATCCGCACCGGCATCCACCTTGGCCTTGAAGTGCGAGAGATCGGCCAGCGCATCTTCGGCCTGGGGGTGGATTTCCGGGTATGCCGCCACCTCGATCCGGAACGCATCGCCGTGGCGCTCGCGCACGAAGGCGACCAGATCCAGGGCATGGCGGAACGTCCCCGGATGCCCCATGCCCGAAGGCAGGTCGCCGCGCAGCGCCACGATGCGGCGACAGCCGCGGGCGCGGTAGTCGTCCAGCAGCAGGCCCAGTTCCTCGCGCGTGCCGCCGACGCAGGAAACGTGCGGGGCGACCTCGAAGCCTTGACGTTGCAACGCGGTGACGGTCTCCGGCGTGTAGCTCAGGGTCGAGCCGCCGGCGCCGAAGGTCACGGAGACGTATTCGGGTTTGTGGCTCGCCAGCTTCGCGGCGGCGCGGTGCAGTTGGGCGCGTTGTTCTTCGGTCTTGGGGGGGTAGAACTCGAAGCTGATGGAGGGCATGACGGCTGCGCGGTCGTTCGGGGTGGCGCAGTCTATCGCTTCATCGCGATGGAAGGAAATATGTTTGTTCTTCGCTGCTTGCTTGACTGGGTTTTTCTATGTTTTCGAGAGCTTTCGCTGCCTGGGGCAGCGACCTACTTTCTCTTGTTCGCACAAGAGAAAGTAGGCAAAGAGAATGCGCCCATGGGGAGCGCGCCCTTCGGGTTCGCGATCCGGAGGCGGGTTTTTTGATGGCACATCCTTGTGCCATCAAAAAAGCTCGGCATCCCTGCCGCGCCCCTGCGGGCTGTTCCGCCACCGGCTCGCCGCGCTCCAATGGGATTGGAAAAGCCGAAGAGCAAAGAGCTGAAGTGCGAAGAGCGCAGGAGCCAGCCTGGGAACCTTGAGTACCGCGCTTTCGCTTCTGGCGCGCAGGATGCGCACCGCTCTTCCGGGGCCCCATATGGCCCGGTGGGCCGGTGACGGAACAGCCCGCAGGGGCGCGGCAGGGATGCCGCGCGTTCGCTGACGGCGCATGGATGCGCCTTCGGCGAACCCCGGCACCGGCTCACGTACCCGAAGCACAAGGATGTGCTTCGGGCGGGCCTTCGGGGGTGCCCTTCTCTTTGGTTACTTTCTCTTGGGCAAGCAAGAGAAAGTAACTCGGCCGCCGCAGGCGGGCGAAAGCTCTTGGCTGGAAAGAAAAACCAACCTCAACCCAACGCTCGCTCGATCTCCGGCAGCAGCGTGAACAGGTCGCCGACCAACCCGATATCCGCGATCTCGAAGATCGGCGCATCGCCATCCTTGTTGATCGCCACGATCGTCCCTGCATCCTTGATGCCGGTCAGATGCTGGATCGCCCCGGAAATGCCGACCGCGACGTACAGTTCCGGCGCGATGATCTTGCCGGTCTGGCCCACTTGCAGATCGCTCGGCACATAACCTGCGTCCACCGCCGCGCGCGAGGCGCCGACGGCGGCGCCGAGCTTGTCGGCGAGCTTGTAGATGACCTCGAAGTTCTCCTTCGAGCCAACGCCGCGGCCGCCGGAGACGACGCGCGTGGCGCTTTGCAGGTCGGGGCGGTCGCTCTTGCCCGCGGCCAGGCCGATGTAGCGGGTGTGCGCAGGAATCGCGGCCTCCACGTTCACCGCTTCCACCGGCGCATTGCCGCCCTCGCCCGCGGCCGGCCACGAAGCCACGCGCACGGTCGCGACGACGGGTTGGTCGGCCGGCGCCTTCACCGTGATGATCGCGTTGCCGGCATAGATCGGGCGCTTGAAGGTGTGGCTGTCTTCCACGGCGGAAAGATCGCTGATCTGCGCCGTGCCGAGCAGCGCGGCCACGCACGGCATCACGTCCTTGCCGAAGGTAGTGGAAGGCGCGAAGACGTGGCTGTAGCCGGAGGCAAGCTTGGCGATCTGCGGCGCGAGCACCTGCGCGATGGGGTGTTCGTTGGCCGGGTTGGCGACCGCGAGCACCTTCGCCACGCCGTCGATCTTCGCGGCGGCGGCGGCAATGGCCGATGGATCGGCGGCGAACACGGCGACGTCGATGGAGGCGCCGGCGATGGCTTTCGCGGCGGAGACGGTCTTGGCCGTGGCCGAAACATTGAGCTGGCCGTCGAGATGTTCGGCCACGATGAGAATCTTGGACATGTCTTGTTCCTCGCTTTGTAGAGCCGGGCTTGTCCGGCTGTACCGATTGAATCGGAGAGGAGCGGGGCAAGCACCGCTCTACGTGACAGGAATTACAGCAACCCCTTGGCCTTGAGCGCGGAAACCAGTTCCGCCGCGTCCTTCACCATCACCCCGCGGCTGCGCTTGGGCGGCGCGGCGTAGTGGGTGGTCGCAAGGAAATCGCCGGATTCCACGCCCAGATCGGCCAT
>CAZHXV010000357.1:0-2358 GCA_964536455.1 uncultured Aquimonas sp.
TCCAGTGGGGCAGCAAGCGCACCGGGCCGGACCTGGCGCGCGTGGGTGGCCGTTATTCGGACGACTGGCACCGCGTGCACCTCATCAACCCGCGCGACGTGGTGCCGCAATCGAACATGCCGGCCTATTCGTGGCTGGAAAGGAACCGCATCGACGCCGGGGCCGTCGTGGCCAAGGTCAAGGCGCTGCGCACGCTTGGCGATCCTTATACCGATGCGGACATCGAAGGCGCCGCCGCCGCGCTGGAAGGCAAGACCGAACTGGATGCGCTCATCGCCTACCTGCAAGGGCTGGGCAAGCATGCGCCGCGCCCGGGCCAGGCCGGCGCGGCCAGCGCAGGAGCCGCGCCATGAACGCCGGCACCGTTTCAGGAGTCATCACCGCCGCACTGCTGGCGCTGTTCGTCTATGGCTGCTTCTGGGCCTGGTCGGCCCGCCGCAAACCGGATTTCGACGAAGCCGCGCGCCTGCCGCTGGACGACGAAGCCGAACATTCGAACAAGGAGAGGCAGCCATGAGCGCAACCTGGTCGTGGTATGTCATCGCGTTGGTCGCGCTCAACATCGGGGCCTATACGTGGCTGTTGTGGTGGACGGCGCGCCGCCGTCCCGGCGATCCCAAGCCGGACGAAACCAGTCACGTCTGGGATGGCGATCTCACCGAATACAACAAGCCCCTGCCGCGCTGGTGGATCAACCTGTTCTATCTCACCATCGCGTTCGCCATCGGCTACCTGATCTGGTATCCGGGCCTGGGCGCGTTCGCGGGCACCTCGAAATGGACATCCGCCGCCGAACACGACGCACAGGCGAAGCTGGCGCAGGAACAATTGAACCAGGCCTTCGGCCATTTCGCCGACATGCCCATCGAGCGGATCGCGCAGGATCCCGAGGCCCTGCGTCTGGGGCGTTCGATCTTCGCCAACACCTGCTCCACCTGCCACGGCTCGGACGCCAAGGGTGCGCGCGGGTTCCCGAACCTCACCGACAACGATTGGCTCTGGGGCGGTGCGCCGGAGGACATCCTGGCCACCGTGCTGCATGGCCGCCAGGGCCTGATGCCGCCGTTCGTCGATGTGGTGGGCGGGGAAACCGGCGCGACCGAAGTGGCCGTGTACGTGCAATCCCTTTCCGGGCGCAAGGTCGATCCGGCCTTGGCCGCCGCCGGCAAGCCGAAGTTCGAGATGGTGTGCGTGGCCTGCCACGGCGCGGACGGCAAGGGCAACACGCTGCTGGGCGCGCCGAACCTCACCGACGACATCTGGCTCTACGGAAGCGAGTTCGCCACGATCCGGGACGCGGTGCTGAAGGGCCACGATGGACAGATGCCGGCGCACGAGCCCATCATCGGCCCGATGCGCGCCCGCCTCGTCGCCGCTTGGGTATGGGCGCAGTCGAACGATCCAGCCACCGCCAGGTGAAGTCGATGCCGCAAGACCCGCATTCAGCGGAACCGAACGAGCCCCCGCGCCCCAGCCTGATGCACTGGGGCGCGATCGGATGGCCCAGCTTCTTCGCCGCCGGCGTGGCCACGATGGTGTTCTTCGCCTTCGTCGATCCGCTGGAACTGCGCGACATGACCTTCCCCAGCCTGCAAATCTCGCGCGGCTTCGGTTACACCCTCGGGTTCTTCACCTTCTGGGCGGCGACCTTCAGTTCCAGCCTGTTCACCTGGATTCTTCTGCGCCCGGCCAGTGGCTTCAACCGGCCGTTGACCAGGGATTGATTGGGAGTTGCCGCGTGCAAGCGCGGCAAAGCGCGTGAAAAAACACATCCCCGCCACCGTCGATGCCGGCAGCTCGCTTTACGTCTCCGAGGCGAAGATCCACCCCCGCGAGATCGACGGGTTGACGCAGCGCCTGCGCAAGCTCGCCACCCTCGTGCTGCTGGGCATGTACTACCTGTTTCCGTGGTTGAACTGGGACGGCCACCAGGCCGTGCTGTTCGATCTTCCGGCGCGCAAGTTCTACGTCTTCGGCCTCACCTTCTGGCCGCAGGATTTCATCTTCCTGGCGATCCTGCTGATCATCGCCGGGCTGGCGCTGTTCTTCTTCACCGCGCTGGCGGGAAGGCTGTGGTGCGGCTATGCCTGCCCGCAGACGGTGTGGACGGAAATCTTCATCGCCATCGAGCAGGTGTTCGAGGGCGACCGCAGCGCCCGCATCCGGCTGGACAAATCGCCGTGGAACCGCGAAAAGATCGTGAAGCGCGGCAGCCGCCACGTGGTGTGGATCGTGTTCGCGTTGTGGACGGGTTTCACCTTCGTCGGTTTCTTCACGCCGATCCGCGACCTGGGCGCGCGGGCGTGGCCATTTGACTGGGGCGGCTGGGAAACCTTCTGGGTGCTGTTCTATTCCCTC
>CAZHXV010000358.1:0-2348 GCA_964536455.1 uncultured Aquimonas sp.
TTCCTGCGCGGTGGAGGCCACCAGCACGCCCTCGCGGGTGTAGAGGCTGCCGCGCGCCAGTCCACGGCTGTCCTGCATCGTCGGGCTGTCGTTGACGTACAGCAGCCAGTCGTCCACGCGGAACGGGCGATGGAACCACATCGCATGATCCAGGCTGGCCATGCGCACGTTCGGCTGGATGTAGGACAGCGCGTGCGGCAGCAGCGTCGTGCCGATCAGGAAGAAATCCGAGGCGTAGGCCAGGAGCGCGGTGTGCAGCGGCGGATCGTCGTCGATGCGGTCGGAAAGGCGCAGCCATACGGCTTGATGCGGCGGGCGGCGGGTCGGATTCAACTCGTCGCGCGGATGCACCGGATGGAACTCGAACGCCCCGCGCCCGGTGAGCCAGCGCTGCGTCTTGGCCGGCAGCTTCGCCAGTTCGTCCGGTGGAATGGGCATGTATGGCGAAAGCGATTCGGGCGCGGGCACCTCCGGCGACGGAATCTGGTGCTCCGGGCCGGGCGCGGGCCGGTGGAAACTGGCCGATGCCACGAAGATCGGCGCACCGTGCTGGATCGCCGTGACGCGCCGCACCGAGAAGCTGCCGCCGTCGCGCGCGTTTTCCACCGAGTACACGATGGGATGCTCGATATCCCCGGCGCGCAGGAAATAGGCATGCAGCGAATGCGCGCGGCGGCTGGCATCCACCGTGCGCTGCGCGGCGGAGAGCGCCTGCCCCAGCACCTGCCCGCCGAACACCGAGCGCGTCCCGATGTCCCGGCTCTGGCCCCGGAAAAGGTTGTCCTCGATGCGCTCCAGCCGCATCAGATCCAGCAGTTCGGCAACTTTCTCGTGCAAGGCGGCGCATCCACGGCGTAGGGTGCGGGGATTATACGGAACGGGGCGCTTGGGCTTGGGTGTTGCGGGGGAGGCCGCCGATCCACCGGCGGCTGCACGCCTGTACCCTCAACCATCGATTCGCACGCCTGTAGCCGTGGCAGGTCAGGCCAGCCACATCGCCAGCCGCAACCTGCGCGACATCCGCAGTGCCGAACTCGTCTTTCCCGGCCTTCGTGCCGCCACGCCCGAGCAATTCCTGAGGGAAGCTTGATGGAAAGCGGTAGTCGTCGCCTGGACGTGATCGAGTTCGCCGAGGTCTGCCTTGCGCTGGACATCGATCCTTCGGGTGCGCTGGTGCCGGTGGTGAAGGCCCTGGCGGCGATGGCCCGGTCTTGATGCCGGGTTCCGGCAGGAGCGCGTTTGACGCACTGCATGCTGGCATATACGCTGTCACTCAATGATCGACCTTGTCGTTGACACCAATGTGTTCGTGGCCGGGCTTCGCTCGGAAGGTGGTGCGGCCCGCGAAGTTCTGCGACGGAGCCTGCAAGGCCGATACCGCCCCCTGTTCGGCAATGCGCTATGGCTGGAGTACGAAGATGTGATGGGTCGCGACCTGTGGGATCGATCCACCCAGGTTGCCGACCGGCAAGCCGTGCTGGCAGCGTTTGCGCAGTCCGGTCGCTGGGTGGTGGTGCATTACGGATGGCGCCCCAATCTCCGGGACGAAGGCGACAACCATCTGATTGAACTGGCGGTGGCAGGCAATGCACGCGCCATCGTCACGCACAACGTCCGCGATCTGCGGCGTGGTGAACTGATCTGGCCGGCGCTGCACGTCATGACGCCGGCACAATGCCTGGAGGCGTTTCCATGAGCACATTGACGATCCGGCTTCCCGACAGTACCGCCGAGCGCCTCAAGGCGCTGGCGCGCAATCGTGGTCAGTCCGTGAACAAGTTGATGGAAGAACTCAGTGCGCAGGCGCTGGCGGCGTTCGATGCGGAAACCCGGTTCCGTGCGCTGGCGGTTCAAGCCGATACCGCAGTGGCGCTGCGTATTCTCGATCGGCTTGATGGCAAGGCTGCATAGGCGCATTCGCCGCAGGCGAAATGCGCCCTATATGGCTGCCCTCACTCTGCCCGATACACCTCGCCACCGGCCTCGCGGAACTCCCGCGCCTTCTCCGCCATGCCCTTCGCCAGCGCATCGGCATCGGCGGCGACGCCCTTCTCGGCGGCGTAATCGCGCACGTCCTGGGTGATCTTCATCGAGCAGAAATGCGGGCCGCACATGGAGCAGAAGTGGGCGTGCTTGGCGGCGTCCTTGGGCAGGGTTTCGTCGTGGAATTCCTGCGCCTTTTCCGGGTCGAGCGAAAGGTTGAACTGGTCCTGCCAGCGGAACTCGAAGCGGGCTTTGGATAGTGCGTTGTCGCGCGCCTGTGCGCCGGGGTGGCCCTTGGCGAGGTCTGCGGCATGGGCGGCGAGCTTGTAGGTGATGATGCCGTCGCGCACATCCTGCTTGTCGGG
>CAZHXV010000359.1:0-2323 GCA_964536455.1 uncultured Aquimonas sp.
CGCGCTGGTGCCGCGTTCACCGATCGCCGAACTGATCGAGGCCGGTTACCAGCCCTGGCTTGGCGGGCGCTCCGTCTCGCGCGTGCTTGATCTGTGCACCGGCTCCGGCTGCATCGCCATCGCCACGGCCCATTACGAAACGCATTGGCAGGTGGATGCGGTGGATTTGAGCCAGGATGCGCTCGATCTGGCCGCCGACAACGTCGAACGCTTTGGCGTCGGCGAGCGCGTGCGCCTGATCCGTTCGGATCTGTTTGCCGGGCTTGCGGGCGAACGCTACGGCCTCATCGTCACCAATCCGCCCTACGTCACCCACGCCGAAGTGGACGGTCTTCCGCCCGAATACGATTTCGAGCCGGAGCTTGGCCTGCGTGCGGGCGACGATGGCCTGGATCTGGCGCTGCGCATCCTGCGCGATGCGCCGGAACATCTCACCGAAGACGGCCTGCTGATCTGCGAAGTCGGCGAAAGCGAACGCGCGCTGGTGGAGTTGCTGCCGGAAATCCCGTTCGAGTGGATCGAGTTCAAGGTCGGCCAGATGGGCGTGTTCGCCATCGACCGCGATGATCTGGTGCGCCACCACGAGGCCATCGCCGCACTCGCGAATGCACGCGAGTGAGCGCAGGAGCCGCCATGTCGTGCGTCGACGCCGGGGCGCAAGCCGAATCCCCAATCCCCAATCCCGAATCCCGGAACTGAAGGTATGGCCGGCAACACCTTCGGCACGCTGTTCGCGGTCACCACCTTCGGCGAATCGCACGGGCCGGCCATCGGTTGCGTGATCGACGGCTGTCCGCCGGGGCTGGAACTGGCACCGGAGGAATTCCACGCCGATCTGGAACGCCGCGCCACCGGGCGCAGTCGCCACACCTCGCAGCGGCGCGAGGCCGACATCGTTGAAATCCTGTCCGGCGTGTACGAGGGAAAAACCACCGGCACCCCGATCGCGCTCCTGATCCGCAACACCGACCAGCGCAGCAAGGATTACGCGGCGATCGCACAGCAGTTCCGCCCGGCGCACGCGGATTACACCTACTGGCACAAGTACGGCATCCGCGATCCGCGCGGCGGTGGCCGAAGTTCCGCGCGCGAAACCACGATGCGCGTGGCCGCGGGCGTGGTGGCGAAGAAGTGGCTGGCGCAGCGCGGTATCGTCGTGCGTGGGTATCTGGCGCAGTTGGGCGAGATCGTTCCGCGCTCCTTCGACTGGAATGCGATCGAGGAAAATCCTTTCTTCTGGCCCGATGCCGTGCAGGTTCCGGAGCTGGAAAGCGCCATGGACGCCTTGCGCAAATCCGGGGATTCCATCGGTGCGCGCGTGAACGTGATCGCCGATGGCGTGCCGCCCGGCTGGGGCGAGCCGATCTATGGCAAGCTCGATGCGGAACTGGCTTCGGCGCTGATGAGCATCAACGCGGTGAAAGGCGTGGAGATCGGGGATGGTTTCGCGGCGGTGGGCCAGCGTGGCACCCAGCATCGGGATGAAATCACGCCGCAGGGTTTTCTTTCCAACCACGCGGGCGGGATTCTCGGCGGCATTTCCAGTGGGCAGGCGATCCGTTGCTCGATCGCGCTGAAACCCACCTCCAGCCTGCGGTTGCCGGGGCGCAGCATCGATCTTTCCGGGTTGCCGGTCGACGTGATCACCACGGGGCGGCACGATCCCTGCGTCGGCATCCGCGCCACGCCGATTGCGGAAGCCATGGTGGCTCTGGTGCTGATGGATCAGGCCCTGCGCCATCGCGCCCAGTGCGGGGATGTGCCGCCGCAGTTTCCGCGGATCCCTTCCGGTACCGGAAGTATCGATTAAATTCTATTAAATTCAATCAATTGAGATAAATACATGAGTCTTGACACGAAGCAGGGAGCCATCGTCGCCGTGGTCGGTGCCACCGGCGCGGTGGGGCAGACCATGCTGTCCATCCTGGCCGAGCGGAAATTTCCGGCAAGCCGTGTGATCGCGCTGGCATCGGAGCGCTCGGCGGGCGGGAAGGTCGAATTCGGTGGGCGCAAGCTCACGGTTCAAGACCTCGCCACGTTCGACCCGGCGGGCGTGGATATCGCCCTGTTCTCGGCAGGCGGCTCGATTTCCAGGGAGTTCGCGCCGAAGTTCGCCGCCAAGGGCGCCGTCGTGATCGACAACAGCTCGGCCTTCCGCTACGACGACGACGTGCCGCTGGTCGTTTCCGAGGTGAACCCGCAGGAAATCGGCAACCGCCCGCGCGGCATCATCGCCAACCCGAACTGCTCCACCATGCAGATGCTGGTCGCGCTCGCGCCGATCCACCGCGCGGCGGGCATTGCGCGCATCAACGTGGCGACC
>CAZHXV010000360.1:0-2297 GCA_964536455.1 uncultured Aquimonas sp.
GTCAACGGCCAGGTGGAAATGGCCGCCGCCTTAGACCGCGTCGGGCTCCTGGCCGTCGATGTGCACATGAGCGATCTGATCGAAGGCCGCGCGAACCTTGCCGGTTTCACGGGCCTGGCCGCGTGCGGCGGGTTTTCCTACGGCGACGTGCTCGGCGCGGGCCGCGGCTGGGCCACGTCCATCCTCGAACGCGACGCCCTGCGCGGCCAGTTCCGCGAGTTCTTCGAGCGCGCGGACACCTTCACGCTTGGCGTCTGCAACGGCTGCCAGATGCTTTCCCATCTGCGCGACCTGATTCCCGGTGCCGCGCACTGGCCGGCGTTCCTGCGCAATGCCTCGCGCCGTTTCGAGGCGCGGCTGGCACTGTTGCAGGTGGAGGAGAGCCCCTCGATCCTGCTGCGCGGCATGGAAGGCTCGCGCATTCCGGTGGCGGTGTCGCACGGCGAGGGCAGGGCGCAGTTCGGTTCGGAATCCGATCGTGCTGCGGCGAAGGTGGCCTTGCGCTATGTCGATGCGGAAGGCGCGCGGGCATCCTCGTACCCAGCCAATCCGAACGGCTCGGTCGATGCCATCGCCGGCCTGACCAGCGCCGATGGCCGCGCTACCTTGTTGATGCCGCATCCGGAGCGCGTGTTCCGGACGGTGCAACTGTCCTGGCATCCGCCCGAATGGGGCGAGGCCAGCCCCTGGTTGCGGATGTTCCGCAATGCTCGCGTGTGGGTGGGTTGAAGATGAAAATCACGCCGCTTCGGGAATTCGTGCTGAAGGCGATGCTGTTCCTGCCTCTGGCCTTTGCGATCTGGTTCGCGCTGAGTTCGCTGGTCGCCTTTCCTGTGGTGCGGATGGCGATCCCGATCCTGCACTGGCTGGTTCCGGGCATGTTGCACGAGGCCGCGCAGGATTTCTTCCGGCTCGGGTTCTCCTACGTGGTCAACGTCGATGGCGTTCCCGGCTTGCCCACCTCGCGCCTTTTGGTGGATGAGCAGGCGCTCAACGTGCTGATCTACGCCTACTGCATCCCGCTGTTCTTCGGCCTGGTCGCGGCCACGCCGCTGAACTGGCGCAACACCTTCCTGCAATGGGGCGTCGGCTCGGCGGTGATGCTGGTCACGATCACGGCCGGCACCGTCGCAGGGGTCCTGTTCATGATGATGTTCGGCGTGGAGAACGCGGTGATCTCCGCGTTGCGCGACGAAGGCTTTGCCGCCGTGGCGCGGCAGGCCGGTGCGGTGGCGTCCGCGGACATCGGCCAGCGCATGGCGCAGTTCGGCTTCGGCCCGAACGGCGTCGGCCTGTTCTACCAGTTCACCTACCTGATCCTGCCGCCGGTGGTGCCGATCGCCACCTGGATCGGCCTCAACCGCCGCTTCCTGGAAACCCTGGTCGGCTGGGCGGACGCGGAGGAGGCCGCGACGGAACCTGCGGTTGCCGCTGCTGTCTCTGACGAACGCAATGAATCGGGGACGCCCTCCGCATGAATGCCATCGCCGCCGATACCCTGCCCGCCGATGTTTTCGCCAGCGAGGAACAGATCTGCCGCCAGTTGCTCGAGCACGGGCGCTTGAAGGAGGCGGATTTTTCCCGCGCCAAGCGCCTGCACGAGGAATCCGGCGGCAGCCTCATCGGCCTGATGACGCGCATCGGCCTGGTGTCCGAGCGCGACGTGGCCGAAGCCAGCGCCGCGGTCTTCGGCCTGCCGCTGGTATGGGCCAAGGAGTTCCCCGAGACGCCGCCGAACGTCCAGCTTTCGATCCGCTTCCTGAAACAGCAGCACGTCTGCCCGGTCGGCGAATCGGAAAACCGGATCGAACTGCTGGTCGCCGATCCTGCCGATGCCTACCCGGTGGAGGCCGTGAGGATGGCGACCGGGCGCGAAGTGGCCGTGAAGATCGGCCTGCGCTCGGAGATCGACGATCTGATCGAGCGCTATTACGGTTCCGGTCGTTCGGCGATGGGCACGATCGTCGAAGACCTGGGCGAAGGCAGCGAGAGCCGCGACGAGGACGATGTCGAACACCTGCGCGACCTGGCGTCCGAAGCGCCGGTGATCCGGCTGGTGAACCTCATCATCCAGCGCGCGGTGGAACAGCGCACCTCGGACATCCACATCGAGCCGTTCGAGAATCGTCTCAAGGTGCGCTATCGCATCGACGGCGTGCTGGAGGAAGCCGAATCCCCGCCCGCGAACCTCACGGCGGCGGTCATTTCCCGCATCAAGATCATGGCCAAGCTCAACATCGCCGAGCGCCGCCTGCCGCAGGATGGCCGCATCATGATCCGGGTGCAGGGCAAGGAAC
>CAZHXV010000361.1:0-2295 GCA_964536455.1 uncultured Aquimonas sp.
TCCTGCTGCCGATCGCCTTCGGCGCGCTCAACGACCTCACCGGCATCTGGACCAGTTGCTTCATGCTGTTGTTCGCGGTGGCGGCGTGCGCGTTGGCGTGGATGCACTTCGCCATCCGCCGGATGGAACGCCGGCATTTCCCGCAGATCGGCCGCGAGACCGACCTGCCGGAGATCATGGAAGCGGTGGCCAGCGATCCTGGCCGGCGCGGGCAGCAGGGCGACTAAGATGGATGGATGCGCGCTGTCCGGAGGCCGGGCCAGCGCCGACACCAGGACACGCCGATGCCAGATCCCACGTTCCGGAAACTGCAACCCTTGATCGACCTGCGTGGCAACGGCACGAGCCTGACGCCGGCGCGCGCGCGATTGCTGGAGGCATTGGTCGAGCATGGTTCGATCAGCGCGGCCGCGCGCACGGTGGGCATGAGCTACAAGGGCGCGTGGGATGCGATCACGGCCTTGAATTCGCTGGTGGGCCGTCCGCTGGTCGTGGCCGAGACCGGCGGCGTGGGCGGCGGCGGTGCCCGTTTGACCGAGACCGGCCAACGGGTGCTGGCCTTCCATCGGGCACTGGCTGCCTTGCAGCAGCGGGTGCTTTCCGGTGCCGGCGATCTGGATCTGGATCGACTTCTCAAGCGGATGGACAACCTCATGCTCAGAACCAGTGCACGCAACCAGTACGAGGGCACGGTCAGCGCGGTTCAGCACGGCGCGGTCACCAGCGAAGTCACCCTGGCACTGCCCGGCGGCGATCAACTGGTGGCGATCATCACCAATCCCAGCGTCGAGGCGCTGGGGCTGGAGGTGGGTGCCAGCGCGGTGGCGTTGATCAAGGCGTCCTTCATCGTCCTTGCCGCCGATGGCGTCCGCAGCAGCGCCCGCAACGCGCTGTCGGGCGTGGTGGTTTCCTGCCGCCAGGGCGCGGTGAATGCCGAAGTGGAAATGGAACTGAAAGCCGGGCTGCGGCTGGTGGCCACCATCACCAACGAAAGCGTGAAGGCGCTGGGCGTAAAGAAGGGCGCGCAGTTGACCGCGTTGGTGAAGGCCTCGCAGGTGATCCTGGCGGTGGCGGCCTGATCGCGCCCGCCGCTGCCGGCGGCGGGCGCCTGATCCAACAGGCTCAGAAGCGGCAGACTCAGAATCGGGTGACGACGTTGGCGAACCAACTGCGCCCCGGCATCGGGTAGCCCTCGGACAGCTCGTACCAGCGGTCGCCCAGGTTGCGGCCACCCACTTCGATCTCCAGCGTGTCCTTCGGCGTCCAGACCAGCTTGGCACCGAACGTGGCGTAGCCGTGCAGCTCAAGGTAGCCATTGCGGTTGCCGGGGCCGGCATAGGTGACGAAGCGGCCCTGCTCGGCCTCGGCGGTAACCACCGTGCGCCACTGCGGCGAGAACGCCCAGCCGGCATGGGCGAACAGGCGCTGGCGCGGGCTGTCGGTCAGCGGGGTCGCCGGATTGTCCAGGTTGTCGCGATCCAGCCAGGTGTAGCCCAGGCCCAGTTGCCCGTGCCCGGCAAAACGCTGGTGCAGCGACAGTTCCACGCCGCGATGCCGCGCCGTGGCGATGTTCTGCGCCTGGTTGCAGGTGTCGCTGCCGCACTCGGTCGAAAGCACCAACGCATCCTGGATCAGGTCGTCGATGCGGCTGTGGAACAGCGTGGCCTCTGCCTGCGCGCCGGCCCAGGGCTGTCCGCGCCAACCCAGTTCCAGATGCCGCGCGCTTTCCGGGTTCAGATCGGGATTGGGCAGGGCGCGGCCCATGCGTGCGGAATAGCGGTCCTTGATGGTCGGAAAGCGGGTCTTGTACGACACGCTGGCGAACCACTGGCCGTGGGCGGACAGATCGTGCGCCAGTTCCAGCAGGCCGTTGGTCGCATCGGTTTCGCCGGTGTCCCAGTAGTACACCTCGCGCGCCTGGCGGCGTTCGTGGCTGCCGCCCAGTCGCAACCGGGTGGCGTCGCCCAGGGCGATGCTGTCCTCCAGCGCGATGGCGGTGGTGACGTCGCGATAGTCCTTGGTGGGCGAACTCGGGTTGCGGTCGGTGTGGCGATCTTCCTTGTAGTGCGCGGCCAGGTGCAGGTCATGGCCGGAAAGGGCCAGGCTGGCCAGTTCCACCGTCGCGCCCCGGGTCCTGTCGTCGTAGACGCTGGGGAAGCTGGCGTTGTTCAGCGCGGTGAGGTAGCTGCCGTCGGTGTAGGCTTCCAGGCCATTGCCGTAGCGGTCCTCGTACAGGCGCAGCTTGAGCATGTGCTGCTCGCCCAGGCCGATGTTGCCGATGAAGTACAGGCTTTC
>CAZHXV010000362.1:0-2254 GCA_964536455.1 uncultured Aquimonas sp.
GCGGCTATGTATCCTACACTGTTCGGGTAGTCAGTGTCTGGTGTTGCAGCAACACGTGGGTCCACTGGATTGATTATGAGAGGTATATCGAAGATCGAATGAGCAAGATGGAGATACCTACAGGGTTAAGGCTGAAGTACACTCGTGATGGATACTGGATTAGTTGGTGAGGAGGATTCATGAAGGCGCCGAGTGATCAAGAGGTATCGGGTTACGAGTAGACCCAAAATTGTAACCCAGGAGTAACTATGTGGATCAGAAGCCCAGAAATGGATACCGCTAAATAACGGATGAATCATCCGTTATTCCACCATCAGTCCAAATACATTTGGATCTAATTTTTAGTAATGGCAAAAAGAGCCTCTTTTTCCATTCCGCGCATGTATCGCTGAAATGCAAATCGGTTTTCAAATCTGATCTCGAATTCATGTCGGTCTCTATACCACAAATGCCACCTAGGACCAGAAAGAAGTCCAAATCAACCTCGTCCGAGGTCACCGTTGTCAAGTGCGCTCTCAAACAGCGTATTCCCGGCCGCAAGAAACATGTCACTCGGTTTCTTGGTGTCATCACCGATTGGGTCTCCACTGTCTCCAAGATCTATCGCGAGGGTTCGCTACTCTTCAATCTTCACCTCCTCCGTCTTCTCAACCTCCAAGTCGACCCATTCGATCTGACCCAATCTAAGCTCTTCCCGCTGGTGGATCTTCCTGGTCGCGCGAAGACTAAAAAGCGATGCGGTCCCAAAGTGAAGTGCGCTTGGGGACCATGCGGTAACGAGAGAACTGCAGAGACATTGGCTGAGTTCGGTGGGTACTGCTCACATCATAAGGAGAAGTGGTCCGGATTTGCTAACTATGTCCCGCCTCCCAAATCACCACCCACATCTCAGACTTGTTACGCTCACATCTTCAAGGCCGTCACTCTCGACAGCCTTCCCAAGTCGCTTGATCCTGAGCTCCAGATCACACTCAATGAATGCAAGGATGTCATCACCAAGGTCAAGGCACCCAATGGCATCACTCAATCCATCGCCTATCTTGCTCAAGGCTACCAGGTTAATGTGCTCAATCACATTGCTGAGAACTTCTTCGGTTGGCAGCGCAGGGCCATCAAAGCCCTCATCGCCGAGCATACTCGTGATCCCTCCGTGACTGACCGAGCAGTGTCGACCCTTCATGATGCGGAAGTCAAGAAGATGGCTTGGGAGATCGCCGTCGACCTCAACAAGTGTACCTTGCCCACGAAGGTTGATGATCTCTACGGCGTTGTCCACAAGGAACTCCATTACCGCCCAGGACATGTTGAGCCCTCTCCCTATCCCATCAACAAGATCTGGGTTAAGCGCAACCCCAATCGCGCTCTGGCCTACATCTTCCAGTTTCAGAGGATCATCGCGCGAGCTGGCCATAAGTGTTTCGCGATCGCCCCCATCGCGGATGTCAAAGCTCACCACATCATGATCGACTCACGCGTCCTCTACTACCTGCTCCGAGCTCATGATGAGGATATCGATAGAGGTGACAATCTTCCACCCCTCCCTGACTTCGACGCTGATGAGTGGTGGGATCTGGTCTTCGATCTCGGTAAGGTCCACATGAGACGTCACTTCAAGGGCTCGATCCGGACCGATGGTATCTCTATGTCCATCCACTACGCCAATCCCCGCTACAAGAAACCCGTTAAGTTGACTGAGGATGAAGCCACTCTGCTGAAAGAGATGGAAAGCACATCCCAGCGCGCTACTCTTCGAAGTGCACAGCGAGTCATCGCCATCGATCCCGGTCGCTCGACTCTCCTCCACGCGGTTGATGTTGCTCCAGGCGGTGCTGTCAAGCAGTACAAGCTCACCAAGAAGCGCTACTACCACGAGAGTCACATCACCCGACGCAAGACGCTGAAGGACAAGTGGCTCAAGCACCTCGAACCCCACTATCAGCGCTTGGCCGGGTGTACCACCAAGACTCCTTCGTTCGTTAGGCTCAAGGAGTATGTTGCCGTTTGGAAGGTGGTTCAGGCTGATATGTGGAAGGAGATGCTCAAGAAGCGTCATGCCCGCGGTCGACTCGACGTCTACGCTCACAAAAGGAAGTCGTTGGACAAGTTCTTCGACTCACTTCAGCTTGACGGCGAGGTGGAACCCGTCATTGCCTACGGTGATGCTGGATTCGCGTCGTCAGCTAAAGGGGAGATCTCAGCTCCGACCATCTCGCTGTTCAAGCGGTGTCAGAACCACTATGAAACCTGTCTGGTG
>CAZHXV010000363.1:0-2252 GCA_964536455.1 uncultured Aquimonas sp.
TGCTCGACGACAAGGAACGCCTGCCCGTGGCCGGGCGCGTGGTGTGGATCACGCCCGCCGGCGCGCAAGGCGGGCGCGCCGCCGGCATCGGCGTGCAATTCGCCGAATCCGCCGAAGGGGAAATGGTGCGCGGCAAGATCGAGACGCATCTGGCGGGCCTGCTCAACGGCGAGAAGGCCACGTTCACGATGTGAGCCGCGCGGGCTTGCAAGCACCCAGAGCAATCAAACAGCTTGGATTCTTCGTAGGTCGGTTGAAGCCGCGAAGCGGTGGGGCGCTTTTCAACAACCGCAGGTTGGTCAACCGAGGGGTTTCGCAGGAAATGTCGGTTCCACGCCTGCGGCGCTTGAACCGACCTACGAGGATTGGATCGATAGCGCAGCAGCCGTGGTTCCCGTTTGCGGGCGGCGCTACCGATCGAGCGGCAGCGCGATCCGGATGGTGGCGCCCGTGGTGTCGCTTTCCAGCCCGATTTCCCCGCCGGCTTCGATCACCATGTCGCGCACCACGGATAGCCCAAGGCCGGTGCCTTCGCCGTTGCGCTTGGTCGTGAAGAAGGGATCGAAGGCGCGCGCCCGGATCGTTTCGGACATGCCGCCGCCGTTGTCGCTCAGGCTCAGCGCCAGCCGCTGCGTCGCGTGATCGCGCCCGGCGTGGATGCGGAATCGTCCTGCGCCAGCTTGCGTGCCGGCGATGGCGTCGCGCGCGTTGGCGGCAATGTTCAGGAGCATCAGTTCGAAGCGCCCGCGATCCAGCCGCACCGGCAGCGGTTCGTCGCCGCAGTCCACGGACAGTTCGATGCGTTCGCCGAGCAGTTGCCGCAGCATCGGTCGAAGTTCCAGCAGCGCCTGGCCGGCGTCGAAGGTTTCGGGCCGGGCGATTTCCCTGCGGCTGAAGTTCAGCAGTTTGCGGCTGGTGGCGATGGCCCGGCGCGAGGCCAGTTCCACGCCTTCCAGCGCCTGATACAGCGCCGCCGCGCCTTCGTCGGAGAGCCGGTCACGCTGCGTGGCGTAGTTCAGGATGATGCTGAGGATGGTGTTGAAGTCGTGCGCGACGCCGCTGGCCAGGCGGCCCACGGCTTCCATCTTCTGCGCGTGGATCAGTTGCTCGTGGGCGCGTTCGCGTTCGGCGGCTTCCTCCTGTACGCGCTGGTAGGCCAGTTCCAGTTCGCGGCTGCGGGCGTTGGATTCTTCCAGGCTGTCGCGCAGCGCGGCCACGGTGCGATCCAGCAGCATGGCGATCAGCAGCCAGATGCCGACGATGGAAACCGCCTTGCCGATCACCACGGCGGCCTTGGCCTCGGCGGCGCGGGCCGGATGGATCAGATCCAGCGCGACGCAGCTCGCCATGATCCCGGCCAGCGCCGCCAGCGCGA
Source organism: uncultured Aquimonas sp. (assembly GCA_964536455.1). Lineage (GTDB taxonomy): Bacteria > Pseudomonadota > Gammaproteobacteria > Xanthomonadales > Xanthomonadaceae > Denitratimonas. The sequence goes on from CAZHXV010000363.1 coordinate 1,376, forward strand.
TCCACATCGTGCGACGCCCCATCACCAGGCCGGCGATCGACAGCAGCAGCGGCGGGATCGGATCGAAGTTCAGGTGCATCAGGCCGAAGCTGGCGTAGGCGATGCCCACGCAGGCCAGCGCAACGCCCAGGAACAGCCGCACGCCGGGCCGGAAGCGGCCATGCCGGATCAGCCAGAACGCGACCCACGCCGAACCGGCCAAGAGGACATCGGTGACCAGATCGGCCGTCAGTTGCATCGGGCCGGGCGAGGGGCCTTTCCAGCGGCCACTCAGCAGCGCATACAGGAACAGCGCCTTGTTGAGCGGCACGAAGACGCCGAAGAACAGCAGCAGCGTTTGCAGGAACGGTGCATTGCGCCGATCCACCGGATCTTCGATCGGGACGTTGGAGAACCAGCGCAGCAGGCGTTTCACGGGCGGGCGATCCTTTCGGGGACGGCGCGCCCGGACGATGGCATGGGGAACCGGGCGCGCCTCAGACGTTGATCACACGTTTAAACATTGATCGGTCGGCAAAGGGCCGTGAACGCTAGGTTTCGCGGGGAAATCGCATCACGCGCTTTGCGGGAATTGCTGGAGGTACCCCCAGTTGTACCCCCATAGGGGTATCGGGATGATAGATCAGTCTGGATGCGGGTGCCAACGCTGCGCCTGCCGGATAAAACGGGTATGGCGCAGACCGCATTGTTGGCTGACGCATGGAGCGGTACGCGATGAGATGCAGGGGAACGGGCCGCTGTGGCCCAGACCTTGGAGAACTCTCATGGCAGACCACCACACCCGCCACAACTCGCTGGGGCAAGATGCCCTGTTCACTACGCCGGCCTCGCTCATGCTCGATGCCCGCCTCACGCCGTTGGAGCGCAACGGCTGGCA
>CAZHXV010000364.1:0-2242 GCA_964536455.1 uncultured Aquimonas sp.
GGCCGGCCAAACCCCCGCCCAGCAGATGCAAGCGTTCCTCGCAGCACCCGGAAAATTCCACATCGTGCAGCTGCCCGATCAGAAATCGTTCGTCGTCAAGGTCACCGACGCGGAGATGCCGATCTTCCTCACGATCTGCCAACAGCTCCGCGGCGTCCTCGGCCACTGCGAAGCCATCCCCGCAACCCCCGTCGAAGCCAGCGTCGCCGACGTCAACCAAATCGCCCAATCATCAGCGGAATCCACGAAACGGATCCGCGAGGCCCGTGCTCGACAGGCCAAACCGGAACTGCACGTCGTCAAAGACGACCCTGAAATCGACGCCGCGATGAACCGCCACCCCGCCGGGAAACGTTCCGGCCGGCACCGCGCACCCGACACCGAAACCACCCTCGACGCGCTCATGGCCACCGGCCCCACCGACCCGACCGAAGCCGCGAAACGCGCCGCCGCAATGGAAATCGCCGCCGCACAGCAGCAGGCCGCCATAGCCGCCGACGCAATGGAAGAAGCCAACCAACGCCTACGCGACGCCTACGCCAACGGCGGCGAACTCCACAACCGAACCGTCCTCGACAACTGGGCCAAACGCGCCGAACAAACCATCGCCGAACAGGCAGAACCCACCGAAAGCAACAATGCGAGTAGAAGTTCTACACCGAATGTTGCAATCCGCGAATGGTGCTGCCACACACCACTCACCGGCCCCCACGTCGCCGGCTGCGCATACGAACCCCAGCCACACGAACCGCTCGACTACACCGCCCCAGTCAACGTGATCGACACCGCCCGCCAGGACGCCATCAACAACGCACTACGCCAAGCCAACAACGAAGGCACCACCGATGCCGGACATTGACCCCGCTTACGCAGCAGCACAGCGCGTGATGACAGGACCACCGCGAACGCTGTACGTAGACGATTTAATCGCCGCTGCCCGAGAGGCACTGAACGCAATCATCGAGTGGTACGAAGACCCAGACCGACCGTTCTCCGAACTACCTGGCCTGATCTACCCAGGACCGTAGCGATGGCCCCAACCCGTAAACGGCCCAGCGCCACCGCCCGCGGCTACGACCACAACCACCGCGAACAAGTCCGCCGACTACACGCCAACCACATCGACGGAACCCCCTGCTGGTGGTGCGGACTCCCCATGTACCGCGACCGCACCCGCAACCCCGACTACGACCCCCACGCCACCCGCAGCGACGGAAAACCCGACACCACAAGCGGAAAACTCCACGGCGAACACCCAGACGGCAAAGACAACGGCCAACTACCCACCCGACTCATGCACGGCCTCTGCAACAAACAACGCGGCGACGGCACCCGCGACAACGAACGCCCAGCACTCCGCACCGTCCCCACACAACACCCCCTCGGAGCACTCGCAATGGGCTGGCCAACATGACATTCGACTACAACCAGATCCCCACCAACCAGCGGATCCTGCCCATCACCGAACCACCACCACCCCAATGGCCAGCACCACCACCAGACCTACGCCCACCATGGATACGCCGCGTCGAAACTGCTCAGGCGCTCGGCTTCCTCGCTGACTTCGACCTACCACCCGACCCATTCGACAACTCACCCTGGACCACGCTGCCCTGCTGCTGCACAACCTGCCGGCCACCCATCACCGACGTCCTCCGCGACGTCATCCAAGACGCAGAACTCACCATCACCTACCGAAGGGACTGGCCATGAACACCACGAAAACCGCACTCGCCCAACCAGAACCAGAAGACGGCAGCACAGTCACCGTGATCGTCACCCAACGAGTAGGCAACATGACCCGCGAACTCCGTGTCACCGAATCAGCCGGGATGCTCGACAGCCGCCCGAAGTTCAAAGAGGCAGTCGCCAAAGCATCCGACACAGCCTGGCGAGAAGTATTCGGCCGGGAGTCATTCGACAGATGAAACGCGCCTGTGCAGACTGCGGCACCATCCGAGACGTCAGCCGAAGTTGCCGACCAGTCGGCGAGTACCGATGCCACCCCTGCCGCCGGATAGCAAAGACCAAAGCAGCAGCAGACCGCTCGGCGCGGCCACCCAAACCAGCATCAACAAGGCGACCATGCTCGATCTGCGGAACAATGCGAGCGGTTACCACTCAATCCCGATCAGCAGTCATATGCCAGCGCTGCCGCCGAACAGGCCACAGCCCCAGGAAATCCCCCGAAGAACGACGAGCAGCCAACGCCCACAACGCCCGCCAACGTCGAGCAGCTGGC
>CAZHXV010000365.1:0-2240 GCA_964536455.1 uncultured Aquimonas sp.
TTCCTGCGCGGTGGAGGCCACCAGCACGCCCTCGCGGGTGTAGAGGCTGCCGCGCAGGAAGGCGTGATCCGCGTGTCCGATTTCCAGGGCTGAACCGTCATGCGGCAGATCTTCACATCGCCCCGCCTGGAAACGATCGAAGGCGTCGCTGCGCTGCTAAACCAGCACGGCATCGAAACCTGGATCAGCGAGGCGCGCTCCTATCGCGGCAACCGGCGGCGCGAGTTTTCCTACCGCGACAGCGAACGCAGCAGCAGCGGACAGAACGATCCGGCGGTGTGGATCGTGCACACGGATGACCTCACCCGCGGCCGCGCGCTGCTGCGCGAGGCGGGCCTGCTGGAAACCACCCGCGGCGGGGATTCCTACCTGCTCCAAGGCGCGGAAAGCGCGGCGGAGGCACAACGCAATCCGTACCGGCTGGCAGGAAAACTGCGGCTCGGCCTGCTCGCCGCCGTGGCGGTGCTGGCGGTGCTCACGCTTTCGCGCGGTTGCGATACGAAACCCAAGGCGCCGCCGCCAGTGGACGAGCGTCACATCATCACGGTCGAGACGTCTCCAGGCTGATCCCTCACACCCGAGCCTGCGCCATGTCGAATACCGAAGCCCTCGTCCTGCTGATCGACGAACACCTGCCCGCCGCACGCAATGGCGACAGCGCGGCGTTCGGCAAGATCGTCGGCGGCTGCCAGAACGGCATCACCGCCATCGCGCTGGCCATCACGCGCGACGTACCGGCCAGCGAGGACATCGCGCAGGATGCGTTTCTTTCCGCATGGAAACACCTGCCGCGACTGCGCAACCAGGGCAGCTTCCTGCCGTGGCTGCGCCAGATCACCCGCAACCTCGCGCACGACTACCTGCGCCGCAAACGCAACGAGAAGCGCATCGACGGCGATCTCGACGACATCCTCGCCGTGGTCGCCGACCCCACGCCGGATCATCCCGACCGGCTGGCGCGCCAGCAGGAAGAAGCCGTCGCCGCCGAACTGATCGACGAGCTGCCCGAGGAAACCCGCGAGATCCTCTTGATCTACTACCGCGAAGGCCAATCCTCCAAGCAGGTGGCCGAACTGCTCGGAATGCAGGACGCCGCCGTGCGCAAGCGCCTTTCCCGCGCCCGCCAGAGCCTGCACCGCGACATGCTGGAACGGCTCGGCGAATTCGCGCGCAGCACCGCGCCTTCGATCGCCTTCACCGGGCTGGTGATCGCGGGCCTTGCGGCAAGCCAGAACGCCGCGGCGGCGGGCGTGGGCGCGGCCAGCAGTTCGCTTGCCGGGCATTTCTTCGGGCGCAGTTCGCAGGCGTTGGGCGCAGCCGGGCGTGGCGTCTCCGGCAAGATCGGTTTCCTTGCCGGCAAGGGCGGCGGCAAGCTGCTGCTGGGCGTGGCCGGCGGCATGGTGTTCGCGCTGATCGCAGGCGTGGCCATCGTCTTCCTCGGCGTGCGCCGCCACTGGATCACCTCCACCGACGAACAGGAACGCCGCGACCTGTTCTGGTTCGCCGCCGCCGGCATCGGCGTGGTCTGCCTGTTCACTGCACTGATGGGCGCGGCCACCTTCACCCAGACGCCGTGGCTTCCCGCCGCCAGCTTCGCCGCCATGATGGCCGCGCTGGGCGCGATGAATCTGGCCTGGCTGCCACGCATCCTCGCCCGCCGCCACGAACGCGAAGCCATGCGCGACCCCATCGCCGCTGGCGACACTCGTCGCGCCGAGCGCCGCATGGCCTGGGCCGGCATGTTCGTCGGCATCCTGATGGGCTTTGCCGGGTTGATGTTCGGCTGGGGCGGAACGCCGCACTACTGATCCCGCCCGTGGAGCCGAGCTTGCTCGGCTGCCTTTGATGTTCAACGAAAATCAGCCGAGCAAACCCGGCTCTACGGATGCCTGCCCCCGCAACCTGGCCGCATCGGGGCGGTGATGTACCATCCGGCGCTTGCCACCGGACGAACCCCGCCATGACATCCAACACCGGCCTGCCCCTGCACACGAAGATGGCGATCGGCTTCGGTGCGGGCCTGCTGCTCGGCCTGGCCGCGCACTTTTTCGCGGGCGATGCGTCCTGGCTGGTGGCGTTGACGAAATACGTCACCCAGCCCATCGGACAAATCTTCCTCAACCTGCTGTTCATGCTGGTGATCCCGCTGCTGTTCTCGGCGCTGGTGATGGGCGTGGCGGAGATGGGCGACATCCGCTCGCTCGGGCGCATCGGCTGGAAGACCCTGGCCTACACCGCCA
>CAZHXV010000366.1:0-2208 GCA_964536455.1 uncultured Aquimonas sp.
GTTCCGGCGAACGCAGCGCATTGACGCCGTGCGCCGGAACGCGCCTTCGTCGTCATCACGCACTACCAGCGCCTCCTGGACTACATCAAGCCCGATGTCGTGCACGTGCTGGCCGATGGCCGCATCGTGGAAAGCGGCGGGCCGGAGCTGGCGCTGGAACTGGAAGCGCACGGTTACGACTGGATATCCAAACGCCTCTCGCCGGAGGCGATATGAGGCCGGGATTGGGGATGACCCGTCGTTCGGCGGTTGGGAGCCGGGATTCGGGATTGGCGAATGCCGCAAGCGCTGCGCCGTCCCTCTTTTCCGGACAACGGCCATGAGCGCACTGCTGCAATCCCTGGCGGCGGGTTTTTCCGAGGCCGCACCGAACGCGCAGGCACGGCGCGAGGCGCTGGCTCGGGCGCAGCGGATCGGCTTGCCCGCGCCGCGCAACGAGGCCTGGAAATACACCTCATTGCGGGCGCTGGAACGGCGCAGCTTTGCGCCTTCGCAGGCATTGCCGAAGGTCGGTGCGGCAACGCTGCCGCTTCCGCCCGCGCCGAGGCTGGTATTCGTCAATGGCTGGTTCGATGCGGCGCTCAGCGATGTCGCCGGCCTGCCGGAAGGCGTGGAATTGCGTGCGCTGTCGCGGGCGGATTCCATGCCTATGGATGCCGAACCCGGCAATGAAGTATTCGCCGAACTCAACGCCGCGCTCGCCACCGAAGGCGCGTGGCTGCGCGTAGCGGCACAGGTTCGCGTGGAAACGCCGCTGCATCTGGTGTTCGCCGGCGCGCCGGAGGCCTCGGACATCGCCCATGCGCTGCGCCATCGCATCGAACTGGCCCAGGGCGCGCGGCTGGCGCTGGTCGAACACCACCTCGCCGCGGGCGAACACGCGAATCTTTCCAACGCGCTGATGCGGATCGAGCTGCATGAAGGCGCCCGGCTGGATCACCTGCGCATCCAGTCCGAATCGGTGGCGGCCACGTCGTTCTCCCGCACGCAAGTCCGGCTGGCGCAGGGCGCGGATTGCCATCGCGTCGATCTGGAACTGGGCGCCGGCCTTTCGCGCCACGAACTGAACGTGACGCTGGCCGAACCCGGCGCGCGCCTCCACGCCAGCGGCATCCTGCTGGCCGACGGCCGTCGTCACCTGGACACGCGCCTTGGCATCGACCACGCCGCGCGCGATACCGCCGCCACGCTGCAATGGCGCGCGCTGGCATCCGGCCGCAGCCGTGCCGTGTTCCACGGCGGCATCCTGATCCGCGAAGGCTCCGACGGCGCCAATGCGCAGTTGTCGAACAAGAACCTGCTGCTGTCCGAAGAAGCGGAGATCGACACCCAGCCGGTGCTGGAAATCCATGCCGACGAAGTGCAGGCCGCGCACGGCGCGACGGTCGGCAGTCTCGACCCGACCGCCTTGTTCTACCTGCGTTCGCGCGGCCTTTCCGAAGCGGCCGCGCGCAACCTGCTCACCGTCGCCTTCTGCCGCGAAGCGCTCGATGCGAGCCTGCCGGATGCCTTGCGGGAAGCGGCGTCCGCTGCGCTCGATGCACGGCTCCCGGGGCTTTCCGCGTGAACGCTGCCGCGATACCAGCGCACGTCGCGATGCCGGATTGGGCTGGGATCCGCGCACAGTTCCCGATCCTTTCGCGCGAAATCCACGGCAAGCCGCTCGTCTATTTCGATTCGGCCAACACCAGCCAGAAACCTGCCGCCGTCGTCGAAGCGGTGGATACGTTCTACCGTCGCCACAACGCCAACGTCAGCCGTGCCGTGCACACGCTCGGCAGCGAGGCGACGGATGCCTACGAGGGCGCGCGCAAGCGGCTGGCGGCCTTCCTCAAGGTGCGCCCCGAAGACCTGGTGTTGACCGGCGGCACGACGTTCGCCATCAATCTGGTCGCGTACTCGTGGGCCTTGCCGAGGCTCAAGCCCGGCGATGCCATCGTGCTCACGCGCATGGAGCACCACGCCAACATCGTGCCGTGGCAACTGATCGCACAGCGCAGCGGCGCCGCGATCAAGGTGGCCGAACTCAACGGGCGCGGCGAACTCGATCCGGATGGCCTGTTCGCGCTGCTGACGCCGGAGGTGAAGCTGCTGGCGTTCGCGCACGTCTCCAACGTGCTCGGCACGATCAATCCGGTGCGCGAGATCTGCCGCGAAGCGAAGAAGCGCGGCATCGCCACGCTGGTGGACGGCTCGCAGGCCGCGCCG
>CAZHXV010000367.1:0-2175 GCA_964536455.1 uncultured Aquimonas sp.
AATAATAATAATAATAATAATAATAATAATAAAGGTTTAACGTCCGTTTCCTCATACAAGGATGATGTCAGGGACGTCCCCCCATCACATGTCACTACAAATCGATTCACCCCAAACGATCTGAAAAAACATGTGCTGAAGAGAAATAAAAGATCCTAAACAGTGCCGGTCCGGTGATCAAAAAAACAGTCAGGCAAGATGAAATAAAATCTATGGTGGGAAGAGATGTGTTTTCAACTTACAACGGAAAGTGGAAGTAGTAGAACATGAGCGAAGATCAGGAGGCAGAGAGTTCCAAACAGTAGGAGCGGAGAAAGAAAATGAACGTCTACCTAACGAAGTGAGAATATTAGGAATTTTGAGCAGTTTGGTATCGGAAGAACGAAGCTTACGAGAAGGTTGATATTGGATTAGGAGATCAGAAAGGTAAGAAGGTTTACCAAAAAGGAGTGTTTTGAAAGTTAAAAGAGCAATTTTATACTTAATTCTTTGAACTACAGGAAGCCAATGAAGGTTATTAAGCAAGGAACTAGAGGTGGCCTGAAGCCTCGAGGATCGACAGACAACACGTGCTAGAGTATTTTGAACGCGTTGCAAACGCATGAGAGAAGAAGAAGGTAAACCATATAGCAATGAATTGCAGTAGTCAAGTTTAGAATGAACTATTGAGTTGGCAAGAATTATGGATGAATTTTTATCAAGAGATGACCGTATCTGTCTGATTTGACGAATCTGGAAGAAAGATGAACGACAGACAGATGAGATATGAGATTTAAAATCAAGATTTTCATCAAACATGACACCAAGGTTTTTAGCCTTGGGAGTAGGAGTGAGAGCAAGATTTTGAAAATAGATGGAGGAATTGGCAATTTTGGTTCTTTGCTGGGGAGTGCCGATTAAAAGATATTCGGTTTTAGAGGGGTTGACAGAGAGACGATTACTGCAAAACCATGAATACACTTTGTCAAGAACAGATGAAAGGTGTTGCAATTTCAAGTCAGAATCTGAGCTAGAAAATGAGATGTACAGCTGAGTATCATCAGCATAGAAATGAAATTTTATTGAAGCATTGTCTAAAACATAACTGAGTGGGGTAGTGTAGAGGGAAAAAAGTAAAGGTCCAAGTACAGATCCTTGGGGCACACCACGAAGAAGAGGTAGTTCAGGGGAGCGTTCATTGTCTATAATAACAGATTGAGTGCGACCAGAAAGATAGGAGGAGATCAGAGAGAAAGCGGAATCAGAGATACCAAAGCACGTTTTAAGTCTACTGGTAAGAATGTTATGATCGATGGTGTCGAAGGCAGCCGAAAGATCAAGTAGTACAAGGGCTGATACCTTTTGAGAGTTTAAGGCTAAGCAAAGGTCATTATGAATGCTGAGTAAGGCAGTTTCAGTGGAGTGAAGCTTTCGATATGCAGATTGGAAACAAGATAGAGAAGGAAAAGATTCGAGATGGCTGCATAAGCGAGTGTAGATTATTTTTTCCAAGATTTTGGAAATGAAATTTAAGTTGGAAATGGGACGATAGCTAGAAAGATCATCTTTAGGAAGTGATTGCTTTTTAAGCAGAGGAGAAACAACAGCATTTTTAAAAGTAGATGGAAAAATTCCTTCAGAAAGTGAAAGATTAACCAGATGGGTAATTGGAAGTAGGAGGGCATCAATGCAAGATTTAAGTAGTTTGGTTGGAATGGCATCTAGCGAGCAAGATGAGTCGGTAGAGCAGAGTATTAGATGACGGATTTCTTCAAGAGAAGCAGGTTTAAAATTTAACAGCAGAGGAGGATTTGGCATAGACGGATATGAAATAGTCTCAGGACAGGGAGGAATAGAAGAACAGAGTCTGGTAATTTTGTCATCAAAGAAATTAAGAAAATTGCTGGCAAGAGTTGACGGAGAATTGGAATTTGGAAGAGACTTAGGGATAGTGCGACCAAGCAGTGAATCAAGGGTTCCCCAAAGTTTTTTGGGGCAGTTTTGATTCTGCAAGATCAAGTTCTTAAAGTAAGAACTCTTGGCGGAGGAGATCATATGATCAACTAACTTACGTTGTTTAACGTAGTTAGCCTTGATCGTGCGGTTTTGCATTTCAGGAGGGATTTTCATATCCCAGCAAATATTTAGATTCTAATTTTGAAAGTAAGGATTTTTGTACAAGAATTTCATCAGAAA
>CAZHXV010000368.1:0-2124 GCA_964536455.1 uncultured Aquimonas sp.
CGTCGTTTCCTCGTTCGGCAAGACCTACCACTGCACCGGCTGGAAACTCGGCTACGCGGTGGCCCCGGCGGGGCTCACGGCGGATTTCCGGCAGGTGCACCAGTACCTGACCTTCTGCGCCTTCAACCCGGCGCAATGGGCGCTGGCGAAGATGATGGAGGCCCATCCCGAACATCACCTGGAATTGCCCGCGTTCTACCAACAAAAACGCGACCGCTTCTCGCAGTTGCTGGCCGAGTCGAAATTCGCGCTGCCCAAGGTGCAGGGCGCGTATTTCCAGTTGGCCGATTACTCCGCGCTCGTGCCGGAAGTGGGCGACATGCCGGACGTGGAATTCTGCCGCTGGCTCACCATCGAAAAAGGCGTCGCGGCGATCCCGCTTTCCCCGTTCTACCACGCCCCGCCGCAAGGCCAGCGCCTGATCCGCCTCTGCTTCGCCAAGGCCGATGCGACGCAGGTGGCGGCGGCGGAGCGCCTGCGGGCCCTCTGAGGCCATCCACTTCTTCGATACCGGAACCGACATGTCCCTGGACGAACAACAGATACGAACCCGCCTTTCTTCCGTGACCGACCCGAATACCGGCGTCGATCTGGTCGCCGGTGGCGCGGTGCGCGGCATCGGCATCGACGGCGGCAAGGTGGCGGTGGAGCTGGTGCTGGGCTATCCGGCGGCGAGCTGGCACGGCGCGCTGGCGGAAATCGCCGAGGCCGCGCTGAAGGCCGATCCGGCGATCCTGGGCGCGAGCGTTTCCGTCTCCTCGAAGATCGCCTCGCACCAGGTGCAGAAGAACCTTTCGCCGCTGCCGGGCGTGAAGAACATCCTTGCCGTGGCCTCGGGCAAGGGCGGCGTGGGCAAATCCACCACCGCGGTGAACCTGGCGCTGGCGCTGGCCGCCGAAGGCGCGAAGGTCGGGATTCTCGATGCCGACATCTACGGCCCCAGCATTCCCAGGATGCTCGGCCTTTCCGGCAAGCCCGATACGCTGGACGGCAAGCGCATCGTGCCCAAGCGTGGCCACGGGCTGGAAGCCATGTCGATCGGCCTGCTGATCGAGGAGGACACGCCGATGATCTGGCGCGGCCCGATGGTGACCCAGGCCATGCAGCAGCTGTTCTCCGAAACCGCCTGGGGCGATCTGGACTACCTCGTCATCGACCTGCCGCCGGGCACCGGCGACATCCACCTCTCGCTGTGCCAGCGCGTGCCCGTTTCCGGCGCCATCGTCGTCACCACGCCGCAGGATATCGCCCTGCTGGATGCGAAGAAGGCGCTCAAGATGTTCGAGAAAGTCGAAGTGCCGGTGCTGGGCATCGTGGAGAACATGGCGATCCACGTCTGCTCCAACTGCGGCCACGCCGAACACATCTTCGGCCACGGCGGTGGGCAGCGCATGGCCGAGCAGTACGGTGTGCCGCTGCTGGGTTCGCTGCCGCTGGATATTTCCATCCGCGAACAGGCCGACGGCGGTGCGCCCACCGTTGCCGCGCAACCGGATTCCGCCCACGCCGCCGCCTATCGCGACATCGCCCGCAAGACCGCCGCCAGACTCTCGCTGCGGGCGCGCAACAAGGCCATCGCGTTTCCGAAGGTGATGGCGCAGTGAGTGAGCAAGTCGCCCGCTGCTCGGGCTGCGAGTCGCGCCTTCGGCGCTGCGAGGAGTGAGTAAAAGCAGGCGCTGCTTCGCTTTTACTGACAGGTGCGCAACGCGCGCCGGCTCGCTCCCCACGGGCGGCGCAGCCGCCGACTCACCGCATCAGTAAAGCACCCGCGTCCGCAAAGTCCCCGGAATCGCCGCCAGCGCCTCGCGCAGCACGGCGGTTTCCTGCGCCGGGGTATCCACGTCGATGACGACGTAGCCGATGGCCGGATCGGTTTGCAGGTACTGGCCGTTGATGTTGACGTTGGCGCGCGAGAACACGTCGTTGATCCTGGACAACATGCCCGGCACGTTGCGGTGGATGTGCAGGATGCGGCGGTTGCCGGGGTGCTCGGGCAGCGAGACTTCCGGGAAGTTCACCGCCGAAAGGGTGGAGCCGTTGTCGCTGTAGCGCACCAGCTTGGAGGCGACCTCGATGCCGATGTTCTCCTGCGCCTCCTCGGTGCTGCCGCCGATGTGCGGGGTC
>CAZHXV010000369.1:0-1333 GCA_964536455.1 uncultured Aquimonas sp.
ATTTGGGTGGGAATGTGTGTGCTCTCCATTCGGCGCGTAGGCAGTCGATGATTCGAGCAGTTTGCGTTAACCGCAAGTTCCGCGACGAGTGCCTGGGCATGGATTGCCGGAATGGATGGCCGTGGAAGCCCCATGCGCGTTGCAAACGCGCCGGTCAGATCGAGGAGCGGTAGCGCCGCCGCGTTCTGCCACACCGCCGGATACGCCAGGCGCAACCCCACATCGACCACGCCGGCGCGTTGGAACACTCGGCGATGCAGGTTCGATAGTCGGCGGCGGCGTAGGGAATCCTGCGTCTTTGCGGGCACGGATTTCAAGCCATCGCGCCGGCGTTCCACGATGCCGCGCCTTGGAGGCTCCGGGAAAACCGGAGGCTACGGTCGTCGATCCACCGCCCCTACTGCCCGCCCGCAGAATTCGCAGATCGCCGCGACCCAGCGTTCCTTGTCGCGCACGTTCTTGCGGCTGGGGGCGAGCGGGCCGACCAGGGCTTCGGTGAAGGCGCCGACGATGCAGGCCGCGCCGGCGTCCAGGTTCTGCTTCGGGAATTCACCGTTCGCCACGCCGCGCTTGAGGATGGCCTTGAACATCTGGCCGAAGCGTTTGCGGCAGCGGATGCGCTCGGCGTCCACTTCCGGATCTACCGGCTCGGCGATGAAGGCGTAGGCGAGGTTCGGGCCGGTGAGGGCGCGGCGCACGAAGGAGGCGACGGCGGCATCCAGTTGTTCGCGCGCGCTTCCATGCTGTGCGACGACGTGTTCGAAGATCGCGATTTCGTGATCCACGGCGATGGTGAGCACTTCGACGAACAGTTCGGCCTTGGAAGGGAAATACCGATAGATCATGCCGGTGGAGACACCCGCTTCCGCCGCCACGGCGGCGATCTGCGCATGGCGGAAACCACCCTCGGCCACGAGCTTGCGCGTGGTCGAAAGGATGCGCTCGCGATTGCCGGCGAGGCGCTCGGCCATCAGTCGGGTACGGCGGTAGGCCATTGCGTCGTCCTTGCCCCAAACAATGAATCCGGATTCAATTTATCGGAAAAATGCCCTAGGATCGCGATCTCGACGCCGGAAAATCATCGGCGCAACCATCCGCCAGGCTTGGGAGGGCCACGCCGATGCAGGAATTCGATTTCGATCTGGGCGAAACCATCGACGCGCTGCGCGATGCCATGCGCCAGTTCGCGCAGGCGCGGATCGCGCCGCTGGCCGAACAAACCGACCGCGACAACGCCTTTCCGTTGCACCTGTGGCGGGAGCTGGGCGAGATGGGCCTGCTCGGGCTGACCGTCGAGGAGGAATTCGGCGGCACGAACCTGGGCTATCTGGCG
>CAZHXV010000369.1:1343-2124 GCA_964536455.1 uncultured Aquimonas sp.
GCCTCTCCTATGGCGCGCATTCCAACCTGTGCGTGAACCAGTTGCGCAAGAACGGCACGCCGGCGCAGAAGGCGAAATACCTGCCGAAGCTGGTTGCAGGCGAACACATCGGCGCGCTGGCGATGAGCGAGCCGGGCGCAGGTTCGGATGTCGTCTCGATGCGGCTGCGCGCGGATCGTCGCGGCGATGCGTTCGTGTTGAACGGCAACAAGATGTGGATCACCAACGGCCCGGATGCGGACGTGCTGGTGGTCTATGCCAAGACGGATGTCGCCGCCGGCTCCAAGGGCATCACCGCCTTCCTCGTCGAAAAGGGCTTTCCGGGGTTTTCCACCGCGCAGAAGCTGGACAAGCTCGGGATGCGCGGCTCCAACACCTGCGAGCTGGTGTTCCAGGATTGCGAAGTGCCCGCCGCAAACGTGCTGGGCGAAGTGGACAAGGGCGTGCGCGTGCTGATGTCCGGGCTGGATTACGAACGCCTCGTGCTCTCCGGCGGCCCGCTCGGGATCATGGGCGCGTGCCTGGATGTGGCGCTGCCGTATGCGCGCGAACGCAAGCAGTTCGGGCGCAGCATCGCCGAGTTCCAGTTGATCCAGGGCAAGCTGGCGGACATGTACGTGGGCTACAACGCCTGCCGCGCCTATGTGTATGCGGTGGCCAAAGCCTGCGACCGCGGCCAGACCACGCGCAAGGAAGCCGCCGGCGCGATCCTGTACTCGGCGGAAAAGGCCACGTGGATGGCCGGGCAGGCGATCCAGATCCTCGGCGGCAACGGCTACAC
>CAZHXV010000370.1:0-2110 GCA_964536455.1 uncultured Aquimonas sp.
CCCTGGCCGGCATCCACATCAACTGGTTCAACACCTTCAAGTTCGCCCACGACTACGCCCGCGGCGAAGGCATGCGGCATTACGTGGAACAAGTGCAGGAGCCGGAATTCGCCGCGCGCGAGAAGGGCTACACCTTCGTCAGCCACCAGCAGGAAGTGGGCGCGGGCTACTTCGACGACGTCACCACGGTGATCCAGGGCGGCGCATCGTCCGTCACCGCGCTGACCGGCTCCACCGAGGAAGAACAGTTCTACGACGACAAGCGGCACGCCGCGTAAGCCTCGCCATGCAGCACGGCACGGCCCCGCCCGATGGGGCCTGCCGTGTTGGCCTGAATCGAGCCGTGCCGCGATAATGCGCCATGGCTTCCTTGTTCCGTCAACTGCTGGGTGATGCGCTGGATGGCATGCCTGGGCCCGTCCGCGCGCTGCACGAGATGCCATTGCCGCGCCGCTTCGAAGGCGAGGCGAGGGTGCGCGCCGCGCGCAATCCTCTGGCGCGGCTGGCGGCGCGCATCGCAGGCTTGCCCAGGCACGAGGGCGAGGTGGCGATGGCGGTGACGATCGAGCGCGAGGGCGCGGGCGAGCGCTGGATCCGGCATTTCCCGCCATCGCCGTTCGTATCGACGCTGTGGCCGCGCGATGGGCTGCTGTGCGAGCGCCTTGGGCCGTCGGAGATCCGGTTTCGCCTGCGCGTCGATGGCGATGGCATCCTCTGGGAGCCGGTGGCGCTGCGTGTGTTCGGTGCCGTCCCGATGCCGGCCTTCCTGATGCGCGGGGTGAAGGCGCGCGAAGGCGTCGATGCGCAGGGGCGCTACCGGTTCGAGGTCGAAGCGCGGTTTCCGTTGATCGGGTTCGTGGCCGCGTATGAAGGGTGGCTGCATGTCGAGTGATGCGGGCGGCGCCATCGTCGTGTTCGATGGCGTATGCCATCTGTGCAATGGCTGGGTGCGGTTCCTGCTGCGCTTCGATGCGCGTGGCGTGTACCGATTCGCGAGCATGCAGTCCGAAACCGGGCGCAGGTTGCTGCGCGATCACGGCCTGGATCCGGACGACCCTTCCTCCTTCCTGCTGCTGCGCGAAGGCCGCGCGCGTACCGACAGCGATGCGATCCTGGACGTGCTCACGGGCCTGGGCGGGGCATGGCGCGGTTTCGGTGTTCTGCGCCTCGTGCCGCGAGTGCTGCGCGATCCTGCCTACCGCTTCATCGCGCGCAACCGTTACCGGCTGTTCGGCAGGCGCGAGGTCTGCATGATGCCCACGCCGGAGAGTGCGGGGCGGTTCGTCGATTAGCTGCGCTCACGCCGCCGCGGCCACGCCCGTTTCCCGCTGGGCCGCCTCGCGTTCCACCCGCCCCTGGAACCACTCGCGCACGATGCGAGCCTGGTGTTCGGCGGTTTCGGCGGCGTTGACGATGGCGCGGAAACCGGCGGCGTCCGCGTGATCCTGGGCGTACCAGCCCAGGTGTTTGCGGGCGATGCGCACGCCGTGCGGTTCGCCATAGAAGGCGTGCAGGGCGGCGAGGTGTTCGAGCAGGATGTCGCGGATTTGCGCGGGCGTGGGCGCGGGCAGGGTCTGCCCGGTGGCCAGGTAATGCGCGATCTGCCGGAAGATCCACGGCGCGCCCTGCGCGGCGCGGCCGATCATCAGGCCGTCCGCGCCGGTGAGGCGCAGCACCTGCGCGGCCTTTTCCGGCGAACCCACGTCGCCGTTGGCGAACAGCGGCAGGGAAACGGCATCGCGGATGCGGGCGATGGTGTCGTATTCGGCATCGCCCAGATACTTGTCGGCGCGGGTGCGGCCATGCACGGCGAGCGCGGCGACGCCGGCGGCCTGCGCGATGCGGGCCACGGCCACGCCGTTGCGGTGTTCGCGATCCCAGCCGGTGCGGATCTTCAGCGTGACGGGCACATCGACGGCGGCGACCACGGCGTCCAGGATGCGGCCCACCAGCGCCTCGTCCTGCAACAGCGCGGAACCTGCCCACACATGGCACACCTTCTTCGCCGGGCAGCCCATGTTGATGTCGATGATCTGCGCGCCGTGATCGACGTTGAAGCGCGCGGCCTCGGCCAAGGTGGCAGGATCAGCCCCGGCGATCTGCACGCTGA
>CAZHXV010000371.1:0-1325 GCA_964536455.1 uncultured Aquimonas sp.
GGCCGCACTCGGCTCGCAGTCTCCAATGCGCAACACTGCGCGCCACTTGGCGAACTTCGCGCCCAGCTTCGCGTATTCCTTGAGGCGGTCGCGCAGGCCGTCCAGCCCTTCGGTGACCACGTCGCCGGGGAAACCGGCCAGCGGCACCGGCCCCTTGTCCACCTTGATGCCCGGCAGGATGCCGGCATCCATCATCACCTTGGTGAAGGGCATGCCGGACTTGGTGGATTGGCGCAGGGTTTCGTCGTACAGGATCGCGCCGGAGATGTAATCGGAAAGTTTCGGCGTGGTCAGCAGCAGCTCGCGATAGGCGCGGCGGTTTTCCTCGGTGCACTCGATGCCCACCGCATCGAAGCGCTTCTTGATCGTGGCGTTGGATTCGTCGATGGCGATGATGCCCTTGCCCGGGGCCACCATGGCCTGGGCGATGTCTTCTAGCTGGTCGATGCTCATGGAAGGCTCCGTGTGGAAGCGCGGCCGGCGCGGCAGCGCGGAAATGAAGGGGCCGGCGAGTATAGCGGTCGCGGCATGGCTGCGCGGCGATGGTTCCCCTGCGCGCGGGTTTTCGGCATTCTGCGGGGAAATCCGCGCCGCCCGCCTGGGCGACGCCCGCGCAGGGAAGCGCGATTGTCCGATCACCAGCCTTATGGGGGATTTCCATGCGCATTCTCGATCGCTCGGTCTATGGCGGCCCATCGCTCTACGCCCACTTCCCGGTGATCCGGCTCGAACTGGATCTGGGCGAACTGGAACACTGGCCCAGCGTGCGGCTGGGCGAGGGATTCATCGACAGGCTGGTGGAAGCCCTGCCGGGCCTGGCCGAACACGGCTGCTCCTACCGCGAACCGGGCGGCTTCCTGCGCCGCCTGCGCGAAGGCGAAGGCACCTGGCTGGGGCACGTGCTGGAACACGTGGCGATCGAACTGCAGAACATCGCCGGCGAGGACGTGACTTTCGGCAAGACCCGCAGCGTCGACGGCAAGCCCGGCGTCTATACCGTGGTGTACGAATACGCCCAGCGCGAGGAAGGCATCGCCGCCGGGGAACTGGCGCTGAAACTGCTGGCCTCGCTCCTGCCGCCGGAGATTCGCCCGGCGGGCGTGGCGCCGGAGGATTTCGACTGGCAGAAGGAGCGCGACGATTTCATCCGCTACGCCCAGCGCCGCGCGCTCGGGCCGTCCACCGCCTCGCTGGTGCAGGCCGCGCAGGCGCGCGGGATTCCGTGGCTGCGGCTCAACCAACAATCCCTGGTGCAACTGGGCCACGGCAAGTACCAGCAGCGCATCCAGGCCACGATCACCGGGCGCACGCCGTACATCTCGGTC
>CAZHXV010000371.1:1335-2092 GCA_964536455.1 uncultured Aquimonas sp.
GAGCTGGCCTCGGACAAGGAGGAAACCAACAAGATCCTCTCCTCGCTCGGCCTGCCGGTGCCGCGCCAGGAACTGGTCAACAGTGAGGACGGCGCCCTGCGCGCCGCGCGCCGGCTCGGCGGGCCGGTGGTCACCAGGCCTTACAACGGCAACCACGGGCGCGGCATCACCATCGGCATTTCCGAACCGGAGGCGGTGCGCGCCGGCTTCCTGGCCGCGCGCGAGCATTCCCGCTCGGTGATCGTGGAAACCTTCCAGCCCGGGGACGACCATCGCCTGCTGGTGGTGAACGGGGAACTCGTCGCCGCCACGCGCCGCACCCCGGGGCATGTGGTGGGCGACGGCGAGAAGACCATCGCCGAACTGATCGACATCGTGAACGCCGATCCGCGCCGCGGCATCGGCCACGAGAAGGTGCTCACGCGCCTGGTGCTGGACGCCCAGGCCGAACTGATGATGGAGCGCGTGGGCTACACCGCCGATTCCATCCCGAAGAAGGGCAAGATCGTCTATCTGCGTTCCACCGCGAACCTCTCCACCGGCGGCACCGCAACGGATGTCACCGACGTCATCCACCCGGACAACCGCGACATGGCGGTCCGCGCGGTGCGCGCCATCGGGCTGGACGTGGGGGGCGTGGACTTCATCTCGCCCAACATCGCCGAGAGCTACAAGGCCATCGGCGGGGCGATCTGCGAAGTGAACGCCGCGCCCGGCTTCCGCATGCACGTCGCGCCCAGCGAGGGCACGCCGCGCG
>CAZHXV010000372.1:0-2071 GCA_964536455.1 uncultured Aquimonas sp.
AGGTACTGGCTGATCTCCTTCGCACTGGCCATGCTGGACAGCAGGCGGACGATGGTCTGGCGGGTCTGGATGTGGGGCATGTTGGCCGGGATTCGGGATGGGAGATTCGGGATTCGCAAAAACGACAGCGGCGCTTGCCGGTCGCCGCAAGCCATCGGCTTGAGGACTGCGCTCATCGGCGTTGCAGGATGCGCACCACCGATTGCGCGTAGGTTTCAAGCTGATCCAATGCCACCCATTCGTCGGCGGCGTGGGCCTGGGCGATGTCGCCGGGGCCGTAGACCATCGCGGTGTGGCCAGCGGCGGAGAACAGCGAGGCCTCCGTCCAGAAATCCACGGCGTTGCCGATGGCCAGTTCCAGTTCGTCGGCCACATCGCGCGCGGTGAGGCGGCGTTCCTCGGCCAGTGCCGGATCGCCCGACGGCAGGCTGGGGCCGCGGAAAGTTTCGTCGAAGGCCGCCGGCGCAGGTTCGGAAAGCGTGCGGAAGGTTTCCAGCAATGCGGGCAAATCCATCGAGGGCAAGGGACGGAAGCCAAAGCGCACCTGGGCTTCCGGGGCGATCATGTTGGCCTTGATGCCGCCTTCGATGCGGCCGATGTTGAAGCGCAGGCCGGAAAGCCCGCCGAACTTCGCCCCTTCGAGCGAGGCGACCAGTTCCAGCGCCTTCGCGCCCCAGGTCACCGTCTGGTGCAAGGCGCTGTCGGACAGCTGCAACTTCTGCGAAGCGTGGCCGACGCGGCCGGCGAACGCCATCGACACCGCGCTGATGCCGCGATGCGCGAGCACGGCGCGGGTTTGCGTGGGTTCGGCCACGAGCACCGCATCGAACTTCAGGCCGCGCTTCAGGAAGGCATCGATGCAGCGCGGATCGTTGGCTTCCTCGTCGCTGCTGAACAGGAACGCGGCATCGCCATCGCAGGCGTTCGCGGCGGCGAGCAATCCGGCGGCGGCGCCCTTGATGTCGCACGCACCCAGGCCGATGGCGCGGTCGTCCGTCACCAGCAGGTCGTGCGGATTGCGCGACCACTGCGGCGAATCAGGAACGGTGTCCAGGTGGACGTTGAACAGATATTTCGGCGCACCACGCACCGCGAAGCACGACACTGCACCCGAGCCGTGGTCGATCACGTCCACGTCGAAGCCGGGAAGGTTCGCGCGGATGCAATCGAAAATGCCGCCCGTGCCGATGTTGCGCGGCGGGTTGCGGGTGTCGAAGGACACCAGCGCCTTCAGGTGCATCAGCGTGTTGTCGAGCAGCGATGACATTGCATCAGCCCTTGTTGATCTGCGCCCACAGCGTGGAACTCATGCCGAACAGCTTGATGAAGCCCTCGGCTTCTTCCACGCCCCAATCCGCCGACTGCGCATAAGTCGCGCCCTTGGCGTTGAGCAAATGCGGCGACCTCACCGCGACGGCATCCGCGCGCGCGCCCTGCGTGCGCAAGGTGACTTCGCCGTTCACGGTAGCCTGTGAGGATTTCAGGAAGGCTTCCAGATCGGTCTTGAGCGGGTCGTGATAGAACCCTTCGTAAACCAGTTCCACCCACTTGCGCGCGATTTCCGGCTTGAAGCGGTTCTGCTGCTTGCTCAGCACCGCTTCCTCCAGTGCGCGGTGCGCGGTGAGCAGCGACACCAGGCCCGGCGCCTCGTAGACGATGCGGCCCTTCAGGCCGATCACCGTGTCGCCGGTGTACAGCCCGCGGCCTACGCCGTAGGGCGCGAACAGGCGGTTGAGCGCGGCAAGGATCTGCTCGCCCGGCAGCGGCTTGCCGTCGAGCTCCACCGCCTCGCCGCTCACGAACTTCAGGCTCACGCTCAGCGGCTCGACCGGCCACGCGCTGCGCGGCGCGCACCAGCCGCGCGCGCCCTCGCCCGGCGCCTCCCACTGGTCGATCTCGCCGCCGGACATGGTCACGCCCAGCAGGTTCTCGTTGATCGTGTAGGCCTTCTGTTTGGCGCGCACGCCGAAGCCGCGCTCCTCGAGATAGGCCTGCTCGTAGGCGCGGGTCTGGGTGTGTTCCTTCTGGATCTCGCGGATCGGCGCCACGATGCGGTAGTCGCCGCTGGCCT
>CAZHXV010000373.1:0-2054 GCA_964536455.1 uncultured Aquimonas sp.
CGGGTCGAGGAATTCGCCGGCGTTGCCGAGCAGGGCGAATCCGTTGCCCCACAACGATTTCACGTTGGCCGAATAGCCGGTGAGCTTGCGGCCCGGCGTATCCCATACGGCGTTGCGCAGCAGGTGCGCCAGCGACGGCGTTTCGGCGACGATGGCGCGCAGCCGTTCCACTTCGCTGCCCTGGTAGCGCTCCAGGAATTCGGTGCGCGCCACCACGCCCAGCGAAAGGCGACCGCCGGAGAACGGGATCGTCCAGAACCACACGTCGATGTGTTCCGGGTGCACGGTGATGAGGATCTTGTTGCGATCCATTTCCTCCGGGGCGATGTTGTCCTGCACGTGCGTGAACACCGCGCCGCGCACCGGGAAGTTCGATGGGGTTTCAAGGTTCAGCATACGCGGCAGGATGCGCCCGAAGCCGCTGGCGTCCAGCAGGAATTTCGCCTGCACCTGGTACGCCTGCCCGTCCGGCGCGGTGGCGGTGACCACCGGCTCCGCACCGGAAACGTCCACCGCGGTGACGGTGTGGCGAAAGCGCACTTCCGCACCGGCGCGGGCGGCACCGTTGGCCAGGGTCTGGTCGAACGTGGCGCGCTCCACCTGGTAGGTGGTGCCCCAGCCGGGCGTGAACTTGTGGCGGAAATCGAACGCGGTGGTCTGGCCGCGGCGCTCGAAGGCCGCGCCGTTCTTGTA
This sequence comes from uncultured Aquimonas sp., assembly GCA_964536455.1. GTDB lineage: Bacteria > Pseudomonadota > Gammaproteobacteria > Xanthomonadales > Xanthomonadaceae > Denitratimonas. Next base: position 694 of record CAZHXV010000373.1, read on the forward strand.
CTGGAATCCCGCCTCCACCACGTCGCGCAGGAAACCGGCCTCCTCGATGTAGGCCATCGACTGCGGCAACAGGCTCTCGCCGATGGAAAAGCGCGGGAATTGCTCCTTTTCCAGGATCAGCACCTTGCGGCCCTGCTTGCGCAAAAGCCCGGCGGCGACGGAACCGGCCGGGCCTGCGCCGACGATGAGGACTTCGGTCTGTTCGGTGTTCATGGTGCGGTCGTCTCCTGGGTTGGGTGAGTGTCGTAGGGCTGAGCGCCGATGCGTTCGGCGAGGATGAAACGGAACGGGCAATCCACTTCGTCCTGCCGCACGGCGAAGCCGTGCTCGGCCAGCAGGGCGGGAAAATCCAGCCGGTGCCAGGCATCGGCGAAGGGTTCATAGACGCGCCGGGCGAGCAGGCGGAAATATGCGCCGCGCCAGCCGTGCGAGCGCCACATCGCCCCCACGCTGCCGTGCCATTGCAGCGGCGAGGGTTCCAGGATGGCGAGCCTCGCGCCGGGCGTGGTGATGCGCGAAAGTTCCGCGCACAGGCGGCGCAGGTAGGGGGGCGGCACTTCGTGCAGCACGAAGCAGACGCCCACGGCGTCGAAATGCGCGTCGGGCAGGCCGGTGTCCTCGCCCAGGCCGTGCACCCAATGCGCCTGCGGCACCCTGCGTGCGGCCAGGTGCAGCAGGTAGGGCGACGGTTCCAGCCCCCACACGTCCGCGATGCCGGCCTCGTGCATCGCCGCCGCCAGATGGCCTGCGCCCGCGCCAAGATCGAGCGCCCGCTTTGCGCCCTTCAACGCCTGGGCGATACGGGCGCGGCCGGTGCGCAGCGTGCCGAGCATGGCGTGATCGAAACCGCGCGAGTAACCGCCGGTGACGGTGCGCGAGTAATTGCCGTTGGGCAGGTTGTGGAACTCCAGCAGCAGGTAGCGCGGCAGTTTTTCCGCGCCGGGCAATGCCTCGGGCAGGCGCACGCGCTCGCGCTGGCGGCCTGTGAGCTTGCGCCACAGGTGCAACAGGTGCGAAGGCTTCCACCACGTTATTTGATCCGGCCAGGCGGCGGGCAATTCCACGTGCGCCCAATCCACCCGGGAAGATGCGGATGGGTGCGTTTCGCAGGGCCGGCTCATGGCTGCACCTGGGGCCGCAGGAAGGGCGTGAGCATCCAGATGGAAAGCTCGCCGATCAGCATCGTTATGCCGAAGGCGGAAAGCGCCGGCGTTGCGGAAAGCCCCAGCAGGCCGAACGCGAGCAGGGTGGAGACGCCCGCCAGCGCCACCGCCAGCCAGGCCGAGCCATCGCCTGGATGTTCCAGCAGGAAGATGCCGTAGTCGATGCCCATGCCCAGGAGCAGCAGCAGCGCCAGCACG
>CAZHXV010000374.1:0-2054 GCA_964536455.1 uncultured Aquimonas sp.
GGTTTCGCCCGGCACCTTGAACACGGTGATCGTCAGCGAGGCCGGCACTTCCGGCTTGCTGGTGAACCATTCGGCCTCGGCCCAGCTCTTGAGCACGGCCTGCGCGTTGGCGTTGCCCTTCTCGGCCTTGTCCTGCACGTCGTGGAAGGCGTCGAACACCAGCAGCGTGTGCTTGAGGCCCTGCGCGGCGGCGGCGCCGACGTCGTCGTTCCTCTCCAGAAGTTCGATCAGCGGCGCGACGTTGTAGCCGCCGAGCATGGTGCCGAGCAGTTGCGTGGCGTGGACGGCGGAGATCAGGCTGCAGGTTTCCGTACCGAAGGCGATGGCGGCCAGGTACGAGGCTTTCACCTTCGCGGCATCGTCCACGCCGGCCGGAACGCGGTTGGCGATGAGATCGACGAGGAAGGCTTCCTCGCCGGCGGGCGGGTTTTTCAGCAGCTCGATGACATCGGCGGTCTGCTGCGCGGAAAGCGGCAGCGGCGGAATGCCGAGCGCGGCGCGTTCGGCGACGTGTTGGCGGTAGCTGGCGAGGAACATGGGGTTCTCCGTGGCGTGTGGGTGGGGAAGGATCAGTTGGATTGCGGCTCGATGACCCGCAATCCCTTGAAGTAATCGCGGAAGAAGCCGCCATCGCGGGTGATGAGGCCATTGCATTGCAGCAGTGCGTGCGCGCCGATCAGGAAATCGGGCACGGTGCGCTGCGGTTGAACGTGGCCGGACATCTTGCGCCGCTGGTTGAAGCGGCGCTGCATTTCACCGGCGCGGATCGCGGCGCGGCGCTCAACCGGCAAGTAGCGCAGGCCCATGTCTTCGATCACATCCATGATGTCCGTGCCGTGGCCCAGCCCAGCCGTGATTTCGCTCACCACCACGTCGCAGATCACCACCGGGCCGGCCATCAAGGCGTCTCGCACACAACTTTCCGCAGCAGCGGCACGCGCGTCCTCGCCGAGCAGGTCGATCAGCACGTTGGTGTCCACGGCGATCATTCGTTGCCTGCCTGCTTGTTGTCCGTCTGCTGCCAATCATTGGGATCGCGCAGTACCTCGAACGGCTCCAGCGGATCGCCTGGCGCACGACCGCGCAACTCGCGCATGATGTCGTCGGTGGTCACGCCGGGCGGCAGCTTGAAGCGCCCGCGGGCGCGGGAAATGGCATCGTCCACATTCTTGCGCAGGATGATGCGCCCGTTTTCCAGTTCCACTTTCAGCGTGGTGCCCTTGGTCAACCCAAGCGCATCGCGCACGGCCTTGGGCAGCGTGATCTGCCCGCGTTCTGCGACGGTGGCTTCCATGGGGCGCTCCGATGGTTTCGGTAGGCTGAAATTATACATACTTGAACATGCATACCGAGGCCCGCATACCGGATCGTGGCTGAATGCGGTGGCGAGTTCCGCGCGATTGGGCGATTCGTCCGCATCGGAGCAAAATGGTCGCAGTCAGCCCACGGCCAGCCTCAAGGAGCAGGACATGATCGACAGCTTCCGAACCCGCGACACCCTCACCGTGAATGGGCACCACCATGCCTATGCCAGCCTTGCGCGGCTTGGCGCGCGCTTCGATCTGACGCGCCTGCCGTACTCGATGAAGATCCTGCTGGAAAACCTGCTGCGCAACGAAGACGGCGTTTCCGTGCTGCCCGCGCACATCGAGGCGCTGGCGAACTGGGATGCGAAGGCCGAGCCGGATACGGAGATCGCCTTCATGCCGGCCCGCGTGGTGTTGCAGGATTTCACCGGCGTGCCCTGCGTCGTGGATCTGGCCGCGATGCGCGATGCGGTGACGAAGCTCGGCGGCAAGCCTGCGCAGATCAATCCGCAGATTCCTTCGGAACTGGTGATCGACCATTCGGTGCAGGTCGATGTGTTCGGCACGTCCGAGGCGCTCGATCTCAACGGCAAGATCGAGTTCCAGCGCAACCGCGAGCGCTACGCCTTCCTGCGCTGGGGCCAGAAGGCGCTGGCGGATTTCAAGGTGGTGCCGCCGAATACCGGCATCGTGCATCAGGTGAACCTCGAATACCTGGCGCGCGTCGTTTTCACGCGCGAGGTGGAC
>CAZHXV010000375.1:0-2024 GCA_964536455.1 uncultured Aquimonas sp.
GGCGAGCTGGTAAGAACCCCGTAGAGCGGAGCCTGCTCCGCTTTGCCGGTGGTTGAACGAAAGAGGGCGAGGCAAGCCCCGCTCTACTGGAAAAATCGCGCGGAACCGTATACAGTAGGCGGCTTCGCGTTTGGTTTCCCGCCTCAGGTGCTCCTGCGGCGAAGATAGTTGTCACAACTTACGGATTTCTGCGAAAGCGGATATCGGTGCTACTCATAAAGGTGAAACATGAGCATGACTGATCCCATCGCCGACATGCTGGTTCGCGTCAAGAACGCGCTGGCCGTCGGCAAACAGACGGTGAAGATGCCGTCCTCCAAGATCAAGCTGGCGATCGCCAACGTGCTGAAGGCCGAGGGCTACGTGGCCGATGTGCGCGTATCCGGCGACGTGAAGCCGGAACTGGAAATCGCGCTGAAGTACTACCAGGGCAAGCCCGTGATCGAGCGTCTTGAGCGCGTCTCCAAGTCCAGCCTGCGCGCCTATCGCGGCAAGGACGCGCTGCCGAAGGTGCTCGGCGGCCTGGGCGTTGCCGTCATTTCAACCTCCAAGGGCATTCTGACCGATCGCCAGGCGCGTGCCGCCGGCGTAGGCGGCGAAGTGCTGCTCTTGGTTGCCTGATCAGGAGCACACCATGTCCCGAGTCGCAAAGAAACCCGTCGTACTGCCCACGGGCGTCGAATTCAAGTCCGCCGATGGCCAGTTCACGCTGAAGGGTGCCAAGGGCAGCCTTTCCATCGCCAAGCCCGACGGCGTCGATGTCAAGGTCGAGAACGGCAGCCTGAATCTCGTCGCCGCCAACGTCGAAGACGTCAAGCTGGCCGGTACCTACCGCGCCATCCTGTCCAATATGGCGCATGGCGTCAGCGAGGGCTTTGCCCGCAAGCTCGAATTGGTCGGCGTCGGCTACCGCGCCGCGATGCAGGGCAAGGATCTGAATCTCTCGCTGGGCTTCTCGCATCCGATCCTGTTCAAGGCGCCGGAAGGCGTGTCGCTGGAATCCCCGAGCCAGACCGAAATCATCGTCAAGGGGGCCGACAAGCAGCTCGTCGGCGAAACCGCCGCCAAGATCCGCGCGTTCCGTCCGCCAGAGCCTTACAAGGGCAAGGGTGTCCGTTATTCGGGCGAGAAGATCATCATCAAGGAAGCCAAGAAGGCCTAAGGGCGCTTCAGCTTCGGAAGGTACATTCCATGGACAAGAATATCGCCCGCCTGCGCCGCGCCAAGACCACGCGTTCGCACATCAAGAAGCTCGGCGTGCCGCGCCTGTCGGTGCTGCGCACCGGTCAGCATCTGTACGCCCAGGTTTTCACCGCCGACGGTTCCGCCGTTCTGGCCGCCGCGTCCACGCTGGAGTCCTCCGTAAAGGATGGCCTGGCCAGCGGCAAGAACAAGGACGCCGCCGCCAAGGTCGGTCGCGTCATCGCCGAGAAAGCCAAGGCCGCGGGTATCGAAACGGTCGCATTTGATCGCTCCGGTTACCGTTACCACGGCCGGGTCAAGGCGTTGGCGGAAGCGGCGCGCGAAGCGGGTTTGCAGTTCTGAGGGCCGGGGTTTGGGATTGGAGATTTGGGATTCGCGAAACAGAAGCTCGCAGGAACCCGCTTTCACGTATCCCGAATCCCCAGTCACCAATCACAACGCTCCACATCACAATTACAAGCGGCAAATGCCGTAATTTTTGGAATCAGGAAACATGAGCACGAACGATCGCGAACAAGGCGACGGGATGCTGGAAAAGCTGGTTGCCGTCAACCGCGTTTCCAAAACCGTCAAGGGCGGCCGCCAGTTCACCTTCACCGCGTTGACGGTGGTGGGCGACGGTCCCGGCAAGGTGGGTTTCGGCTACGGCAAGGCGCGTGAAGTGCCCGTGGCGATCCAGAAGTCGATGGAGTACGCCCGACGTGCACTGATCGACGTCGAACTGAACAACGGTACGCTGTGGTACCCGATCAAGGCCAACCACGGCGCGGCGCGCGTGTTCATGCAGCCGGCTTCCGAAGGTACCGGCGTGATCGCCGGCG
>CAZHXV010000376.1:0-2008 GCA_964536455.1 uncultured Aquimonas sp.
AACCGAGCCGCCACGTCGCGCGCCATCTCGATGTGCTGCACCTGGTCGCGCCCGACCGGAATCTTGTGCGCGTTGAACATCAGGATGTCCGCCGCCATCAGGATCGGGTACGAAAACAGCCCCATCGTGATGCCCGCATCCGCATCCTCGCCCGCCGCGAGGTTCGCATCGGTCGCGCCCTTGTAGGCGTGGGCGCGGTTCATCAGGCCTTTTGCCGTCACGCAGGTCAAAAGCCAGGTCAGTTCCGGGATCTCCGGAATGTCGGATTGGCGATAGAAGGTCACGCGCCCGGTATCCAGCCCCGCCGCCAGCCACGTCGCCGCGATCTCCAGCCGCGAACGCGCGATGCGGGCCGGATCGTCGCACTTGATGAGGGCGTGGTAATCGGCCATGAAGAAGAAGGCATCCACGTTCGGATCGCGGCTGGCGACCAGCGCCGGGCGGATCGCACCGACGTAGTTGCCCAGATGGGGCGTGCCGGTGGTGGTGATGCCGGTGAGGACGCGGGTTTTGCTCATGGTGGTGCGGGTTGAGGAAACGGGAACGAGAGAAATGGCAGTCTAGCGGAATTGCCTCGGTGGACATCCTCGCGAGTTCCGCCGTGCAACTCGTTGCAGGCGCAGAAAACAGTGCCGTGGCTGGAACCTGACCCATGCGCTATCATTGATAGCATTGCGTTTCGAGGTGGCTCGCCATGTCCAGTCTGATCGTTCGCGGCGTCGATGACGCCATCATTCAAGCCTTGAAACAACGCGCTGCGCAGCATGGCCACAGCGCCGAAGCCGAGCATCGCGCCTTGCTGGCCGAAACCTTGCTCCTGCCGCGCAAGCGCTCGCTCGCCGAAGTGCTGGCCGCGATGCCGCCTGTGGGGCGAGACGAGGATTTCGCACGTCAGGATGGGGGCGAGGAAATCCGTGTATTTGATTGACACCAACGTCGTCAGCGAAGCGCGCAAAGGCGCGAGGGCGGATGCCGGCGTCGCCACGTTTTTCCGTCGCTGCGTCGAACAAGGCGAGCGCGTGTTTCTCTCGGCCGTCACCATCGGCGAATTGCGCCGTGGCGTGGACTTGATCCGCCATCGCGGCGACGCCACACAGGCGAGTCTTTTGGAAACATGGTTGAACGAGGTGATCCGCGACTACCGCGACTTCATCCTGTCCTTCGATCTGGACACGGCGCAGCTATGGGGCCGCCTGCGCGTGCCGCGCCAGGAAAGCCCGCTCGACAAACAAATCGCCGCCACTGCCCTGCTGCACGATTTGACCTTGGTGACGCGCAACGTGGGTGATTTCGCGCAGACGGGAGTGCGGTTGTTGAATCCGTTTGTGGGGTAGGGAAAGCGTCCCCTCGAAGTTTTCTCCGAGGATTCAATCATCAGTGTTGCGAATCAGAGTTGAATCCGCGGGGTCAATAGTCGCAAGGAGCTCTTCTTTGCGACGCCCAGTGAAGTTCGATCTGTTTTGGCGGAGAAATTGGGCAACTTGCTGGAATTCGAGGAGCATGACGCCTCGATCGAATACCTCCAGGGCGTTCCATACTGGCCACAACACACCGCAACCCGTAGGCCGTGGAATGAGACTTGACCAAGTATGTTCGGAATGTTCGGCGGCGATGCCGGGGCTTGCGGCGTTCACTGTCGGCTTACAATGCAGCACTTTCATTCCTCGCGTGCTGGAACTGCCATGAGCCACCTTCCGCAAGTCCGCATTCCCGCTACCTACTTGCGCGGCGGCACGTCGAAGGGCGTGTTCTTCAAGCTGGTCGATTTGCCCGAAGCCGCGCAAAAGCCGGGTGGCGCGCGCGACAAATTGCTCCAGCGCGTGATCGGTTCGCCCGATCCCTATGGCAAGCAGATCGACGGCATGGGCGGGGCCACTTCCAGTACCAGCAAGACGGTGATCGTGAGCCGCAGCGAACGGCCCGGCCACGATGTGGATTACCTGTTCGGGCAGGTGGCCATCGATACCGACTTCGTGGACTGGAGCGGCAACTGCGGCAACCTTTCCGC
>CAZHXV010000377.1:0-1992 GCA_964536455.1 uncultured Aquimonas sp.
TCCGGGGCGAGGCCACCTTGGTGGTCGCCACCGGCGAGATGGGCGAACTGGGCATCGTGGCCCGCCACGCGCCGCTGATCACGCGCCTCAAGCCCGGCAAGGTGGTGGTGACCCAGGCCAGCGGCGAAAGCGTGGACATCGCCATTTCCGGCGGCATCCTGGAGGTGCAGCCTTCGGTCGTCACCGTGCTGGCCGATACCGCGATCCGCGCCGAGGACATCGACGAGGCTTCGGTGCGCCGCGCCAAGGAAGAAGCCGAGCGCATCCTCGCCCATCGCGGCGAGGCCCAGACGCTGGAAGAGGCCCAGGCACAGCTCCAGCAGGCGATGGTGCAGTTGCAGGCATTGGAACGCCTGCGCAAGAACCTCAAGCACTGATCCATCCGCGTTCGGTTCGACGACACAACGCCCGGCCTTCGCGCCGGGCGTTTCGTTTTTCCGGCTGCCCATCGCGCCCCGCAAGCGCATCCCGCGCCCGATGCGCTACGCTGATCCTCCCCGACGCAGCCGCGTCGTTCACGAAGGAGCCGATCATGTCCGTAGCCAAAGTCATCGAAGTCACCGCCGCCTCGCCTAAGAGCGTGGAAGACGCGGTCAGGACAGGCTTGAAGAAAGTCGCCGAGACCGTCAAGAACATCAAGGGCGCGTGGATCAACGAAACCAAGGTCGTCACCGACGGCGAAGGCAACGTCACCGAGTGGCGTGTCACGCTCAAGGTCACCTTCCTGGTGGACTGACATACCTAACTCCGCTGCCATGCCGGGGAGCATGGCAGCGGAGTCACCTCCGTTGCCGACGCATCGCCCGTGTCACGAAACCGCGCACGGTACGTCAAAGCAATATCCGCCGCATCGTTCCGGGGGCCGCATGAAGACCTTTCTCGACATCGCGCTGTCGTTTCCGACGGTAGTGTTCAGCCTGCTGCTGGCGGTGGCGGTCGCCTGGTGGCTGCTCACCCTTATCGGCCTGCTCGACGCCGATATCCTCGATCTTTCCGGCAGCGGCGGCGAGGGCGACCTCGGCGGGTTTTCCGGGTTCCTGCTGAAGTTCGGGCTGGATGGGTTTCCCATCGCGCTGGTCGTCACCGGCATCGCGCTGCTGGCTTGGACGATGAGCTACTTTCTCGACCATTACCTGCTGCGCGAACTGGGATCGGGCCTGCGGCTGGCGCTGGGCGCGGTCGCGCTGCTGGCCCTGTTGTTCGTCGCCCTGCCGCTGACCGGGCTTGCGCTGTACCCGCTGAAACCGCTGTTCGCGAATCTGGCCGGGCCGGAACCATCCTCGCTGCTGATGCGCGAAGCCATCGTGCGCAGCCCGGAACTCGGGGCCGCGCTAGGCGAAGTGAACCTCGACGACGGCGGCGCGGGGCTGATCCTGAAAGCGTGCAGCGACGCTGGAACCTTCATGCGAGGCGAGCGCGTCGTGCTGATCGAGTACCTGCCGGAGCGCAACGCCTACCGCGTCGCGCGCGCCTGACACCCTTGAGCTTCTTTTCGCGTAGTTCGTCTTACCCGCCTCACCATCCGGCTTGAAGAAGCGCAGGCCGCCCAATTAGGAGAATCGCCATGCAGATCACAGACACCGTGCTAGTCGGCCTAACCATATTGGGCGTTGTCGTACTCGCCATCTTCGGCCTGTTCGTGCTGTTCAAGGCCTTCTACATCAAGGTGCCCCAGGGCACGGCGCTGATCGTCAACGATCTGTCGTCGACGCCGAAAGTCCACTTCACCGGCGCGCTGGTCTATCCGGTGGTGTACAAAAAGGAGTTCATGAAGATCTCCCTGATCACGCTGGAAGTGGACCGGCGCGGCAAGGATGGGCTGATCTGCAAGGACAACATGCGCGCCGACATCACCGTGGCCTTTTACCTGCGCGTCAACGAAACCCAGCAGGACGTGCTGAAGGTGGCCAAGGCCATCGGCGTGGACCGGGCCTCGGAGAAGGGCGCGGTCAATGAGTTGTTCAACGCCAAGTTCTCCGAGGCGCTCAAGAC
>CAZHXV010000378.1:0-1986 GCA_964536455.1 uncultured Aquimonas sp.
TGCGGCGACGCCGACGCGGTTGCGGGCCACGAACTTGCGCAGCGCATGGAGCCGCCGGTGCGGCACGGCGCGCGGCAGGTAGCCGTCGAGCCAGCGTTGCAGGTCGTCGATCAGGGCCGAGACCGAGCCGTAGCGCTGCTCGCGGTCGTGCTGCATGGCCTTGACGACGATCCAGTCCAGATCGTCGTGCACGGTCTTGAGCAGGCGGCGCGGCAGGGTGCCGCGATGCGCGGCCAGGGCCACGATCTCCTCCGGCGGCAGCGTGCGGATCTGCTCGGAAGGCCGCAGCGGCGCGGTCGTGGCCGAGCTTTCGGATTTGGCTTCGCGCGGGCGCTTGCCGGAGATCAGCTCGAACAGCAGGCCGCCGAGCGAATACACATCGCTGCGGCTGTCCACGTCCATGCCCGGCTGGGCCTGTTCGGGGCTCATGTAGCCCGGCGTGCCGCCGGCCCCGACTTGCCCCGCATGCTTGCCGGAGGTTTCCGCCGCGATGCCGAAGTCGATGATCTTCGGCGCGGGCTTGCCGTCCACCTCCCCGACCAGCACGTTGCCCGGCTTCAGGTCGCGGTGGATCACGCCCTTCTGGTGCGCGTGCTGCACGCCTTCGCAGATGCGGACGAACAACTGGATGCGCTGGCGCAGGGAGAGCCGGTGCGATTCGCACCAGCCCATCAGCGGCTTGCCCTGGACATATTCCATGACCAGGTACAGCTGATCCCCGGCACCGCTGCCGGCGTCGATGATCTGGGCGATGGCCGGATGCTGCATCTGGGCCAGGGCCTGGCGCTCGAACTCGAAGTAGGCGCGGCGCTGGGCCGAGAGGCCGTGGGCGCCGATGGTCTTGATCGCGACCTGGCGCTCGTAGGCGCCGTCGGCGCGGTGGCCCAGATAGACCTGGCCCATGCCGCCGGTGCCGATCAGCCGATCCACCTGCCACGGCCCGAACCGTGCGCCCGGTTGCAGGGTCGCCGGGGCGGGGGATTCCAGCGCGTCCCCGATCTCGCGCAGCGGTTCGCGCACGGCGGCGGTGGCGGAGGATTCCATCGCCAGCATCGCCAGCAGTTCGTCCAGCAGTTCCGGGTGATCGGCGGCCTGCATGCGCACGAACGCTTCGCGCTGCCCCGGCGGCTGTTCGCAGGCCAGGTGGAACAGGTCTTCCAGCCGTTTCCAGTCGCCTTGGTTCAGCATGCCAGCCTCGCAGCGAGCCAGACCCGCGAGAAGCGCAGGTCGCGTTGCACCGTGGCGGCGGAGATTTCCAGCAGTTCCGCGGTTTCCTCGATGTCGAAGCCGACCAGCTCGGCCAGCGCGAACACCTGGGATTTGCGCATGTCAAAGCGCGTGAGTTGTTCCAGCGCGATGGCGAACCCGGCGATATCCGCCGGCTGCGGTGCGTGATCCACCAGTTGCACGGTCAGCGTGGTCGAGAGCGGATCGGGGACGTTCTCCCGTAGCCGGGCGCGGGCCAGGTCGATCAAGAGGCGCTGCATCTGGAGCGCCGCGAAGGCGAAGAAATGACGGCGGCTGGGGAAGCGCAGGCCGTCGCCGGACATCCGCATCCAGGCCTCGTGCACCAGTTCCGTGGTCTGCAGCGCGCAGGTTCGTTCGCGCGCCAGATGGCGGGAGGCCAACTGGCGCAATTCCGCGTAAACCTCATCGGCCAGCGCATTGCCCGCTCCCGTTTGCCCGCTGTTCCAGGCAGCCAGGAGTTCGGTGATGGGCGGCGGGGTATCGATCGGCTTCATTGCCCCCGGATGATAGCGTCCGGGGAGGGACGAACGATGACTTTCCATGTGCGAGCCATCGAAAAATCCGGCCCGAGCTTCGCGAAGGGGGTTCAGACCAGCCCGGTGGCATAGAACAGCGCGATGATGAAGAACACCGCCAGCGTCTTGATCCCGGTGATGGCCAGGATGTCCTTGTAGCTTTGCCGGTGGGTGAGCCCGGTGACGGCCAAGAGCGTGATCACCGCGCCGTTGTGCGGCAAGG
>CAZHXV010000379.1:0-1955 GCA_964536455.1 uncultured Aquimonas sp.
CGACCAGGATGCCGCCGAGCTTGCGCCCCTGGGCGACCAGATCGTTCGGCCATTTGAGCCTGGCCTGCGGAACGCCGAACGCATGCAAGGTTTCGCACGCGGCCACGCCCAGCGCCAGCGCCAGGCTCGGCGCAAAGGGCCTTCCGTGCGGCGGGTGCAACAGCATGGACAGGTACAGGTTCGCGCCCGGCGGCGACAGCCACGCACGCCCGAGCCGCCCACGCCCGGCGCTCTGCGCATCGGCGATCAGCACGGTGCGATCCTGCCCTGCTCCGCGCCGCAGCAGTTCGGCATTGGTGGAATCCAGCAGCGGCCACACCTCCAGCGGCCCGCGCGCGAGGCGCTGCATTCGCTGGGTGGCGCAGGCATCAGGTTCCAGTTTGTCGGTTGCGGCGATGACCATCCGTCCGATCCGGCCAATGGGCCACGCATCATAGGGGAAACCCGGCAGGGCCGGTCATCCATCCCGGAACTGCACACCGCGCCGCGTTGCGATACGCTCATGCCCGGGATTCGAGGGGGCTGGGATGTCAGCGGAATACTTGATGCTCTGGCGGTGGAGCACGGCGGTCCAGATCACCTCGGCGCTGATGCTGATGGTGTTCTTCCTGGTCGTGTACAACACCGCCAAGCGCAAGGATCGCTTCACCCACTGGGTCGCGGCCTTCGTCGCCAACGGCGTCGGGCTGGGCGCCGTCTGGATCTACTGGCTGTTCCGGCCGGGGCTGGTTCTGCAAGTCCTGCTCACGGCGATGTACTTTGCCGGCAAGGCGGCATTCGTGCTGATGCTGCTGTACGGGGTGAGACGCTTCATTGATCGGCCGGTGCTGCCGCTGCACGCCAGCCTCGCAGGCTGCGCGGTGCTCGCCACGTTGCTGGCCCTGATCACCATGAACGACATTGCGCTGATCGGCATGGTGCAATGCACGATGGTCATCGTGGCGCTCGGAGCAGCCTTGTTCCTGTGCCTGCGCCACGCGCGCTTCGGGCTGGGTTGGCTGGCCACGGGCTTCGCGTTGCGCATCGCGCTGGCGCTGGCCGAATTCCTGCTGCACCTGCGCCAGGCGGTCAGCACCGATGCGCTTCCCGAATATGCCGCCACCTTCCTTGCAAGCTACTCGGCGTTCGACACCGGGGCCGAATGGATGATCGCGCTGGGCTGCATGCTGGCCTACGCCTTCCACGTGCGCGAGGAGCTCTCCCGCAACAACGAGGAACTGCTCGCCGCGCAGCGGGAACTGGCCGAGGCGGCGCAGCGCGACCCGCTCACCGGCCTGTGCAACCGCCGCATGTTGCCGCACCTGTACGAGGCCGTTGCGCCGCTCGGCGGGCACCTGCTGTTCTTCGACATGGACGGCCTGAAAGCCATCAACGACCGCGACGGCCATTTCGCCGGCGACGCGGCGCTGCAACGCTTCGGCCAGGCGCTGCGCGAAAGTTTCCCGCGGCAGGCGACGCTGCGTTACGCCGGGGACGAATTCATCGCGATCCTGGCCGGCGATGCCGACCCCCATGCGGGCCTTGCCGCGCTGCGCGAGGGGCTTCGGCAAAGCGCGCAGGACAAGCTGCCTTGCCTGGATTTTTCCGTCGGCATCGTCGCCTTCGAACCGCACGCGGAACTGCGGCGGCTGTTGCAGGATGCCGACAGCGCGATGTACCGCGACAAGATCGCCAGGAATGGCGTGGCGCGGGCGGGTTGATGCGGCGTTGCGGATTCCGGAAACGGCGAAGCCCGCCGGGTGAGGGGCGGGCTTCGTCGGGATGGAAAGCCAAAGCTGGACCCCAGATCGCCTTCGGCGTCCGGGATGACGTTCCGGCAGGGCCGCTTGCGCGTGGCGCAAGCGGCTCGGAACGTCACTTGATCTTGCCTTCCTTGTAGATCACATGCTTGCGGACGACCGGATCGTACTTCTTGATCTCCATCTTGCCCGGGGTGTTCTTCTTGTTCTTGTCCG
>CAZHXV010000380.1:0-1918 GCA_964536455.1 uncultured Aquimonas sp.
ATGCTTATTGAAGCACGAACGTACCAGAAATTACGCCGCAACCAACAGGCCTTTCCATAAATATTCTCCAGCAACTGACGATCAAGTTCCGCTCTACTAGCACGCTGGAAGGCCGCGACATAATCATCGGCTGAGGCGAAATTATCTCTTATCGATGCAAAGAAAAGAAGATCTAGATCACTATCTGCTTTTGATTTTGGAAAAATCGCGTAGAGAGATAGAAACAACGCAAGCAATATAAGGATGCCTGCCAGCGCGAATAGGAACCCAAGGACGGAATCCTTGTAGTAGTAGAAGACCCCAAAGTCTTTGGCGACACCAACATAGGTCGTTGCCAGCACTGCCTGGGCAGCCACCAAAAGGGCGGCCTTGGTCGCCGCCAGGCTCGCCTGCTGCTCAATGTGACCGTAGTTGGCAACGGCGAGTTCGTAAGCATCTTTCCTGAGTTCGCGTGTCATTACGTTCACCTAGCGGCGCTCCATTTCGTGCGGTCTAATGTTTGACAAGAACGCCGAGCGTAGGCCTGCGAAGCAGCCCACAGGACATCCGATAGAAAGTTAGATTCGCGCATAGGCGACTTTCATTGCATGCCAATCTCTATCTACTTGGCCAGGGCGCCCGCGATTTCGGCCAACTTGACCAAAGTGCCCTGGATGAGCCTGCGCCCAAAAGTGATAGCGGCGCCACCTGAAGGGGCTCGCGACGGCTTGTTCGAGGCTGCCACAGGGCGACCTGCCGCACGCAACCCGAATGGCGTTGAACGTGCCGAGCCCCAGACAAACGACAAGCTTCGGCTCTACGATGCGTACTTGAGGCAAGGCGAACCGTTTGGCTGCGCGAAGAAGATCGCGGGCAGGAATCGGTCCCGTCAAGCCCCCTGGCTTGATGAAGGGAAACAAGTTCGTTGCATACGTATCTTCCAAGCGCAAGTCGAAGTGGGCGGTCAACAAAGCGACGATATTGCGATTGGTCGGCAACCCCGGCGTCATACCCAGACGTTTTACTTCGCGATTGAACCGTGCCGATAGGAATCCGTGAGAACTCCAGTCTTGCAAGATCAGGAAAAGCGGCGAATTGACGTTGCAGGCTGACTTCGTATAGGGCGACACATGATCACATTCATAGGCGTGAATGTGATATTCCGAAATGCGCCTATACCCTGGCCATCGCGCCCGGCGCCGCTCTTGGCCAAGCTTCTGCAGATGCGCAAGTTTGGTGGAGGGCACGTATTTCTGGATCAACGTTTGAAACAACCAGCGTGACCCCGTTTGCTTGGGCAGATAGTGGTCCAAATACGCAGCTTATCCAGATCATAAGCACGCTACAACGCCGCAGAACGAGAATTTTGAACGGTCCTCCCTTGTGCCTGCATACAAACAGCCATTCAAACCGAAGCCCAAACCCAGTCCGCGCCGACAACCTCTCGATCCGCTTGCCCCAACAAGAAAGAAGGGCCGCGATGCAGGCCCACCCTGCATCGCGGCCCTGGCAGACCCCGCCGCACGTCACGCGGCGAAAGCCTGCGGCGCAGGCGTCATCAGCCCGTCTTCACCGCACCCGCCCTTCCTTCCACGCCCCCAGCAGCTTGCTGTAGTCGATGGTCTCGCCCTTGGGCTTCTCGTTGGCGAGCTTGGCCCACGGGGCGCTCTTGGTGGAGAGCCATTTCTTCGGATCACCCTTCTTGTTGAGCTTGGGCGCGCAATGGGCCATGCCGGCGCGCTCGAGCCGCGCCATCACCTGGTCCATCTCCTCGGCCAGCGTGTCCATCGCCTGCTGCGGCGTCTTCTCGCCGGTCACGGCCACGGCCACGTTCTTCCACCACAGCTGCGCGAGCTTGGGGTAGTCGGGCACGTTGGTGCCGGTGGGTGTCCAGGCGACACGGGCGGGGCTGCGGTAGAACTCCACCAGCCCGCCGAGC
>CAZHXV010000381.1:0-1909 GCA_964536455.1 uncultured Aquimonas sp.
AAAAAATTCTGAAAGTCACCTGTGTCCCCCGATAAAAGCGGCTATTGTTTAATTCTATAGGCGAGGACATAGATTTAGATTTATAGGTTGCATTTAAAAACCTGTTGCCATTGAACGTTTCTCGCTAATTAGATTAGTGGAGTGGCTTAAATACGCTACTGTTATTTTTTATTTGTCACCAACAATTCACACACCTCCACACCTAATACTTCGGCAATATTAAACAGCGTTTCAACAGTTGGCTGATTTCTATTCGTGCACCATTTCGATACTGCCGTGGTGCTGACACCCAATTTTTCAGACAGCCAGATATTTGTCTTTTCATGTTCCAGCAAAATGATCTTTATGCGGTTGTATTTTTTCCTTGTATCTGTCATTACAACTGCATAAAAGATTGATTTGAAAAAATATTCCCGGTAATTATCTTCAGGTATGCCAATGAATAGATCTCCTTTTCCGTTCTCAAAGATGTGTTTATTGAGCAAATGAAAATTGATGAAGTCAAATTTTTTAAAATTGTTAAATGCTTCATGCTTCTGCTAATTGAGCTGCACGTAATTTTCAAAATTCAAACCTTTTACTTCAAATCCTTATTTTTCAAACAATCTCAAATATTCCTCAAACACAAATATCCTGTTACGCTTATATCCTGTTTGTTCTTTTAATATTCCCAAGTCACTAAAATCTTTAATGAGAACGTTAGCTGTTTGCTTAGTTATATCTAAACTATGCATAACATCTGCCACTGTAACTACCGGCTTACTATACAAATATGTAAGTAGAGATTTGGCATTGGGCAACCTCTTCCCTAATGATACAATAACTTCTTTCTCCAATTTATCCCGAAGGGCAATGATCCTGGTAAATGTTTCTATGGCAGTTCTTGCAGTCTCAATTATCCCTACTATAAAGAACTTTAACCATTGCTCTATTTTACTTTCTAATGAAACAGCCATTAAATTATTGTAATAATGTTGCCTGTTTTTTTCAATAAAGTCCGATAAATATAATGTCGGCTTGTTCAATATTTTCTGATTGATCAGGTATAAGGTGATCAAAAGCCTTCCGATCCTTCCGTTACCATCCAAAAAAGGATGTATGGCTTCAAATTGATAATGCGCTATTGCAATCCTGATCAAATGTGGTACTTGAATGTTGTCATTATTCAGGAATTTCTCCAAATCACTTATACAATCCGGCACAAGGGAATGGTGTGGCGGCACAAAAACTGCATCATTAATAGTTGCCCCTCCAATCCAATTTTGACTGCTGCGAAATTCACCTGGCAACTTGTGCTTTCCCCTTACTCCTTTCAGTAAAATTTTATGCGCTTCCCGTATTAATCTGGAAGATAGCGGTAGCGTCTTCATCTTTTTAATGGCGTAATGCATTGCTTCAATGTAATTCTGCACTTCCTGCCAGTCATCTTTTAGTTCAGGACTGATGTCTTTTGCTTCCAGAACAGCTTCGTCCATTTTTGTTCTTGTACCTTCTATCCGGCTTGATTGAGTGGCTTCTTTTACAATATGCATCCTAATAAAAACGTCAACATCCGGAACAAAAGAAGAAAAGGCATTAAGCTCTCCGAGTTTTAAATTGGCTTCTTCTAAAAGAGTAATTATTTCGGGTGATGTTATTATCCATTCTTTATTGATAGGATTAGGGGTGAAACTCTTATATCCATGTTGTTTGCTAAACACGCCTGCTCTGTAGTCTTTTAGATGCATGGCCGAATTTACTAAAAATTTCCATAGTCAAAGAAATGAAATTTTGTTTGACTATAAGAATCTATAGTCAAACAAAAAACGGCACCCCATCTAAGGAATTGCCGTTTAATTTTCTGTGAGATTTCCCCATCTGGGAAAAACCTTGTAGCCCCGACAGGAATCGAACCTGTATCTAAAGTTTA
>CAZHXV010000382.1:0-1881 GCA_964536455.1 uncultured Aquimonas sp.
CAGTGGCGCAATGGCGAAAACGTGGTGATGCCCGCGCACAGCAGCGGCGCGACGCCGGCCAGTTGCGATTCCGGATGGCGGATGCGCAACACGAATCGCTGGTGCACCACGATGCGCTGCGAGTAGCCGCCCAGGGTGTGGCCGGGCGCATCCGGCGTGGGGCCGTTGTAGGTGCCGATCATGCCGTCGCAATAGTTCTCCAGCCCTTCGGAGCATTCCTCGCAGTGCTGGCAGCTATCGACCAGGCACCCCACGCCGACCAGATCGCCAACCTTGTGCCCGGACACTTCCGCGCCCACGGCCGATACCCGCCCCACGATCTCGTGCCCCGGCACGCAGGGATACAGCGTGCCGGCCCATTCCGAACGCACCTGATGCAGGTCGGAATGGCAGATGCCGCAATAGGCGATCTCGATCTGCACATCCTGCGCGCCAGGCGCGCGGCGGACGATGTCGAGGGATTGGAGCGGCTGGTCGGCGGCGCGCGCGCCGTAGGCTTTGACGGTCATGGGGTATTCCTGGTCGGGAATGTCGATGGAAAGAGGCGAGTGGAGGGCTCGCATCGTCAAGCATACGCCTCGGGCATCGCTACCAGCGTTCAGCTTGCAACGGACTCTCGCGCAGGCCGGAAAGCAGTTCGCGCGCCACCATTGCCGCGTCCAGTCCATCGAAACCCGGCGCCACCAGCGCGCGCATCCGTCCTCGCTCCAGGCATGTGCGGGCGGCCTGTTCCGGTGTGTTGCCGAACAGGGCTAGACCGGGGACGCCGAGGCTGGCGGCCAGGTGCGTGGGGCCGCTGTCGTTGCCGACCACGGCCAGGGCACCGTGCAGAACGCCCGCCAGTTCCCGCAGGCCGAGCACGCGGCCATCGCGGTGGCGCAGGCAGATGCCGGGAAGGCGCGCGAATGCTTCGGCCTCATCCGGGCCGGGCACGGTCACGGGCAGTTGGCCGGCATCCACCAGCCGTTGCGCCAGTTCCGGGTAATGCGGCCAGCGCTTGGACGCGCCGCGCACGGAGGAGCCGGGCAGCAGCACGATGTAGCCGGCGGCGATGCCCGCGTCGCGCAACACGGCGGAGACATCCGCGCAGATCCAGTCCGCGCGCGGTTCCTTCACATGCACAGGAAGGAGCCCGGCCGCATCCAGTTGCGCCTCGTGACGGCGCAGCACGGGCTGCGACTTGTCCGGTTCCGATCCGGGGGGGAACCGGCGATGCAGCAGATGCCGCAGATAGAAGCGGGTGCGCGCCGAGCACTGCAAGTCGAACGCCCGGCTGAAATTTTCGCCGCGCAGACGGCGCGCCAGTTTCCACATCGCATCCACACGCCAGCGGGGTGCGTTGTCGTCCTCGATCACGGCATCGACGTGCGGACAAATGGCCAGCAGTGGCGCGAAGGCGCGCCGCGTCAGCACGCTGATCCGTGCCCGGGGATGCTGCTCGCGAATGTCGCGCAACGCGCCTTCGGCGAGCAGGATGTCGCCCAGCGCGCCGAGTTTGACGACCAGGATGTGTTCGGCCGCGGTTCGCATGCCCGGCTCAACCCGCCTCGGCGCTGTGCGCGTGTTCGCGGGTGGCGTGGAACTTCACGCTGGGCGCGCGTTCCTGGGCCAGTTGCAGGTTCACCCGGCTGGGGGCGAGATAGACCAGTTGCCCGGCGGCATCCAGCGCCAGGTTGGTGGCGTTCTTGTCGCGGAACTCCTCGAACTTCTTCGCATCCTCGCACTGCACCCAGCGCGCGGTGGCGATGGCGACCTGCTCGAAGCTGGCTTCCACGCCGTATTCGTCCTTGAGCCGGTAGGCCACCACGTCGAACTGCAACACGCCCACCGCGCCCAGGATCAGGTCGTTGCTCATCAGCGGCTTGAAGAACTGGGTTGCGC
>CAZHXV010000383.1:0-1874 GCA_964536455.1 uncultured Aquimonas sp.
GTCAGGCCCGGATGGCCCCATTCCAGATCGGCCATGAAGCGCGGCAGGATGCCGATCACCTGCCCGCCGGCCTCCAGCGCGCCATCGGCCACCGCGCCCATCGAGCCGCGCGAACCGCCGCCATAGACGATCTCCCAGCCGGCCCCGGCCAGCAGCAGGCCCAGCCGCCGCGCCTGCGCCATGTAGTCGGGCGGGCTGTAATCGCTGGAAGCGGCATAGACGCAGACGCGCATGGAAGGCTCCGGGGAAGGTGGGCGGGCCGGCGATTCTTGCAGCATCGACATGCTGCCGCCTACAGTTGCCGGCGGAACAATGGGGAAACAGGGCGATGAAACTGTTGGTGACTGGCGGCGGAGGATTCCTCGGCAAGGCAATCGCAACGCGCCTGGTCGAGCGCGGGCATGAGGTGATTTCCTTCAGCCGCAGCCGCCATGCCTCGCTGGATGGCCTGCCCATCGCGCAGGTGCAGGGCGATCTTTCCAGCTTCGAGACGATCGGCGAGGCCTGCCGTGGCGTGGATGCGGTGTTCCACGTCGCCGCCAAGGCTGGTGCCTGGGGCAGTTACGCGGAATATTTCGATGCCAACGTGCGCGGTACGGCGAACGTGATCGCGGCCTGCCATCTGAACGGCGTGCGCACCTTGATCCACACGTCCACGCCGTCGGTAGCGCATCGCGGCCGCCAACCGGTGGAAGGCGGCAACGAGCAAAGCGCGCCGCCGGCGGCAACCTTCAAGGCCTGGTATCCCGCCACCAAGCGCGTGGCCGAGGCGCGCGTGCTGCAAGCCAACGGCCCGGAACTGGCCACCGTGGCGCTGCGTCCGCGCCTGATCTGGGGGCCGGGCGACAACCACCTGCTGCCGCGCCTGGCCGAACGCGCCCACGCCGGAAAATTGCGCTTCATCGGCGACGGCCTGAATCCGATCGACACCACGTACATCGACAACGCCGCCCAGGCCCACCTGGATGCCTTCGACGCCCTGCACGGCAAGCCCGACGCCGCCTGCGCCGGCAGGGCGTATTTCATTTCCAACGGCGAACCCAAGGCGATCTCGGACATCGTCAACAGCCTGCTGCGCGCCGCAGGCGCCCCCGCCGTGACTGAGCTGATGCCTTTCCGCGCCGCCTACTGGCTGGGCGCCGGGCTGGAACTGGCCTATGGCCTGCTGCCGCTGAAGGGCGAGCCACCGATGACGCGCTTCCTCGCCGAACAGCTCTCCACCCCGCACTACTACGACATCGCCGCCGCCAAACGCGATTTCGGCTACCAGCCGAAGGTTTCCATCATCGAAGGTCTGCGGCAGTTGGCGGTGTGGTGGAAGCAGAACCGCCCGGGCTGACCCCGCGCCCGGGCTTGCGCCTTGTCCAGGCGGGCCGCGGCGCTCACTCGTCCAGCGTCAGCAACGAGGCATTGCCGCCTGCGGCGGTGGTGTTGATGGTGAGCGTGCGTTCGGTGCAGAACCGCGCCAGGTAATGCGGGCCGCCGGCTTTCGGGCCGGTGCCGGATAGCCCTTCGCCGCCGAAGGGCTGCACGCCGACCACGGCGCCGATCATGTTGCGGTTGACGTAGCAGTTGCCCACTTTCGCGCGCGATGCGATGGCGTTGACGGTTTCGTCGATGCGGCTGTGGATGCCCAGCGTGAGGCCGTAGCCGGTGGCGTTGATGGCGTCGATCACCTCGCCCAGCTTGTCCGCCTCGAAGCGGATCACGTGCAGCACCGGGCCGAAGACTTCGCGCTGCAGTTGCGCCAGCGAGGCGATTTCGTAGGCGCGCGGGGCGAAGAAATGGCCGTTGCCGGTGTTCGCACCGAGCGCGGCGGTGGCGATGGGTGCCGCTTCCGCGTCCATCCGCGCGGCGTGGTTTTGCAGTATGGC
>CAZHXV010000384.1:0-1840 GCA_964536455.1 uncultured Aquimonas sp.
GCCGTGCTGGAAGCGGTCGGCGTGAAGAACGTGCTGGCCAAGGCCACCGGCTCGCGCAACCCGATCAACCTGGTGCGCGCCACGATCAAGGGCCTCAAGGCCGCCTATTCGCCGCGCCAGATCGCGGCCAAGCGCGGCAAGAGCGTGGAGGAACTGACCCATGAGTGACAACAAGACCGTCAAGGTTCGCCTGGTCAAGGGCCTGCGCGGAACCCAGGCGCGTCATCGCCTGTCGGTGAAGGCGCTCGGCCTCAACAAGCTCAATGATGTTCGCGAACTGCCGGACAACCCGTCGGTGCGCGGCCTGATCGCCCAGGTTTATTACCTGGTTCGCGTCGAGGAGTAAGGATATGACCCTCAAGCTCAACACCCTGAAACCCGCCGAAGGCGCCCGCCGTGAGCGCGTCCGCGTCGGTCGCGGCGTCGGCTCCGGCCTCGGCAAGACGGCTGGCCGCGGCCACAAGGGCTCCTACGCCCGCACCGGCAAAGGCAAGATCAAGGCTGGCTTCGAAGGCGGCCAGATGCCCTTGCAGCGCCGCCTGCCGAAGGTCGGCTTCCGCTCCAAGATCAAGGCCGATCATGCCGAAGTGCTGCTCTACAAGCTCGCTTTGATCGATGCGGAAGTGATCGACTTCGCCGCACTGCGCGCCGCCAAGCTCGTTCCCAGCACGGCCAAGTACGCCAAGGTCGTGAAGAAGGGCGAAATTTCCAAGAAGATCGTGCTCAAGGGCGTGGCCGTGACCGCCGGCGCCCGCGCCGCGATCGAAGCCTCCGGCGGCAGCATCGAGGAGTAATCCCTTGTCGCAGGCATCCAAAGCCGCTGCAACGCTGGCCGCTTCCGGGAAATTCACGGAGCTGCGCCAGCGGTTGTTGTTCGTTCTCGGGGCGCTGATCGTCTATCGCCTTGGCACGTATCTCCCCGTGCCTGGCGTCGACTCGGCAGCCATGTTGCGTTTCATGGAGCAACAGCAAGGCACCATCGTGGACATGTTCAACATGTTCTCCGGCGGTGCGCTGGAGCGTTTCAGCCTGTTCGCGCTGAACGTGATGCCCTACATCTCCGCGTCGATCGTGGTGCAGCTGTGCGCCCAGATCTTTCCGAGCCTGCAGGCGCTGCGCAAGGAAGGCGAATCCGGGCGACGCAAGCTGACCCAGTACACCCGTTACGGCACCATCCTGCTGGCGGTGTTCCAGTCCTACGGCGTGGCTTATGCGCTGCAGTCCCAAGGCGCCGGCGCCGGCATCCAGATCGTGCTGAACCCCGGCTTCGGGTTCCTGTTCACCGCCGTGGTGTCGCTGACTACCGGCACCCTGTTCCTGATGTGGCTGGGCGAGCAGATCACCGAGCGCGGCGTCGGCAACGGCATCTCGCTGATCATCTTCGCCGGTATCGTCGCGGGCCTGCCCAGTGCCGTGATCGGAATGCTGGAACTGGTTCGCAACGGCGAAATCGGCGCGCTCTCGGCAATCGTGGTGTTCGCCCTCGTGCTGCTGGTTACGGCCTTCGTGGCGTTCGTCGAGCTTGGACAGCGCCGCATCACGGTCAACTATGCGCGCCGCCAGGGTGGTCGCTCGGCCTACATGAACCAGAGTTCGCACCTGCCGCTGAAACTGAACATGTCGGGCGTGATTCCGGCGATCTTCGCCTCGTCGATCATCATGTTCCCGGCCACGGCGTCGAGCTGGTTCGCCCAGGGCAGCGAAACCCGCTGGCTGCAGAACGTGGCCCAGGCGCTCTCGCCGGGCGAGCCGCTGCACATGGTGCTGTTCGCCGCCCTGATCGCCGGGTTCACGTTCTTCTACACCGCGCTGGTGTTCAACTCGCAGGAAACTGCCGACA
>CAZHXV010000385.1:0-640 GCA_964536455.1 uncultured Aquimonas sp.
GGTACGGGAAGGCCGCGATATCTCATTCCGTTCAATAGTGGTATTACCTGTTCCCGACACATAGATGCCGGTTTGATAGAAATCCTGTATCCTATTGCCGATCACTTTATTGTAATGGCTGAACTCGTCACCGGAAATATCATAGAACTGACGCCCTACCAGGGTAATACCATAATATCCTCCCCGGATGGTATTATTTTCGAAAAGATTACCGTGAGAATAGCCTTCATCCCACGATTCCACCGGGCTTTCCAGGGAAGTACTGATGACAACACCAACTAAGTTGGAGGAAGAAGTACTGGTGGTGCTCGTCAGGATAGTGGAATTTCTCACAACATTACTATCGGCATTCAGTAACTGTACGCCATATCCGAAGTTGGTGCTGCCTGTAGCGTCTATTACAAAGTCATCGAAAATAAAGTGTGCCGCCTCGTTCAGCCTGATCACCGCCCTTTGGGCGGATGAGGCGCCCGTTGGCCTGATGGTATTTCCATTCCCTCTGAAGGTGATCGTATTCTGTGCGGAAACGCCTCTTATCCTGCCGAAGTTAAGCCGTTCGGTATAGGGTCCGCTGCCGGGAGCCACATCAAATACCACCGGTCCTGAAATACCACATTCCAGTGCAGCATAAGCCGCGGCG
>CAZHXV010000385.1:650-1813 GCA_964536455.1 uncultured Aquimonas sp.
AAAGCCGGGAAAACGGTCAGATGTACCGTATTGGTATAAGCCACCTCGGTACCGCAAGTCACTTTTACCCTGTAATACCGGGTTTCGGTAGCGGTGAAGCTGAACTCGGAGTTGGTAATTGCTTCACCCACGGGTCCGAAGGCGCCGGTTTCCGTTACCGACGACTCCAACTGGTAGGTTTGTGATGAGCCCGAAGAATTTCCGGCAATGGAAAGCAGCACGCTCAGATCAACGCAGATGTCCGTTTGACTCAGAGCAGCGACGCCGGGAACGGGCGGAGCAATACAGGGAGGCGCAGTAAATTCAAATGCGCCCGGGTCGGGCGTAGAAGAGCGGGCAGTTCCTGTAATATCGGTCGCTACGCCCAGGTTCTCTCCGATATTATCGAGTGCAGGCTGTGTTGGCCTCAGATTGCCTGTGATAATATCTTCAAATAAGGGGTCCGCCGATAAAGAACTGCCGTCCTGGGCGCTTGCAACCTGCCAGTCGCTCAGGAAACGGGCAGATGTTCCGTTGATATATCCCAGGGCTACCTTGCCTGTGGTTGAAGTCGCATGCAGGTTGTTCTTGTCTGAAACGATCTCATGCTGGTCGTTATTGAACCAGATCGCCGTTTTTGCTCCCGATCCGCCACGGGTCACGGAAATAATATTGTTTTTAAATTCCAGTCCCGATCCGCCATTCAGATAGAAACCGGCGTTATTGATCTCTGCATCGAATGAGTTCGCCGGCCCGTCAATAACGATCGTATTATGGCGTATGAAGGCATTATTTGAGCTGTTGCTGTAAATACCGTACAGGTTGCCGCCTCCATTAATATTGTAGATAAGATTATTCTCAATGATGTTGGGTTGACTGGACAATCCCGATGCAACATCCAGGTATATACCACGGAAAAAACTGTAGCTGTCCATATAGGTCCGCCCCTGATAGATATCGGTGATAGTATTTTTCGTGACCGACAGCAGGGTATTGGTCCCATTCAGAGAAATACCGCTTACCCAGCCCCACTCGTCATCGCGTATTGGCCTTGTAATAAGATTATTGTCGATAACCGTATTGAAGGAATACTCAACATATATTCCTACATCCCTGAAGTTAACGATCCTGTTACCTGCAAACCGGTTAAGCCTGTTTGCTGTAGAAGGGCTTCCTACCAGCGT
>CAZHXV010000386.1:0-1804 GCA_964536455.1 uncultured Aquimonas sp.
GCACGCTGGAAAACTGCTGCTGGTCGCGCTTGGCCCGCTGACCAACCTCGCGCTCGCACTCTCGCTCGATCCGGAACTGCCCAGGCGCGTGAAGCGGCTGGTGGTGATGGGCGGCGCGGTCACCGGGCAGGGCAACACGCGGCTGCCGGTGGAATTCAACACCGGCTTCGACCCGGAAGCCGCGCGCATCGTGTTCGAACGCTGGGGCGCATTCGAGTTGGTCGATTGGGAGGCGACGCTGCGCCACGGCCTGCCGCACGACCGCTGCGATGCGTGGTTCGCCGCCGAGTCCCCCGCCGCGCGCTTCTACGATGCGATCTCGCGCAACACGCGCGCCTGGGCCCGCGGCAAGCGCGGCGAGGAGTGGCACAGCGCCGATTCGCTGGCGATGGCGCAGGTGCTGGAACCTTCGCACGCGCTGGAAACCGCCCAGCACCACCTGGCCGTGGAACTGGCCGGCGAATACACGCGCGGCATGACCGTGGTGGATTGGCTGGATCGCAGCGGCAAGCCGCGCAATGCGCGCATCCTGCTGCGCTACGACCGTTCGCGGTTCGAGGCGCTGGTGCAGCAGGCGGTGGGGTTTTCCAGCGCGCTATAGCCGCGCTTGCTGTTCCTTCAAGCTGGCCAACTGCGTCGTCCAGTCGGCCAGGCGCTGGCGTTCGGTTTCGACCACGGCGGCGGGAACCTTGTCGGTGAACTTCGCGAGCTTTTCTTCCGACTTGGTTTTTTCCGCCTCCACGCGGGCGATTTCCTTGGACAGGCGGGCGCGTTCGGCGTCGAGGTCGATCAGGCCGGCAAGCGGAATCAGCAGTTTCAGCTCGCCGATCACCGCCGAGGCCGACGCGGGAGCCGCGCCTTGCAGCGGCTCGATGGATTCCAGCTTCACGAGGAAGCGCAAGGCTTCGTCGAATTTTTTCAGGCGCACAGCGTCGCCCGTATCGCCGCCTTCGACCAGCAGGGTCACGAGCCTGGTCGGGGAGACACCCAACTGGCTGCGCACCGAACGCAGTTTCAGGATCGCGGCCTTGAGCCATTCGATGTCGGCCAGGTCGTCCGTGGCTTCCGGCAGGCGAAACGGCGCGGGCCAGGCCTGGCGCATGAGGCTTTCGCCGCCCACATCCAGACGCGGGGCAACGTGCTGCCAAAGTTCTTCGGTGACGAACGGGATCAGCGGATGCAGCAGGCGCAAGGTGGCTTCAAGCACCGCCAGCAACGTGTAGCGCACCGATTCGCTCGCGCCGCTCTCGCTGTTCGCGGCCAGCCGCGCCGCCACTTCGGCATTGAGGTAAGGCTTGGCGAATTCGATCGACCAGTCGCAGAACTCGTTCCAGACGAATTCGTACAGGGCTTGTGCGATGAGGTCGAAACGGTAGGCCTCGAACTGCGCCTGCACCTCCGCGACCACGGCGTCGAAACGCGCCAGCAGCGCGCGCTCGAACGCGGTCGCAGGCCAGGCGGCGGGCTTTTCGATCAGCGCGCCTTCCGGCAGCGCGCCCAGCACGAAGCGCGCCGCGTTCCAGAGCTTGTTGCAGAAATTCTTGTAGCCCTCGCAGCGGTTGGTATCGAACTTGATGTCGCGCCCGTGCGTGGCAAGCGACGCGAAGGTGAAGCGCAACGCATCCGCGCCATAGGCGGCGATGCCTTCGGGGAACTCCTTGCGCGTGGCCTTTTCGATCTTCTCGGCCATCTTCGGCTGCATCAGGCCGGCGGTGCGTTTTTCCAGCAGCGCGTCGAGCGAGATACCGTCGATGAGATCGATCGGATCGAGCACGTTGCCCTTGGACTTGGACATCTTCTGCCC
>CAZHXV010000387.1:0-1802 GCA_964536455.1 uncultured Aquimonas sp.
TGCCCACCGGCGCGGTGGCGCAGTGATACACGTACAGGCCCTGATTCAACGCCTTGAAGGTGAACTGCGAACTGTGCCCCGGCGCGGTGAAGCTGGAGGCCGCGCCGCCGCCGGGGCCGGTGACGCCGTGCAGGTCGATGTTGTGCGGCATCTTGGAATCGGGGTGATTGTGCAGGTGGAACTCCACCGTATCGCCCTGGCGCACGCGGATGAAGCTGCCCGGCACGGTGCCGCCGAAGGTCCAGAAGGTATAGGTCGCGCCCTCGGCGATGGGCAGTTCCTTCTCCACCACTTCCAGGTTCACGATCACCTTGGCCGGCTTGGTGCGGCCCGTCGGCGGCGGCACGTGCGGCGGGCTGGTGAGGACGGCTTCGATCGGTTCGCCCTGCGGCGGACCGAAATCGCCCTTGCGCGAACCTCCAGTATCGGCGGGCGTGGTGGCTGTGGACGCCTGACCGGCCTGCACGGTCTGGCTGCCGCGCTCGCAACCGGCGAGCAGCAGCGCCGACAGCGCGATGCCGAAGAACATCAGTGAGCGTTTCATGGCGCGGACTCCGATGGGTCGTGGGTAGGTGGCGACAGCTTCCGCTCCTGCGCCGCAGCACGCATTGATCGGGATCAAACGAAGGCGAAATCGCGTGCGCTGCGTTGACGTGGATCAATGACTCGTGAGCAGCCACAACCATCCGAGCGGATGATGGGTGCGGGCGATACCGTACATCAAGGCGAACGTGGCCAGCGCGGCGATGAAGAACCCGGCCCGCGCTTTGCGGCTGCGACCGCGCCGCAGGGCGAAGCTGCCCAGCACGATATAGACCGGCAGCAGCGCGACTTTCACGCTCAGCCAGTGATTGGAGAACATCGCGCCCGGAAGGATGGTGAGCAGCATCAGCGCGGCGCTGAGCAGGGCGGTGTCGATGCCCCAGCTCAGCCAGCGCAGCGGCAGCCAGTGCGCGGCGCGTTCGCACCCGGCCAGCACCAGCCCGCCGCGCAGGGCGAACAGCGTAATGCTGGCCACCACGCAGGCGATGTGCACCGCCTTGATCTGGGGATAGAACTCGATCATTGCCGCAGAGGTATCCGGAAGCGGCCCGGCGGGTGCCGGGCCGCAGGGGCCGTCAGTGTTCGTTCTCGCGCTTGGCGCCGATCCACAGCCGCAGCACGAACCAGGACAGCAGCAGCGCGCCGACGGAGAAGATCGTATCGCCCGGCACGCGCATCCACACCAGCACTTCGATCAGCGCCTGGCCCATGAACTCCGCCGAACGCGCATACCAGTAACCGTGTTCGAGCGCCGCGTTGAGTTGCAGCACGCCCATCGGCAGCAGGGTGAGCAGGGCCATCAGCGCCAGGCCGATGTTGAAGCACCAGAACGCGCCGCGCAGCAGGCCGGGCTTCCACTGCGATTCCGGCTTCAGCCCGCGCAGGCAGAACAGCATCAGGCCGATGCCGAGCATGCCGTACACGCCGAACAGCGCGGTGTGGCCGTGCAGCGGCGTCAGGTTCAGGCCCTGCATGTAGTACAGCGCCAGTGGCGTATTGATGAGGAAGCCGAACAGGCCCGCGCCCACCAGATTCCAGAAGCTCACCGCCAGGAAGAACAGGATCGGCCAGCGGTAGCGCGCCATCCACGGCGTGGCGCGGCCATGGCTCCAGGTTTCGTAGGCTTCCAGCCCGATCAGCGCCAGCGGCACCACCTCCAGCGCCGAGAAACTCGCGCCCAGCGCCAGCACCGCCGTGGTGGTGCCGGTGAAGTACAGGTGGTGGAAGGTGCCCAGGATGCCGCCGGCCATGAACACGAT
>CAZHXV010000388.1:0-1787 GCA_964536455.1 uncultured Aquimonas sp.
TCCAACAGAACAGGTTAGCGACAAAATTTCTTCTATACTCCTGTTTATGGATGAGTTGATGCTTCATGTTACGCGGAGTGTACGTTGGGATAGCGATCATGTTACCATTTTTAACGACGAAATCCGGGATATTGCCCATGAGATAGTGCGGGCCGAAGCCCTTCATCGTGTCAATATCGGTCTTGATTTTTTTGATGCCAGCATCAACCGGGTTGGTGCGTATGTGGTTGGTGCGAGGTCGGTTTGGCTTGCATTTATGTATGCGTTGTTAGAACCGCGGGAGGTATTGCTGAAGTATGAAACAGAGGGCAGGTATTTTGAGCGACTGGCTTTTCTGGAGATGCTGAAAACGAAACCCTATGGTGCGGTTTGGGATTACTTCTGCCTGATGTATAATACTCCTTTGGGCCACGACTACATTGAGGAGATCGGTCATTACGAGAAAGATGTGTTGCTAAAAAGATAAACGGCTAAGGCTTTTGCCGTTGCCGGGTACAGATAATTCAATTAAAAGATCAATTCAAATAAAACAAGAATTATGGATACAGTTTTAAAGGAGATTTATGGGCTGACGGGTTCCCGCATGAAGGAATGTTCCGGTCACGTTATGTTGGGAGGCGGAACCCTGGGCGGGCCGGTATTGGTAAAAGGAAAGGGCGTTAGAGTATGGGACGATAAAGGGCGGGATTATATCGATTGTACCTCTCAAAGCTGGGCTCTTTACCTGGGATATGCTAATGATGAGATTAATGCGGTGATCCGCGAGCATATTGAAAACATGACACATATCCACCAGGGTTACGACAATAAGCCACGTTTTTATCTTGCTGAAAAGCTGGCCAGTCTTGCCCCAGGAGATCTTAACAGGGTTTCGTTTACAGTAGGAGGCGGGCTGGCGATCGAAGCGGCTATGAAGATCGGGTTAAAAAATGTTCAACCTTCGAGAGATTTTGTTTGACTGTATGACAGTTACCACGGTACGACGCTGGGGTCTATGGGCGCTTCCTGGATTTCCACGAAAACCTCGGGCAATTTTATAGGAGGGAGCAGGTTCCTGCAGCTCTCCAGGCCGTTTGTGCGCATCCCGAATCCATATACATACCGGAATCCTTTCGATGTAGATCCCGAAACGTATATTGATATGTGCCTGACGATGACCCGTGAGGTTTTTCAACGGGGAATTGCCGGTAAGCCCGCCGGCGTAATCATAGAGCCAAGTCAGGCAAGTGGCGGACAGATCATTTTACCGAAGCGATATCTGGAGGCGATGCGAAAATTGTGTGACGAGTTTGAAACCCTGTTGATTTTTGACGAGATCCAAACGTTTGGTCGTATCGGGGAGATGTTTGCAGCTGATTACTTTGGTGTAACACCAGACATTATTGTTATGGGAAAAGGGCTTGGGGCCGGTCTGCCACTGGCCGGTATAATTATTTCAGATAAGCTGCAAGGTTTTTCGCCTGATACAGAAGAACTACACACGTTTGCAAATCCGACGCTTTCAATGGTTACGGCAGCCAAACAGTTAGCGCTTTTAGAAGGCGGTGTCCTGGAGAATTGCAGGTCTATGGGGCAATATCTGGGCAACCATCTCAAAACCATGATGCGGGATTTCCCTGAGATGGGTGAAGTGCGCCAGGCTGGGCTGCATATCGGTATCGAGTTTGTTAAAGATCCTGCTAGCAAGGAACCCGATGTGGAGTCTACGGTGGCTATCCGGGATGCAGGCTTTAAGCATGGGATCATGTTTGGGTTGGGCGGTGCAAGGAAAAATGTACTTAAGATCA
>CAZHXV010000389.1:0-1752 GCA_964536455.1 uncultured Aquimonas sp.
GCGCCTAGAGGAATGACTGTCCACGACAGAACCCGGCTTATCGGCCGGCTCCGCACTTCCTGCAAACCCTCGTGATGGCGGGCCTGACGCGCTCCGCTTTGCGCAGGGCGATGGGTTCGAGCCCACCAATCTTCCTCGAATCCGCTGGAGATCAGTGCCGGGAAATCGCAGTGTTCGCCATGAGGCCGATGTGGCCTATCGAGGTGAGCCGATCCCCGCCTTCGTGGGGGTGGCATCCCGCCCATCTCCGGATCGGGGCATTGCCCAACCCGGGCATCCGCGCACCTGGGCCCGCTTCGCGTACCTCCCGCGGCATCGCGCACTGCGCTGAAAAAGCTGAACAACTTTTGTGTCAAAAGTCACAAATATCGTTCAAGCTCATGTAATTATGGAACATTTATTTTCATTCCTGCTAACGGGTGAAAACTCCAGGCGGCCCAGTCGCTTGCGTGCGGCTTCCACCATCAAATCCTTTGTTGACACTGGTTCTCGGGGTGCTAATGTGGAACTTTGTAGGGAAACCGGGAAATTTGTGGTTTTCGGTGGAAGAATATGTTCCAGGGCGAAACTCCCATCACGATCGACGACAAGGGGCGGGTGGCCATTCCGACGGCCTTCCGCGACGCCGTGGCGCGCGAGTGCGGGAATCGGCTGGTCGTCACCTACAGCCCGCTGGAAGAAACCGGCTGCCTGTGGATCTGGCCCCAGACCACCTGGGAAAAGGTGCGGGACGAAGTCAACGCGCTGCCCAGGCTCAAGGGCCCGAACCGCACCTTGCAACTGAAGCTGGTCGGCGCGGCCACCTTCATCGAGCCGGACGCCAGCGGGCGCGTGCTGCTGCCGGCCTCGCACCGCAATGCGGTGGGGCTGGACAAGAAGGCCGTGCTGCTGGGCATGGGCAACAAGTTCGAACTGTGGAGCGAGGCGGCCCATCAGGCGATGGTGCGCAAGACCATCGCCGAGGAAGACGTCAGCGATGCACTGCTGGCGTTGTCTTTGTAGCGGCAATGGGCGCGGGAATCGAAACGAACCTCGCCCATGTCCCGGTGCTGTACGCGGAGGCCATTGACGGCCTGAACGTGCAACCGGCGGGGCGGTATCTGGACGGTACCTTCGGGCGCGGCGGACATGCGCGCGGGGTGCTGGAAAAGTTGGGGCCGCAGGGTCGGCTCCTGGTGATGGACAAGGATCCGGAGGCGATCGCGGTGGCGCAGGCGAACTTCGGGGGGGATGGGCGAGTGGCGATCCGGCACGGCAGTTTCGCCGCGCTGGGCGACTGGGACGAGGCCGGCACCGGCCTCGACGGCGTGCTGTTCGATCTGGGCGTTTCCTCCCCGCAACTGGACGCGGCGCGGCGTGGTTTCAGTTTCATGCAGGACGGCCCGCTGGACATGCGCATGGATCCCACGCGCGGGGAAAGCGCGGCGCAGTTCCTTGCCCGCGCCGATGAGGCGCAGATCGCGGACGTGCTGTGGAATTACGGCGAGGAACGCATGAGCCGCCGCATCGCGCGCGCCATCGCAGGCCGCCGCGCGGCAGAACCGCTGGAAACCACCGCGCAACTGGCCGAACTCATCGCCCAGGCCATCGGTCGCCGCGAACCGGGTAAACATCCGGCCACGCGCAGCTTCCAGGCATTGCGCATCTTCGTGAACCGTGAGCTGGCCGATCTGGATGCCGGGCTCGCTGCTGCGCACGAGCGCCTTCGTCCGGGCGGACGGCTGGCCGTGATCAGCTTCCATTCGCTGGAAG
>CAZHXV010000390.1:0-1727 GCA_964536455.1 uncultured Aquimonas sp.
ACCCATGCCGCGATGCTGTGTGCTGCGTCCATCCGATCTCCGCCCCGGAACCATCGTGCATGGACGCCGGTGCGAGGGCGAGTGTTAACAGCCTATGGCGTCTCGCCGGTCTGCAAGCGCCACAGCGCGGCATACGCGCCATCGCGCGCCAGCAGTTCCTCGTGGCTGCCGGATTCGACGATGCGGCCAGCTTCCAGCACGTGGATGGCATCGGCGTGGCGCACGGTCGAAAGCCGGTGCGCGACCACCAGCGTGGTGCGGCCTTGCGCGGCGATGCGCAGCGCGGCCTGGATCGCGGCCTCGGTTTCGTTGTCCACCGCCGAGGTGGCCTCGTCCAGCACCAGGATGGCCGGGTCGCGGTACAGCGCTCGGGCAATGGCGATGCGCTGGCGCTGGCCGCCGGAAAGCCGGCTGCCGCGTTCGCCTGCGGCGCTGGCGTAGCCGTCCGGCAGCACGGCGATGAAATCGTGCGCCTGCGCGGCGCGGGCGGCAGCTTCGATCTTTTCGATCTCCGGCGCCGGATCGCCATAGGCGATGTTGTCGGCCAGCGTGCCGTCGGTCAGGAACGGTTCCTGCGAGACATAGCCGATGTGATGGCGCAGGTCGGCTGGATCGAGCGTGCCGATGTCCACGCCATCCACCTGCACCGTGCCACCGGCAGGCGGGACGAAACCCATCAAGAGTTTCAGCAGCGAACTCTTGCCGCCGCCGGTGCCGCCGACCAGCGCCACGGTGTGGCCGGCGGGCACGCGCAGGTTCACGCCATGCACCACTTCCCGATCCTCGTAGGCCACGCGCACCGACGAAAACGCCACTTCGCCGCGCACAGGTGCCGGCAGCCGGCCCTGCGGTCGCGGCGGCAACGGCGTTTCGATCAGGTCCATCACCCGGTTCACCGAGGCCATCGAACGCTGGTAGAGATCGGTCATGTCGGCCAGCCGCGTCAGCGGCCACAGCAGGCGCTGGGTCAGATAGACCAGCGCCGAATACGTGCCCACGCCAATATCCCCGTGCAGCGCCTTCCAGCCGCCGTAGGCCAGCGTCGCGACGAAACCGGCCAGCACCGCCATGCGGATCGTCGGCGTGATCGCGGCGGCAAAGCGGATCGCCTCGGCGTTGCGGGCGCGGTAGCCATCGGAGGCGGCGCGCACGTGTTCGGTCTCGAAGGCCTCGGCGGTGTAGGCCTGCACCGTGGCGATGCCGGAGAGGTTGTTGTTGAGCCGATCCGATACCGTGGCCGCCGCCTCGCGCGCGGCGGCGTAGCGCGGCGCGAGTTTGCGCTGGAACCAGAACGCGCCGACCAGGATCAGCGGAATCGGCAGGAACGCCAGTGCCGCCAGGTCGGCCGTCAGCACGAAGAACACGCCGCCGACCAGCAGCGATGAGACGAACACCTGGATCAGATCGTTCGCGCCGGTGTTGAGGAAGCGTTCGACCTGGTGCACGTCCTCGTTCAGCACCGCCATCAGCCGCCCGCTGCGCGCGGTGCTGACGAAATCCGGCGGCAGCGCCTGCACGTGCGCATACGCTGCCAGCCGCAGTTCGTGCTGCACGTCCTGGGCGAGCCGGCGCCACTTCACCGCGTAGAGGTATTCAAACAGCGATTCGAACAGCCACACGCCGATCGTGATAGCCGTGAGCCACAGCAACTGGTGCCAGGGATCGGCCACGCCCAGGCGCGCCATGAAGGAATCGCGCTGGTTCACCACGATATCCACCGCCACGCC
>CAZHXV010000391.1:0-206 GCA_964536455.1 uncultured Aquimonas sp.
CTTCTTTTGAGCTACGCACTTGTTTAAGCTTCTCATTAAGATGAGTCTTGATTATAGATATAGAAGAAGAATACCCAAACCCTAACCTTTCTTCTTCTGATATCATTCTTAAATAACTTAAAATATCTTCCTCTCGGGTGTCCATTTTATGTGCCTCTTATTTATTAGAGGATTCTATATATGAAAGAAAATTTTTAACGTGAAGT
>CAZHXV010000391.1:216-1305 GCA_964536455.1 uncultured Aquimonas sp.
GTTTTAATATGGTCTGAGTAATTATACAGTGTCATGGTTTTATCGCAAATTTCACAGTAGTATTTTTTAGCTGCATATTTCTTATAAGCTCTTAATTTTGCTTGCTGTCTTTCCTCTTCTGTATCATACTTTTTCACTCTTCTAATTAAATCACCTGTTAGACGATCACTCATTTATTAGGTAATTAAATAATTAAAATAAAATTTCAATATCCATATGGTAATGTATATATTTCATTATCACTTACTCTTACTATACGCCTTTTATCAAATTTAAATCCCCATTGCTTTAATAAATCTTTCGTAAATATCTGACTATTTTTAATAGTAAATTGAGTATATTTAATATCCACACTACCAATACTACCTTTAATAAGATCAACTCTAGCTTGGTGATTCATCTTATTCTCAGTTTCAGATGTTACTCTGAATCCTTTAACTTTTCCTTTGTATTTTCCATCATCTAATATATATCCGTAATCTTTTGATTGAGCACAAGCCCAAAATTCAATGTACTTACCTTTTAATTCATCAGTCCATTCTCCTAAGGAATCTCCTATGTACTTCTCAAATATGTACTTATTAGTTTCATCTTCAATATAAACAACACTATCTGTATCCATGTAACATACACTTTTGCCCAATCTATCAATCATATCATATAATCTTAATCTAGCCCAAGCTGAAGTAAAACATGCGATGTAAATATTAGTATTATAACTTGTTTTTACGAATTGATCTTTAGTTTCATAGGATGCATAAACTATGGAATCATTTAAGAATGATAGAGACAAGCTTTCTATTTTAT
The DNA here is from genome assembly GCA_964536455.1 of uncultured Aquimonas sp. GTDB lineage: Bacteria > Pseudomonadota > Gammaproteobacteria > Xanthomonadales > Xanthomonadaceae > Denitratimonas. Next base: position 1,024 of record CAZHXV010000391.1, read on the forward strand.
CATTCAGTACAGTTTGATAGAATTCTACCTCGTTATCTATATATTTATTTTGTCTATGTTTAGGTACTTGACCAAATTTACCCCATAATGAATTTAAACATATTTTAGCTATAAATCTTAAGCCTGGATTATATTCTAACTTACCTAATTCAATACCCAAGTCCCGGGCTTTTTGTCTGTACTCTTCTTCAGAACAATCAAATTTACTGCTTTCTAGTTTAATTTTCAAGAACTTTTTTATATACCCTTTGAATAAGTCATTACTAGTGCTCTCAAAATGTT
>CAZHXV010000391.1:1315-1713 GCA_964536455.1 uncultured Aquimonas sp.
ATAAATGTATTCAATCTTATAACCTTTTTCTAGAGCTTTCTCAATTTCATTAGTACACCAAATCCCTGTAATAGCTCTTTCATCATCTGTATGAAAGCATTCTCCATTTCTAATATTGTAACATTCACTACAGTTTTGCTTCATAAATTTTCTAACAGATGTACATTCTTTACAGCTTTTAACTTTACAATCTGGTTTACATTTTACAGGTTTTTGATGAATGCATTTTAAATCTATTCTATTCATGCATGTTCTACATAACCCAAATAATAGTTTATGAGCTTGTTTAGTTTTCTGCTTGTAAGGTAGTACAGGTTGATATAAATTTCGTGGAGGTATAACTTTACAATATATAAAACCAAACCAATTGTAATCATATTTTTGAGGTTTAAGGATTC
>CAZHXV010000392.1:0-1709 GCA_964536455.1 uncultured Aquimonas sp.
GGCACCGGCTTCTTCTACATCCCCGGAACCGAGACCTGCTTGCAGATCAGCGGTTACATCTGGGCTCAGGGCGGCGGCGAGAGCTACCGCACTCCGACGCTGGGTGGCACCACCTGGACGCCGAGCATGCACTTCGGCGCTCGTGCGGCCAACCACTTCCGTGCTTCGACCCGCGCTCGCCTGAACTTCGACGCGCGTTCGGACACCGAGTGGGGCACGTTGCGCGGCTACATCCGTCTGCAGGGTGACTGGGAAGCCGTTGGCGTTGCCAATGACGGCGGCGTCGGCATCGACCAGGCCTTCCTGGAGCTCGGCGGCCTGCGCATGGGCTACACGGAATCGGCGTGGGTATCCTCGCAGAGCGCCGGCGTTGCCCAGTTCGGTTCGCACACCTGGCAGGGCATGTACTACGGCTACCAGCAGCGCCAGTTGATTTCGTACACCTTCGCCGGTGGTAACGGCTTCCACGCCACGCTGTCGCTCGAAAACGACACCGTCGGTGGTTCCGGCCTCGCTGGCTACCATGGTCGCGGTTATGTTCCGGACGTGGTCGGTGTCGTCGGCATCAACCAGGGCTGGGGCGGCGTCTGGGCCAAGGCTGGCTTCGACGAGCGCATCCGCGGCGGTCGCTTCGCCCGTTCGGGCTGGGGCGCTCAGGTCGGCCTGCAGTACAACATCCCGAACTACAGCGGCTCGAGCTTCCGCTTGATCGGTTACTACGCCGACAGCGACAACCAGTATGCGGTCGGTCCGATCGGTACCGCTTCGCGCTGGTCGGTGCTGGCTTCGTATCGTCACCAGTTCACCCCGACGATCGGCGCCTCGGTTGGCCTGCAGTACTTCAACGGCCTGTACTTCCCGTTCCGGGCAGTCACCATGCCGCGTAGCCATGCCTGGGCTGCTGAAGCAATGCTCATCTGGACCCCGGTCACCAACTTCGAGGTCCGCGCCGAGTACGGCTACGTCAACGCTCGCGCCAGCCGCGTTGGTCTTGGCCCGCTCCGTGGCACCCACTCCGGTTTCCTGCGCTTCACCCGCTACTTCTAAGCGTCTGAACGCAGACCCGAAACAAAGAACCCGGCGGGAAACCGCCGGGTTCTTTGCATTTGAAGCGGTGGAAAACCTCGTGCGCATCGACGCGTCGATCACGAGGCACAAGGCCGCGCGCTGCGATGCTTCGGATTGCGATGCGTTTTCGAATTCGAGGCGCTTGGGCAGTTCGCCTCAGGCGGCGGTGGCGTCCGCGCGGTCGAGGAAGGCGGCGATCCTGCGGGGCAGGTCCCCGGTCTCGAGCAGCGGCGGATGGCCCTGGCCGGCGACCGTTATCACTTCCAGCCCCGGATGCCGCCGCGCCATCTCGTCGAGCGTGTCCGTCGACAGGAGCGTCGAGTTCTCGCCGCGGATCGCCATCACCGGGATATGGGAAAGCGCTGCGAATTGCGTCCACATCACCGGCAGCGGGCGCGTCAGGTCGATGCCGCGCAGCATGCGGATCAGGTTGGGATCGAAATCGGCCACCGGCCTGCCGCCGTCGTCGCGATAGATGGCGCGCGCCATCCGCTCCCAGTCGGCATCGGCCAGCGCGGTGAAGGCCGCGCCGTTGGCCGCCTTCAGGATGCGCACCGCTTCCTCGAAGCTCGCCGGCTTCGGCGCACGCTCCAGATAGGCGCGGATCTGTGCGAGGCCGGCCCCTTCGATCACCGGGCCGA
>CAZHXV010000393.1:0-1700 GCA_964536455.1 uncultured Aquimonas sp.
GAAGACCCGCCGGCCATTCCCACGCGCGCCGCGCAGCATCCGCAGTACCAGGCGTTCGAGGCCCGGATGCGGCGCGAGCTGCATCAGTTGTCGGCCGCGCTCAAGCGTTCGGTGCCGTTCCACAGCCCGCGCTACATCGGGCACATGGTGTCCGACCTGTTGCTGCCGGGGCTGGCGGCGCAGATGCTCACCCTGCCCTACAACCCCAACAACGTCAGCGAGGAAGCCGCGCCGATCACGGTGCAGCTTGAGATGCAGGTGGGGCTGCAACTGGCGCGGATGTTCGGCTGGCCGGACGATCCGGCGCGGCCGGATTGCGCGCTCGGGCATCTGACCTCGGGCGGGACGCTGGCCAACTATCAGGCCCTGCGTCTGGCGCTGGCGCTCAAGGCGTTTCCGGTGGCGCTGCGTGGGGCCGGGGTGCCGGACATCGGATTGCCGGAGGACGACCGGCAGGCCTTCAATCTCACGCCCGAAGCCGGTATCGCGCTGCTCGGGCGCTGGCAGACGTGGCTGGGCGGGCACGCTCCGGCACGGCAACGACACTGGAATGCGCAGGTGGAATCCCAGCGCATCGAGCATCTGGGCCTGGCGGAGTTCTTCGCCCGGCACCGGGATCTGCGCGTGCCGCAGGTGCTGGCTCCGATCACCGCGCACTATTCGTGGAGCAAGGGCATGAAGATGCTCGGGCTGGGGCGCGACCAGCTTCGCCTGCTGCCCACGCGCGACATGCGGCTGGATGCCGAAGCCCTGGGCGAGGCGCTGCACGCCTGCCAGCGCGAACAGCAGCCGGTGCTGATGGCGGTGGCGGTGCTGGGCAGCACCGAGTACGGCACGATGGATCCGGTGGATAAAGTGGTGCGGCTGCGCGATCTGGCCGGCCTGCGCGGGCTGGGTTTTTCCGTGCACGTGGATGCCGCCTGGGGCGGGTATCTGGGCACGCTGTTCCGCCATCCCGATGGCAGCCTGCGTGCGCTGCACGAGGTGCGCCGGGAGTTCCGTGATTTCCCGCAGCCGGAAGTGCATGCCGCGTTCGCGGCGCTGGGCCGGGTGGATTCGGTCACGGTCGATCCGCACAAGCTCGGCTACCTGCCTTATGGCGCAGGTGCCTTCGTCTGCCGCGACCACCGCGCGATGACGCTGCTCTCCGAGCGCGCCGATTACGTGTTCGACGAAAGCGACGCGGACAATTACCGGTCGCGCTACCGCCGCATCGGCCAGTTCATCCCGGAAGGTTCCAAGTCCGGCGCGGCGGCAGCGGCGGTTTACGTGGTGCACAAGGTGCTGCCGCTGGATCACGCCAACTTCGGCCTGATCCCGCGACATACGGTGCTGGCGGCCGAGGCCTTCCGCGAGTGCGCGAGGCGCTTCGCCCGTGAGATGGAAGGCGCGCTGCATGTCTGCCTGCCCTTCCCGCCGGACAGCAACCTGGTGTGCCTGGCACTCAACCCCTGCGGCAACCGCCACCTAGGCCGGGCCGACAGCTTCACCCGGATGCTGCTGGGCAAGCTGCGCTGCGACAGTAGCCAGCCGGTGCAGGTCAAACAGTTCTTCGCCTCCAGCACCACGCTGCGGCGCGAGCTGGTGGGCGAAGCGGACATGGCGCGCATCCTGGGCGAACTGGATATCGACCCGGACACGCTGGACACGGAAGGCGGCGAAGGCCGCCTGACCCTGCTGCGCCACACCCTGATGAATCC
>CAZHXV010000394.1:0-603 GCA_964536455.1 uncultured Aquimonas sp.
TTCTTGGTGCAGGCGGCAGCGGAGAGCACGAGTACGGAAACGAGGGCGACACGGTAAGCGGCGTTCATCGGGGTTGTCCTTGGGTTGGATCGGTGGTTATAACAATTCTTTAACAAAATTTGCCCAGGTGGTTTACCGCTGCCTGAACGGCGACCAGGCGGGCTCCCTGACATCGCCATCGGCCAGCACCAGCCGCTGGCGAACCCGCGCATCGGCCGATACCGCGTACAACACGCCGCGCCCATCTTCGCGCGCGGCGTAGAGAATCATGCTTCCGTTGGGTGCAAAACTCGGGGACTCGTCGAGATTGCCGGGCGAAATGAGCCGGCTTTCTCCGCTTCCGATACTGCGATCCAGAACCGCAATACGATACACGTTTCCGCTGCCTTGCGCCATCGCGATGCGGCCTTTCGGATCGACCGAGGCGCGGGCGTTGTACTGGCCCTGGAAGGTGGCCCTGCGCGCTTCCCCACCCGTTGCGGAAACTTCGTAGATCTGCGGCTTTCCGCCGCGATCGGACGTGAAATACAGCCCATTCCCATCCGGCGACCAGACCGGCTCGGTATCGATGCCCCAATGGGTTGTGATCTGGGAGAGTCGGCG
>CAZHXV010000394.1:613-1697 GCA_964536455.1 uncultured Aquimonas sp.
GCCAGATCCATGACGTAGATTTCCGGGTTGCCGGTACGCGAGAGCGTCAGTGCCAGGCGCGTACCATCCGGCGAGAACGCCGGCGCGCCGTTGATGCCCTTGAAGCTGGCCACGACCTCGCGCGCACCGGTCGCGATTTCCTGGATGTAGATCGAGGAGTTGCCGCGCTCGAAGCTGACGTAAGCCAGTTTCCGACCATCCGGACTCCAGGCCGGCGACAACAGAGGCTCGCGCGAACGCACCACGGTTTGCGGATTGTAGCCGTCGGCATCGGCCACCATCAGCGCGTACTGGGTGTCGCGGCCTGCACCGGCGGCGGTGACGTAGGCGATGCGCGTCCAGAACGCGCCGCGCACGCCGAGGATCTTCTCATAGACGATGTCGGCCACCTGGTGCGCGATGTCGCGCATGTTGCCGGGACGTCCGTTCAGTGCCAGCCCGAGCAGGCGCTCCTGCCTGGCCACGTCGAACAGTTCGAACTCGGTGCGGTAGCCGCCGGCCTGGTCGTCGAGGATGCGGCCCACGAGCAGGAAATCCTGCTTCAAAAGGCGCCAGGTACCGTAATTCACGTCCGACTGGCGCAGCGGGCGTTCGACCATGTCCTGATCGCCCAGCGTGCGGAACGAACCGGAGCGGTTGAGATCGGCGCGCACCACGGCGGCCAGGTCGGTATCGGGTGCGGTGACGGTGCCCAGGTATTCGAACGGAATCACCGCGATCGGCAGGGCCGAGGCGCTGCCCTTGATGGTGTTCAGTTCCAGCGCCTGCGCGAACAACAACGGGCTGACCAGGAGCGAGCACAGCAGCAGCAAAAAGCGATTTGCGATCTTGTGGCGGATCATCTTTGGCAGGCCCTGTGGTCGTCGGGATAGCAGAAGGGAATGGACAGTGTGCGGTTGAACACGCTTTCGTAGCCGCGATACGGTAATGGTTCGCGCATGAGCGCGGCCTCAACGGAACGCCGGCCCAGTTCGTCGTAGGGGCAGCGGGAAAAATCGACGCCAGTGACCTGGCCGCCGGCGATCTGCATCACCAGCACACTGCACTTCACGCCTTCGGGCAGGTTGTCCGGGCGCAGCCAGTT
>CAZHXV010000395.1:0-1690 GCA_964536455.1 uncultured Aquimonas sp.
GCCGGAGGTGCGGTTGGCCTTGTCGAAGCTGGACTTGAAGATGAAGGGAATGCCAAGCCGTTGCGTGATTTCCTTGAGCGTGCCGGCGGTATCGAGCTGCAACTGCCGCGATTCGATCACGCAGGGGCCGGCGATCAGGAAGAAGGGTTGGTCCAGGCCAACCGTGAAACCGCACAGGTTCATGCCATCGCTTCCTTGGGTTCGGTGGTGGTGTCCGAAGCCGCGCCGTGGCGGCGCACGCGTGCGGCTTCGATGAAGCTGGCGAACAGCGGGTGCGGATCGCGCGGCGTGGAGAGGAATTCGGGATGGAACTGGCAGGCCACGAACCACGGGTGCTCGGGAATCTCGACCACTTCCACCAAAAGATCGTCCATGGATTTCCCGGAGAACGACAGCCCGGCTTCCTTCAGCGCGTTGCGGTAGTGGTTGTTGAACTCGTAGCGGTGGCGGTGGCGCTCGGTGACGACTTCCGCGCCGTAGATGGCACGCACGCGGGAGCCGAACTTGAGGCGGCATTCCTGCGCGCCCAGGCGCATGGTGCCGCCCAGATCCGATTGCTCGCTGCGCTGCTCCACCGTGCCGCTGGAGGTGCGCCATTCGGTGATGAGGCCGATCACCGGATGCGGGCACTGGCGATCGTTCTCGGTGCTGTTCGCGCCATCCAGGCCCGCGACGTGGCGGGCGAATTCGACCACGGCGGCCTGCATTCCGTAGCAGATGCCGAAGTACGGAATGCCGCATTCGCGCGCGCGACGCGCGGCGAGGATCTTGCCTTCGAAGCCACGATCGCCGAAGCCACCGGGCACCAGGATGCCGTCCACGCCTTCCAGTTGCGCCAGGCCGTCGGTTTCAAGCTGCGCGGCTTCGATCCAATCCAGCACTACGCGCGTCCGGCGCGCCAGGCCGCCGTGGCGCAGGGCTGCGGCCAGGGATTTGTAGGCGTCGCGGTGGTCGATGTACTTGCCGACCACCGCGATCCGCACTTCGTCCGCCGGGTGCTCCAGCGCATCGACCACGGCGTTCCACTCGGAAAGATCGGCGGGCCTGGCATTCGCCAGCTTCAGCTTGTCAACGACGATGCCATCCAGGCCCTGCTCGTGCAGCCACAGCGGAACGCGGTAAATGTTGGCCTGGTCGATGACATTGATCACCGCCTCGGGGGCGACATTGGTAAACAGCGCGATCTTGCGGCGTTCGCCTTCCGGCAGCGGCTGTTCGCTGCGGCACAACAGCACGTCCGGCTGGATGCCGATGGAGCGCAGTTCCTTCACCGAATGCTGGGTGGGTTTGGTTTTCAGTTCCCCGGCGGCGGCGATGTAAGGCACCAGCGTCAAATGCATGAACAGCACTTTTTCCGCACCGCGCTCGATGCGCAACTGGCGGATCGCCTCCAGGAACGGCAGGGATTCGATGTCGCCCACGGTGCCGCCGATCTCCACCAGCGCCACGTCGAAACCGGATGTGGCCGCATCGATGCAACGCTTGATTTCGTCCGTGATGTGCGGGATCACCTGCACCGTGCCGCCGAGGTAATCGCCACGGCGCTCCTTGCGGATCACGTTGTCGTAGATGCGGCCGGTGGTGACCGAATTGCGCCGCGTCATGCGGGTGCGGACGAAGCGTTCGTAGTGGCCGAGATCGAGATCGGTCTCGGCGCCGTCGTCGGTGACATACACCTCCCCGTGCTGGA
>CAZHXV010000396.1:0-439 GCA_964536455.1 uncultured Aquimonas sp.
ATAAAGCACGTTCGGGTTATGGTTGTGCGGCCCGTATCCGCTGGCGCCGCTGATCAGCAGGTAATCTCCGCTCTCGACATGACGCCCCGCGAACCACGTGTCCTGCTGCCGGCCCGTCGCCCGCCACGTGATTATCGCCTTCGTGCCGTTTCTCGCGTGCTGATAGGCGTTGTCGATGTAAGCGATGTGAAAGCCTTGCTCGCCCTCGCGACGAACGAGTCCCTCCCACTGGGCTGCGAGACTCGCATCCCGCTTACGCCGAGGGCGCCGTCGCAGTATCGAGAACAACCCGCGGAGCAGCAGACCTGGCAGCAAGAAGGCGGCGATCAGCACGATAGCGCCGACGATCACCTCCGGGGACATGGGCGCCCTCCTCACGGAATCCGCACAATTTCACCCAAGCACACCCGCCCGCGAGTGGCAAGGAGCCGATGGTAAC
>CAZHXV010000396.1:449-1687 GCA_964536455.1 uncultured Aquimonas sp.
TAACAGCGGAGTCGCTGAAAGTGTGGCCACAACGTGGGTGGACCGCGTTCCGTGGAAACGACGAAACCCCCGCGCTCCCAATGTTTTCAAGGGTTCTACGGGGGTTTCATATGGCGGTGACGGTGGGATTTGAAACCCTATCGCGCCCCGGAAGCCCCGGAGCTGACCCCTGACATCCGCATGATTCCGCCACAGTTGCTCCCGATAGCTACGGTGATTCGCAAGTGCTCCCGATAAGTCTGTAGTCGGAATGTAGTCGGATTCAGTCGCCGCCGAGCGCCTTCCGGCGCTGCTGGTCGAGCGCGGTGGCCACGTCGTCGAGGTCGTCGTCGAACAGGTCGGCGTAGGTGTCGAGCGTCATCGCCGCCGATGCGTGGCCGAGCATCCGCTGCACCGCCTTGACGTTGGCCCCGGCGCTGATCGCGAGCGATGCGGCGGTGTGGCGGAGGTCGTGGGGAGTCACGCGGGGCATGACCGGCGGCTCGGGCTTCTTGTTCTTCTTCGCCTCGGCGGCGGCCTCCTGATCCTCGGCGCGCACGCGCTTGACGGCTCCCTCGAACCACCCTGATTTGGCATTGCCTGGTCGGAGGTAGCCGCCCGCCTCCGCTTCCCAGAGGATCGCCTCCGGCCCCTTGTCCTTGCTCGCCCGTGCGATGGCATCGTCTAAGAACTCGGGATACGGCACGGTGCGGCGCTCGTGGGTCTTCGGCGTGCCGACCTGAACGTGGCCGTTCACGATGACGGCGTTCTCCTCCACCGATACGCGGCGGCGCTTGGCGTCGAGGTGCTTCACCCTGAGCCCGGTCGCCTCGCCCCAGCGCAGCCCGGTGTAGGCGAGGAAGAGCACCAGGTCGGGATAGCGTGATGCCTTCGCCAGCCGCTCGGCCTGGCGGTGCGTGAGGTACGGCTTCGATTTCTTCGTCTTCTTGGGCGTCTTGACCTCGCGCGCCGGGTTCGACTGGATGCGCCGGTCGCGCACCGCGCCGTCGAGGATCGACGCGAGCACGCCGTGGGCGCGCTTGACGGTGGTCGCCGACTTGTCGGCTGCCAGCTCGGCGACCCATCCGGCTATCTCGGTGTGCCGGAGCGACCCAACTTTGCGCGTGCCCCATTTCGGCTCGACGTGGATGCGCCACGCGCTCTCGCTGCTATGGAACGTCGAGGGCTTCACCGCTGCCTCGTGAGTCTTGAGCCAGTCGGCCCCGAGCGTGCCGATGGTCGCCTGGGCGTCGCTGGGC
>CAZHXV010000397.1:0-1677 GCA_964536455.1 uncultured Aquimonas sp.
GATCAGCGGCAGGCCCCAGGCCGACACCAGCTCGAACGCGCCGCCCACGTTGCTCGGGCCGTTGGTCGGCCAGACGGCGTCGTAGCCGCTCCACAGCAGGCTGTGCGTCATCACGCCGTGGCCGCCGCCGCCGATCCACGGCACCGAAAGGCTGCGGGCGTAGAACAGCGCGCCGAAGAAGGCCGCAAAGAACATCACCTCGGAGAAGATGAACCAGATCATCCCCATGCGGAAGCTGGTGTCCACTTGCTTGTTGTAGCTGCCGGAAACCGATTCCTTGATGACGCTGCCGAACCAGCCGAACAGCATGAACAGCATGACCGCCAGGCCCGCGAAGAAGAGGGGCTTGCCCCAGAGGTGGCCGTTGAACCAGTTGGCGACGCCGATCACCGTGGTGAACAGGCCGACCGAACCCACGATGGGCCAGGGGCTGTACGACGGAACGAAATAGACATCGGCGTCGTGATGGGTGCTGTGTGCCATGGCGTCGTCTTCCTGGGCTATTCGTCGGATGCTTGAATCAGGGGGCTGCGGGATGGCCGGCGGCGAGGCGCTGCGTGGCCAGATCGTTCTTGTAGAAAGTATAGGAGAGCGTCAGGCGCGTCACTTCGACGGGCAATTCCGGATCGACGATGAAGCGCACCGGCATCGGGCGCTCCTCGCCCGGTTCGAGCTTCTGCTCGGTGAAGCAGAAGCATTCGGTCTTGTTGAAGTACGCCGAGGCGCTGCTGGGCGCAACCGAGGGCACGGCCTGGCCGACGATGGCCACCGGGCCGTCGTTGCGGGCCATGTACAGCGCATCCACCGCCTGCCCCGGATGCACGCGCATCTGCGTCTGCGCCGGATGGAACCTCCACGGCAGGCCGGAATTGACGCTGGCGTCGAACTCCACCACCACGGTACGGGAGGCGTCCAGCGTGGCGGCGCTGGCTTCCGACGCCGCCCCGCCCAGCTTGGTGCCGAACAACTGTTCGCAGGCAATGCGGTACAGCGGCACCAGCGAGAAGCAGAACAGGAAGGCCGCGCCTGCGACGATCAGCGCGCGACGCACGATGCGATCGGCGGCGACGGGTTCGCTCATCGTTCCAGCACCGTCATGAGGGTGAAACCGACGTACACCGCCAGCGCCATCAGGCCGACGAACAGCGCCGTGCGCCGCACTGCGCGGCGACGGTGGGCGGCATCCATGGTTTCGGGCGAGGCGGGCGGGTTCACGTCGGTTCCGGCGCGGGCAGGCGCGATCGCCTGGCCCTGTTCATCGATAGGCCATCAATGCGCCACGTCTTCGTGCGCCAGATCGCCGGGGCGGATCTGCGGCGGACGGGTGAAGGTGTGTGCGGGCGGCGGCGAGGGCAGTGTCCATTCCAGGCCCTTGGCGCCTTCCCAGGCGCGCGCCGCCGCCTTCTCGCCGCGCTTGAGCGAATGCCACAGCACGAACAGCATGATGAAGGGCGACAGCAACATGCCGAAGGCGCCGATCGAACTGACGAGGTTCCAGTCCGCGAAGGCGACGTTGTAATCCGGGATGCGGCGCGGCATTCCCGCAAGGCCAAGGAAGTGCTGCGGGAAGAACAGCAGGTTCACGAACACCATGCTCCACCAGAAATGGAACTTGCCGTAGGCCTCGTTGATCATCCGGCCAGACCACTTCGGCCACCAGTAATAGGTGGCCGCGAT
>CAZHXV010000398.1:0-323 GCA_964536455.1 uncultured Aquimonas sp.
TGGCCGGCGCGATGTACAGCCCGGTGGCGAGCCAGGCGGTGGCGATCCACAGCACCGCAAGCTGGGTGTGCCAACTGCGCGTCAGTGCATAGGGCAGCACCTCGGAAAGTTCGACGCCATACAGCACCTGGCCTTCGACCTGATAATGCGCCGTGGTCGCGCCGAGCAGGATCTGCACCAGGAACAGCGCCAGCACCACCCAGAAATACTTGGCCGTGGCGCGCATCGAAGGCGTGGGCACGAGGCCGAGCAGCGGATCGCGCGCCGGCGGCGTGACCGGGGCTTCCTTGCCGTGCCACGGCCAAGTATTTCTGGGTGGTGCT
>CAZHXV010000398.1:333-1670 GCA_964536455.1 uncultured Aquimonas sp.
CGACGCCCTGATGTAGCCGGTCTTCAGCCCGTCCACGCCGGCCACCCGGCCGATCAGGTCGTTGTGGCCCCGGATCGTTTTGCCCGCATAGCTGAATTCGCGGTTGCTGAAGTAGTGGTAGTGATGCGGGAACTTGCGGCGCAGCGCGATGCCCGCGATCATGAAAAGGATGCTGAAGACCGTCCACAGGAAGCTGCTGGACGTGGGCGCATTGCCCGCCAGCGGTTCGTACGGCCAGTTTTGCGTGTAGCTCATCGGCTGGCCGGGGCGTTCCGCAGCGGCGGCCCAGCTCGTCCACCAGAAGAACCCGGTCAGCGCGCGGCGGTGATCCAGTTCTGGCACGGTGTTGTTGCGCATCGCATAGGATTCGCGCAGCTCCGCCGTGGCCGGGTCGTTGCCGAACAGGCTGATGTAGTGCGCGGCCACCGCGTCCATCGCTTGCGCGCGCAAGGTGGAGACGGCGATCGTCTTGCGTGCGGCATCGAAGGTGTTGGTGCGCAGTTCCGGCTGTACCTGCGCCTTCACCGCAGCCTGTCTGCCCGCATCGAGCATGTCGAAGCCAACGCCGTGCTCGGCGCGTGCGTGCAGTTCCAGCATCGCCACCGCCTCGCGGTGCAGCCAATCCGCGGACCAATCCGGCGCCACCAGCGCGCCGTGGCCCCAGATCGACCCCAACTGCTGGCCGCCGACGCTCTGCCACACCTGGCGGCCACGTTCGATGTCGGCGCGCGTGTACAGCACCGATCCATCCGCGCTCACCACCTGCTCCGGCATCGGCGGCGCCTGGCGATGAATCTCCCCGCCCATCCACAACAGCACCCCGAACCCGGCGGCCAGCAGCGCCGCCAGCCCGATCCACAGTTTTCTCGTCGTATCCACGTTTACCGCTCCCGCGTTGATGGCGGGGGCGACTATGCGCTGCGCGAACCCTGCCACGCACTGACATGGATCAAGCAGGGCATGACGCGGTGCGATAGATGGGGGATCGATCCGGCCCAGAAGCGCTACATAGGCTCAAGCGCCGCAGGCGTGGAGCCAACTTTCGTAGAGTGGGGCTTGCCCCGCTGCTCTTGGCGTCGAAAGCAGAGGGCAAGCCCCCCTCTACGAATCAGCCGCGTTCGCTTTTCCCTTTCCCTTTTGCGGATCGAGGACGCGGCTAGCGCCTGAGGGTTGGGGAGAGGGGCTTTGTCCTGCTTTCGCGGGAATGAAGGCAGTTTTTCGAGGTTCCCGAATGTGGGTCGGATCAATGGGCCGGATGGATCGCCCCAAGCACGCGAAGGCCACGTGCGCCGGTGACGGAAGGCAGGTTGCCGGGGCGGTTGGCGAGGGTCTGCCGC
>CAZHXV010000399.1:0-1104 GCA_964536455.1 uncultured Aquimonas sp.
AAACCGGACAGTACACCCCGGAACGACCTACGCGCTATTCCCACAAATAACCCGGCACGTAAACGAATATTATATTCCTTCTATGCCACAGCCGCCATATTTTTACTATACGTTGGCGTGAGTATGTATAAAAACTACTCCCCTGATGTTAAAATAACTCCCGGTACGGCACTAACTCCCGAAGCCGACATCCCGGCTCCATCAACCGACAACGCGGTCTTAACACTCGCAGACGGCTCGGTGATCATGCTGGACAGCGCCGGGGCCGGGGCATTGGCCATACAGGGAAATACGCGGATACTAAGATCCGCCAACGGAGAGATCAGCTACCTCGACGAAAACCCCGGTAACACCGCCGCCCCCGTTATGTACAACACCCTTACCGTGCCAAGAGGCAGCCGGATCGTATCGCTTGTACTTCCCGATGGCAGCAGGGTATGGGTGAATGTAGCCAGCTCGATAAAATACCCGGCAAGGTTCACCGGCAATGAACGACACGTAGAGCTGACCGGGGAAGCTTATTTTGAAGTAAACGCCTCGCCCGCTTCCGCTGGGCGGTCGCCCGGAAAAAATACCCGCCGCATCCCGTTCATAGTAAAAAGCCACAACCAGGAAGTGGAGGTGCTGGGCACGCAGTTCAACATCAAAGCGTATGACGATGAAAAAGAAATAAGAACGACTTTGCTGGAAGGCAGTGTGAAAGTGACCGCCCTGCCGGAAGCACCCGGAGCGGCCCGGTCAGCCATGCTCAAACCCGGTCAGCAGGCGGCGCTCCTCACCGTTGCCCTGTCCTCATCACAGGTCGTGTCTTCTGACCGGCCTCCTTACCAACCGCTCCGGGTAACTGACAATGCAGATGTTGAGCAGGTCGTCGCCTGGAAAGATGGCTTGTTCCGTTTTTCCGGCGCCGGTATAGAAGACGTAATGCGGCAACTGGAAAGATGGTACGACATTGAAGTAGCCTACGAAGGAAAGCTCCCCGAAAGAAAATTCCAGGGCGGTATGCCCAGAGACCTCGGGCTAAAAAGCGCGCTGCGGGTACTGGAGCTGAACGATGTGAACTTCAGGGTAGAAGATAGGAAAATAATAGTTACACCATAACCA
>CAZHXV010000399.1:1114-1605 GCA_964536455.1 uncultured Aquimonas sp.
TACGAAAACTTTTTCACTGCGGAAATTATATGAATAAAAGATATGAAAATCCACCATCCAAATGTTTTCGAGGGGAGTTGCCTGAACAGCGAACGGCTTTATTTTGCACACTAAGACGTCAAATTTCTATGATCAGAGCCGGATTGAACATGAGTTGGCAGACATTATTTTCGTTGAAATTTGCCCGCTTTCTGTGAGAAGCTGACATACAAAAAAGTTATGGAAATGAAAGATAGATGAAGCCTCTATTTATTCCAGATTGTACCTTCTTTTGACCGCCCCGGAAAGAAATGCCCCGGTACCTGACCAGGCATAGCTAAGTCAGTTCAAAATCATAAACTAAAATAGAAGGCAAATGATTTATGTTAGTTATAAAATTTCTCAACCAAACTAAATTGCAAATGAAAAAGTTGATTTTTTTCTTTGTGGGCATTGTCTTGCCTGCAACATTCCTGAACGCACAATCTTATCTACAAGCAAATAATCTTGAA
>CAZHXV010000400.1:0-1551 GCA_964536455.1 uncultured Aquimonas sp.
ATCGGCATCCGCGCCATCCAGATCGACGAACCGGCGCTGCGCGAGGGCCTGCCGTTGCGCCGCGCTGAGCAAGCCACGTATCTGGCCTGGGCGGTCGAAGCCTTCCGTCTAACGGCTGGCAGCGTCGCCGATGCGACACAGATCCATACGCACATGTGCTACTCCGAGTTCAACGACATCATCGACGCGGTCGCCGCGCTGGATGCCGACGTGATCTCGATCGAGACCAGCCGTTCGCGGATGGAGCTGCTGGATGCGTTCGCGAAGTTCCGCTATCCGAACGCGATCGGCCCGGGCGTCTACGACATCCATTCCCCGCGCGTGCCGGACGCGGCCGAGATGCTCGACCTGCTGCACCGTGCGCTGGCGGTGCTGGAACCGTGGCAGCTCTGGGTCAATCCGGACTGCGGCCTGAAGACGCGCGGCTGGCCGGAAACCCGCGCCGCGCTGACCGCGATGGTGGCGGCCGCGCGGCGATTGCGGGAGGAGCGGCGCGGCGCGAGCGCGGCATAGCCGCGCCTGTCGGTTCTTCCCGAAACCGTAGAGCCGGGCTTGCCCGGCTCATGGGCTGGAGCGGAGCAAGCTACATAGCAGGTTCTTATTGGGCAATGGCCACGGTCGGCGCGAAGCTGGCGCGCCGGCGCTCGACGATGCGTTCCTTCTCGACACGGCCCTCGACCAGTTCGTAGCCCATCAGCGCGAACACGCGCTCGCCGATGAAAATGGGCCGGGCGTTGCCGTACCAGTCCGCGCAACTGGCGCGGCAGTGGTCGTTGACCGCCGTATCGGGATCGGCGGCGAGTTCGCCCATCGGCGACAACGCCCGTTCGCGGTTGCGCAGGTACAGCACCGAGGCGGATTCGTCCAGATAGCGCTGCATGGTGTTGCCGCGGCGCTGTCCGACCACGGGCAGGCCGACGATGCCCTGCTCCGCCGACTCGTTGCGGTAGAAGAACCCGTGCGTGCGGCTCTCGCCCTGCGCGGCCTGCGGCTGTACGTACACGCTGCCGGTGTCGGCATCGCGCTGGCCCAGGCGCACGCTGGTGAAGTGCAGATCCGCACCCGCGCTGCCCACGATGATGGCATCGCCGCCTATCGCCTCGATGCGCTCGCTGCCGTGGCCCAGCGCCAGCGCCTGCACCGGCTGGAACTCGGCGAAACGCAGCGCGAAGGCCGTGGTGCCCTTGTTTTCGCCCTTGCTCGGCCTGGCCCAGCGATGCGGCGCGCTGCCGTACAGCAGCCAGCCACCCACGTAACGGTTCTGCATGGCGCCGTCGGCCTGACCGGGCAGGCGGCGATAGGCGGAAGCCGGCGCGGCATCGCGGCCATCGCCGAAGCTGTCCAGCGGCACGCGCAGCAGCGCCAGATCGCCGGCGCTGGCTTCATCGCCCCACATGCCTTCGCCCGCGCCGACCGAGCCGACGAGGACGTTGAGATGGCCCTCGCCATCGTGCAGGAAGGAAAGCTGGTCGATGGGCATACCCCGCGTCTTGAGTGCGGTGGGCGTGCGGTCGTCCAGCGGAATGCGGAACACGGCGGAGCGGTTTTCAT
>CAZHXV010000401.1:0-1544 GCA_964536455.1 uncultured Aquimonas sp.
CCTGGCCTGCGAACAGCCGCCGGGGCAGCGCGAAGCGTTCGTGCGCATGCAGGCCAGGTGGAACAGGTCTTCCAGCCGTTTCCAGTCGCCTTGATTCAGCATGCCAGCCTCTTGGTGTCGGGCATTGCGCGCCTATCGCGAAGCCATCGTCGGCACGCGATGATACGTCCGATTCGAACGGTTACTGCATGGCGGCTTGCGCGGCGTCGATCTTCCCAAGAAGCTCGCGTGCTTCCTTCAGTTGCGCCTCGTCTTCGCCGTAAGCCTCGCGCCGCAGCGCGATGGTGCGTTCGGCGTGGGCGCGGGCGTCGTCCAGACGGCCGAGCGCCAGTTCGGCTTGCGCAAGGTTCAGGTAGATGCCGGAAACCGGCTGGAATTTTTCGTCGTAAACGCGCAGACAGGTATCCAGCAGGTCGCGCAGTTCCTCGTAGGCGGGGGCAGTCTGTCCATCGTCCAGAAGCCATGTGGCGTAATAGTGGCGGATACGGATGGAATTCGGCTTTTCCGGGCCGAATCTGGCGACTTGCGCATCCACCGCCAGCTTGAAGTGGACGCCGGCCTCGGCCAGCTTTTCCGGGGTTTTCTGGGAGTGCAGCACGCCGCCGAGGTTGACGTGCAGGATCGGCAGCATCATGGCCCCGACGCTGGGTTGGTGTTCGACCGATGCGATCAGCGCCCGCAGCTCCTGCTCGGCAGCGGCATAGTCTTCGCTGGCAGAGTAGAAATCGGCCAGGCTGTTGCGCAGCGCCATCGTCTGCGGATGGTCGGCACCGAGAATCTCGGTGCGGCGGGAAACGAGATCCTTCATCAATGCGATGGCCTCGTCGAGCCGGCCCAGGTCGGCCAGCACGATGGCGTAGTACTGGCCTGCGTCGATGGCGCGCGGGTGCAGGGGCGGGACGATCTTCGAGAAGGTTTCGTAGGCGTCCTGCAACAGTGGCAGCGCTTCCTGCGGGCGGCCGCGTTCCCGCAGCAACCAGCCCAGCCGGGATTTCGTCCGGGATGCGATCAATTCATTCCCGCCATGCAGCTTTTCCGCATGCGGCAGAGCTTCGCGCAACAACGATTCGGCACGGTCGAACTGGCCTTGCAGCGTCAGCGCATTGCCCAACTCCTGCATCACCTTTAGCGACTGGATGCTATAGCGGCCGATTTGCGCCTGGGAAACTTTCAGCGCCGATTCCAGATGTTCGGTGGCGCGCCTGATGTCGCCGAGATTGAAATAGCTTTGGGAGATCGTCAGCTCCACTTCCGCTCGCGCCTCCGGCTGATCCGCCAGCTCCTTCGCCACGCGGACGGAGGCCTCGTCCAGCACCTTGCGCAGAAGGGTCTTGTCCAGATCGGCGCTGAGGGCGGGATCCACGCTGGTCAGAAGCCCCGCGAGGAATTCGCTGGTGACGCGCGCGCGTTCGGCGGCCTGGGTGGCGCGGTGCAGAGCCCAGGAAGTGGCGATGAGGCCGCCGAGGATGGCGGCCAGTGCCAAGGCCATTGCGGCGACGCCGACGCGGTTGCGGGCCACGAACTTGCGCAGCGCATGGAGCCGC
>CAZHXV010000402.1:0-1541 GCA_964536455.1 uncultured Aquimonas sp.
GCTCGACCTCACCGACGACGCATCGATCGAGCGCGTGGTCGAGCTTGTTGGAGTCGAACCCGAACCGGCGCCGCACCGTGCGCAACAGATCAACCGAGATCGTCGGCGGTGTCGGCGGGAACCCGTGCGTCGCCAGTTCGCCCTCGATCTTCGGCAAGTCGAACCTCGCCGAGTTGTAGCCGACGACCGCCTCGGCCTCACACAGCAAGTCGTACACCGCCTGGCGCATCACGTCGGCGTCGTCCCACGCCGCGTGGAAGTGCATCGTGCGTTCACCAACCCAGCGGGCCGCGAACGACAACATCGAGCCGTGTTCCTTGACCTGTTCGAGCGACGTCGACCGCGGCGCGTAGTACGGGCCGAACCGCCACACCAGCGCCGGGGTCGTCTCGATGTCGATGACGAGCGTCCGCGGCGGTGCCGGCGGTTCGGCGAGCGCCGCGAGGTTGCTCACCGGACGCCCTGCCGGTGGAGCCAGTTGCGTACGGCGCCGCTGCACAGCGGGTAACCGTCAGCGGCGAGCGCGTCGGCGATCTGCGCGAACGACGCGCCGGCCTGACGGGCGGCGACCATCGCGGCGCGCACGTCGTCGGGGTAGCTGTCGGCGGCGAGCGGGCGGCCACCGCGGTTGGATGGCGGGGCGGCGGCGAGCGTGGCGAGAGCCGACGGCTTGGCGGCCACGGGTCAGCCCTTCGTCGGCCGGTAGGCGACCGCCGTGCCGTTGCCGACCAGCGCCACGGCGAGCGCGGCCCACAACGCCGCCTGCTGGTCGTTGAGGAGGCCGTAGGCGGCGAGCAGCGGCGGGAGCGACGTCGACAACGCGTAGATGCGGGTACGCAGCCACGGCGGCAACGTGTCCTGCTCGACGGTCATCGCGCGCCTCCGCCGGCGGGCGAGAGGTGCCGTACGGCCGCCTCGGTGGTCGTGTTGAACGTGATGCGGCCACCGCCGAGCGGGTACCGCCACGGCGGCTCGTAGTACGGGCGGGCGGTTCCGCCGTGACGCATGACGCCGGTGACCGTGGCGAGCGCGTCGTAGAGCCGCTGCACGTCGGCGAGCGTCATCGAGTGTTCGACACCGTCGATCTCGACGGTGATCGTGCGATTGTCCGTGACCTTCATCGGGCCTCCTATTCGGCGGGTTCGGCGACGGGTTCGACGCCGAGCGTGCGGATCTGGTCGAGGAGTAGCCCGATCCAGCGGCGCAGCCGTTGGGTCTCGCGGCGCTCACGCGACAGCTCGCCCTCGACCACGGTGAGCCGCGCGGCGATCGACTGCACCTGGTCGGACAGCGACTTGATCTGTGTGCTCTGCATCGCCACGACCGTCTCCGCCGACTTGACGACGATGCTGCCGGTCTCAGCGCGGGTCTTGCGGTGCTGCATCCAGCCGGTGGCCAGCGCGCCGAGCACGCCTGACGACAACACCGCCCCGACGAGCAACACGACCATCACGCCACCCGGCCGGGGATCGCGATGAGGTCGCCGGGGCGCAGCGGTCGGCCGCCGTTGGCTGCCTGCAGTGCGGCGACGCGTTCGCCGG
>CAZHXV010000403.1:0-1535 GCA_964536455.1 uncultured Aquimonas sp.
AACTCGTCGACCACGTCATAGGTGGCGTCCGGCCCCGAATGCTCCGCCGTCAACAAGTACACGAGCGTGAACGTGCCGTCACCATTGGCCGTGACACTGTCGAGCACCTTGGCGAACGACGTCGACGGCAACGACGCACACGCCTCATCAGACTGCTCACCACTATCACCAGTGAGCGTCGCGGTGTTGCCCACACCACCCGCGGCGACCTCACAATCGGCCGCAGCAGGATCGATGTCGGCCGGCGCCGACACCCGCACCGTCACCGTGTAGACGTGCACCACCGGCCCCGCCGACGTCGCCCCGGCGATCGGCTGATCGGCAACGATCTCGACGTCGGGAGCAACACCAGTCCACGACCCCGACGTCGTGATCGGGACATCGTCCTCATCCACGCCCGCCACTGATTGCGAACCTGGCACCAAGATGATCCCGGCGCCGAACGAGAACTCGTCAGCCAAGCCATACACACCGGCACCGGCACCCGAGTTCGTCACCGTGATCGTGTACACCACCTCATAGACGCCGTCACCAACCGGCAGCGCGTCACCAGCGGTCTTCGCCACCGTGATCCCCGGGAACGGCGTGCACGCCTCGCCCTCAACGTCGGAATCGTTGACCGTCAACGACGCCTGATTCATCGCCCCCGTCCCCGACTCACCGGTCTCGAGCTCACAGTTCGAGTTCTCGAACGTCACCAACGACACGTCAACCGCGACATCCACCGTGATCGTGTAGACGTGCACCTCACCATCAGCGATCGCCTGATCAGACACGATCGTCGTGTCCGCCACACCATCGAACCCGACATTCGCCGTCACACCCACCGGTGCCGACACCTCGACCGAACCGGCAACCGGCGTGACCGCTTCGGAGAACACGAACTCGTCAGCGAGGTCATAAACGGCCTCCGGGCCGGTGTGCTCCACCGTCAACAGATACACGAGCGTGAACGTGCCATCACCGTTGGCGACGACACTGTCGAGCACCTTGGCGAACGACGTCGACGGCAACGACACACACGCCTCATCAGACTGCCCACCCGAGTCACCCGTCAACGAAGCGGTGTTGCCCACACCACCCGCGGCGACCTCACAATCGGCCGCAGCAGGATCGATGTCGGCGGGCGCCGACACCCGCACCGTCACCGTGTAGGTGTGCACCACCGGCCCCGCCGACGTCGCACCCGCGATCGGCTGAGCCGTCACGATCTCGACATCCGGCACAACACCGGTCCATGACCCAGACGTGACGATCGGATCACCCAACTCGTCGACACCAGTCACCGTCGCTGAGCCCGGCACCAGGCTGATCCCGGCACCGAACGAGAACTCATCAGCCAAGTCATAGACCCCGGCACCGGCCCCGCTGTTGGACACCGTGATGGTGTAGACGACCTCGTACTGGCCACCACCCACGGGCAGCGCGTCACCAGCCGTCTTGGCGACCGTGATCCCCGGGAACGGCACACAGGCCTCGCCCTCAACAGTGCTGTCGTTGATGGTCAACGACGCGTGATTCATCGCCCCCGTCCC
>CAZHXV010000404.1:0-1529 GCA_964536455.1 uncultured Aquimonas sp.
GCCAGCACGCGGGCGCGCTTGGCGCGTTCGTAGCGCGGGTGCAGGGCGAACTGGCGCCGCGCGTGCTGGAGCTGGCCAAGCTCTCGAAGCGTTACGGCATCGGCTGCACGGTGGATGCGGAAGAAGCCGACCGGCTGGAACTGAGCCTGGATCTGATCGAAGTGGTCTATGCCGACGCCGCCCTCGACGGCTGGGAGGGCTTCGGCCTGGCGGTGCAGGCCTACCAGAAGCGCGCGCCGCTGGTGCTCGATCACCTCGTCGCGCTGGCCCGCAAGGTGGGCCGCCGGGTGCCGGTGCGCCTGGTGAAGGGCGCGTACTGGGATGCGGAGATCAAGTTCGCGCAGATGAACGGCCACGCCGGCTACCCGGTGTTCACGCGCAAGCCGAACACCGACGTGAGCTACCTGGCCTGCGCGCGGAAAATGCTCGCGGCCACCGATGCGCTGTATCCGATGTTCGCCGGGCACAACGCGCAGACGGTCGCGGCCATCGACGCCTTCGCGCGGCTGGCGCTGGGCAGAAGCGGCGGCGGCGCGGCTGCCCCATACGAATTCCAGCGCCTGCACGGCATGGGCCAGGACTTGCACGACGAAGTGATCGCGCCGAACGCGCTGGATACGCCCTGCCGCGTCTATGCGCCGGTGGGTTCGCACGAAGACCTGTTGCCGTATCTGGTGCGCCGCCTGCTGGAAAACGGCGCGAACTCCAGCTTCGTCAACCGCATCACCGATCCGGCCATCGCGCCGGAAACCCTGGTGGCCGATCCGGTGGCCACCGTCTCCGGTTTCGATTTCAAGCCGCATCCGCGCATCCCGCAACCTGTCGCCCTGTACGGCGAGGAAAGGAAGAATTCCATGGGCGTCAATCTCGCCAACGATGAAGAACTCGCCACGCTCGCCGCGCAGCTCAAGCGCGAAACCGGCCCCTGGCGCGCCGCGCCGAAAGTGCCGGGCGCGGTTCCGCAAACCCCGGAACAGCCGGTCACCAACCCGGCCAATCTTTCCGAAACCGTGGGCACCTGGCGCAGCGCGGATGCGGCCACCGTGGAGAAGGCGCTGGCCAACGCGGTGGCGGCACAGCCGGACTGGGATCGCACGCCCGCCGCCTCGCGCGCCAAGCTGCTCGAACACGCCGCCGATCTTTTGCAGCAGCGCCTGCCGAAGTTCATCGCGCTGTGCGTGAAGGAAGCCGGCAAGACCCTGCCCGACGCCGTGGCCGAAGTGCGCGAGGCCATCGACTTCCTGCGCTACTACGCACACGAGGCGCGCAGCCTGATCGGCGCGCCGCAAACCCTGCCCGGCCCGACCGGCGAATCCAACCAGCTTTTTCTGCACGGCCGTGGCGTGTTCGTCTGCATCAGCCCGTGGAACTTCCCGCTGGCGATCTTCATGGGCCAGGTGGCCGCCGCATTGGCCACCGGCAACGCGGTGATCGCAAAACCTGCGGAACAGACCAACCTGATCGGCGCGGCCGCAGTGGAACTGCTGCACGAGGCCGGCATTCCCGACGCCGTGCTGCAATTCGTGCCG
>CAZHXV010000405.1:0-1521 GCA_964536455.1 uncultured Aquimonas sp.
AAATTGAGAATTTCTCATATAATTACGATATTGTCTGTCACTTTAATTCTTTCATCCTGCGACAAGTGGGGATTTCTGGAAGAGGCACCGAAGAAGGTAGATGCCGCTACCTTTATGTCTAATGAAGGAGAAGTGCAAAGCGTCATCAACTCCATATATGGTCAGCTGCGCAGAGATCCGGGCTTTGGACGTTATTTGTCCGTTTTGCCTGAATGCCTTGCAGACCATAGCTATGGCAGAGGAAACTATGGTACAACATACGCCACCGGGCTCACTACCGGGGGTGTCGGGTTAGTGAAAGATACCTGGGCCGTATTGTATCGTGCCATTCGCTTTGCCAATGGTATCTTGGCACAAATTGGCGATAGCCCGCTTACAACAGAGCAGTACAATAAACTAACCGGCGAAACGCGCTATCTGAGAGCGTTTAGTTATTCCACGCTTGTAAAATATTGGGGTGCGGTTCCTTTCTTTAATGAGCATAACCAGGATGATTTTAATAAGCCCCGTACACCGGCAGACGAGATATGGGAATTTATTATCAGTGAAACCAGTGAAGTTGCCAATTGGCTGCCCGAAACGCCTGCAGAATACGGACGTCCTGCAAAATATGCGGCGCTTTTGCTTAAGGCTGAAGCTTGTCTTTATCTGAAAAAATGGAATGAGGCTGAAGAAACCCTGCGCCAAATTGTAGAATCAGGCAAGTTTTCCCTGGTACAGCTTTCTAAAGCGACTGATTTCGACAACGTTTACAGTAATAAGGCAAACGGCACGTCTGAAGAAATCTTCTATATAAAATATAACACGGATGCTGGATCCAGCTTTACATGGATGTATTTTTGTCAACCCAACCCGGTTTTTAATACGGGCGCATTGGGGCTGTATACAGATTATGTGAAAAATAAATTTATCGCAGATTGGGATCCCAATGATTTTCGCTATCAGTACAGCCTTTTCAAACAAACGGGCAATGGTACACTTAACAGCTTAACCAGAACAGGAATGATCTGTTTGAAGTTTAGAGATTATAGTGCAACCAAAACTGAAATGAATGTCGATTTTCCTGTTTATCGATATGCAGATGCACTGCTCTATTATGCCGAGGCGATCGCCCGCAACCAGGGGCAACCTAATGCGACAGCGATAGAGATGATCAACAGCGTACACCGCCGCGCTTATGGACTACCGCCTACTGTTGCGCATAGCTCCGATTATAAACTGGCCGACTATAATACCTTCGACAAATTTATGGAGCTCCTGCTTAAAGAGCGTGGTTATGAAACCATATTTGAAGGCAAACGCTACACTGACTTAAAGCGCTGCGGAAAGTTGGCAGAGTATGCAGTGAAGGCGGGTAGAGTTGCTTCTGAATCGGAAGTAAAGGACGCTGCATACTGGTGGCCAATACCTACCGATGAATTTAATTACAATACAGCGCTCGATCCAACAAAAGATCAGAACCCCGGATACTAGTGTCGTGTCAGGCGTACTTTTTCGCAACGAATGTCAGGCTGAGCTTGT
>CAZHXV010000406.1:0-1520 GCA_964536455.1 uncultured Aquimonas sp.
AGCGAGGTCTTGCCGTGATCGACGTGGCCCATGATCGTGACCACCGGCGGGCGCGGCTGCTTCTCGCCCTGGGTCTCCTCCAGGTGCGCCACCAGCGCCGATTCGGCGTCGTTGTCCGAAGCGCGCACCGCGACGTGGCCGAGCTCCTCGGTCACGAGCACGGCGGTGTCGTGATCGATGGTCTGGTTGATGGTCGCCATCACGCCCATCTTGAACAGCGCCTTCACCACTTCGCCGCCCTTCAATGCCAGCTTGTTCGCCAGTTCGGAAACGACGATGGAATCGCCGATGGCGATTTCCCTGGTGACGGGCGCCGCCGGGCGGGCGAAGCCGTGCTGGCCCGCGCCGGGCTGCTGCCGGCCCATGTCGCGCCGGCCGCCGCCACCGGGCTTCTTGCGTGCGCCGCGACGGGCCTGGCCGGCATCGGAAAGGTGCAGTTCGCCGCGCGAATAGCGCCCGGCATCGTCGGAATCGCGCCCGCCGCCCCGGCCCGTACGGCCAGGACGCGCCGCGCCGCGGCCATCGTCGCGGGGGGGGCTGCGCGGCGCTTCCGGACGCGCGGTTTCGCGCCGCACCGCCGGAAGGTTTTCCAGTTCCGCCGCCGCATCCACTTGCGCGGCAGCCGCGGCGGCCGCCTCTTCCTGCCGCTTGCGTTCGGCTTCGGCCGCGGCCGCTTCGGCGGCGGCGCGCTCGGTGGCCTCCTGCTCGGCGCGGCGGCGCGTTTCTTCCTCGCGGCGATGCTGGTCGGCATCCTTGAGCGCGGCCACTTCGGCCTGGTTGCGGGCCTGGGATTCGGCCAGCTTGCGCACGGCGTCCTCACGCTCCTGGTCGGCGGGATTCTCCACCGCGTCGCGCTTGACGTAGGTGCGCTTCTGCCGCACTTCCACGTTCACCGTGGTCTTGCTCTTGCCTGCGGCGACGGTGAGTTCTTCGTGCTTGCGACGCTTGAGCGTGATCTGGCGCGGCGCGGCGTCCTCCACCGAGGCGGCTTCGGATTTGCCGTGCGCGCGGCGCAGGAAGCCGAGCAGCTTCATCTTTTCGGTCGGCGTCACCACCTGATCCGGGCCGCTGAAGCTCATGCCGGCCTCGGCCAACTGCTCCAGCAGTTTGTCGACCGGGGTTCCGACCAACGTGGCGAGGGTTCGTACTGTGACTTCGGACATGCTGCTTCCTGTTGCTTGTGGCCCGGCGCAGGCCGGGAAATCGTGAATTATCGCGTCGTCGCCATCGCGGCGGCGCTCACTCGAACCAATGTGCGCGCGCTTTCATGATCAACGCGGCGGCGGTATCGGCGTCCAGCCCTTCGATGTCGGCGATTTCATCCACCGCCAGCTCGGCCAGATCCTCGCGCGTGGCCACGCCGCGGCGCGCCAGTTCGTAGGCCAGCTCCTGGCTCATGCCTTCCAGCGCGAGCAGGTCTTCCGCGGGCGGGCTGCCGTCGGCCTCTTCCTCGACCGCGAGCGCCTCGTTGAGCAGCGCGTCGCGGGCGCGGGCGCGCAGTTCCTCGACGATGTCCTCGT
>CAZHXV010000407.1:0-1516 GCA_964536455.1 uncultured Aquimonas sp.
TTAATAAATCTGATTCTGATATAACACTTTTCATTAAATCAAGTATACTGTTCACAGAATGATATATATTATGAATTAAGCGTATTAAATCAATATCTTCTATTTCATCTTTTGCATACCGATCCTGTGGTAAAATGCGATACATTTTTGTATCGGATATTATATCACTGCCTAACTTATATACTTGATAGATGGTTTTTAAGGCATCGTTGCTTATTTTTTTTGAATCATTACCAGAAGCATTGAAGAAAACAATCTCTATTGCCACTAGAGACAATAACTTGTCTATTTCTTTTACTAACTCTTCACAACTTTTTTTAGCTTGCTTTATAACTTGAAATGTCTCATCCTGCGTTAGTTGATTAATTGTCGTGCTATTATCTATATGTCTATTATCAATGTATGCTTGAATTTGACTTTGAACCTTGACACTAATTTCTTGCTCAATTTTCACGTTAATTTTTGTCACATATATGTTTAAGTATAGATTCATTGTCCAAGCTACTGATAAAGAGATGGTAGAGGAAATAGTAATTGATAATCCTAACTGTTTTGTTAATTCTTCTTCAAAATTAACGAATGCAAAAACTAAAACGAGCACAAAAGAAATACCCACTAATATGCCAATAATGATGCTTGCTAGTTTAGAAATACTTTTTATTTTATCCATTACCTTCCCACTTCAACTTTTAATTATTTACTTAATAACTTACTTTAATTATATATGTGGTACCCTTGTTTTAGCAAATACTTATTGAAACATGATGAATATTGATTTTAAAACAGATACAACAATACTATTACCTGCCATCTTATAAAGTTGTGTATCTGAAAACTTATTAATAGTTAGATTGATTTTATCATAAAAGAAAACTGAATGATTTCTATTATGATAAAAATATGAAATAGACATCTCCTAAAATAAAAGAGTCTTTAAACTTTCTATTTTCAAATTTTTAAGAATAATGGTAATAAAGCAATTCCAATATCAACAGATTTATCAAATATCCATTTACCAATATCTTTAATCCTATTCCACTTTTCGCTTCTTTTATCAGATGATTGAATGACCTTCATTTGAAAACTCCGATTCCTCAAGAAGTATTCAATAAAAAATTATCTGAGGTTAACGATAGATTAATCGTTGCCAAAAACGAACTTAAGAAAATGGACGATTCATTCATCAAAGGTCATGAAGCCAAAGAACGACTAGCAACAATCAATAATATTTTAAGGGAAAACAAAGATGGTATTAAAATCCTAACAAATAATCTCATTAAAGCATTCATTCAAAAAATCATTTCTGTAGATTCTGAAGAGATTGTATTCTGCATGATGTCAAATAGAACCTACACTGATCAAACATTCGCAGAAAACATTGATAAGTTCTTAACACATCCACCGGTTACCGAAGGTACATTTAATGATCCAATTTATCCAATAAAGATGAAATTCAAGGTTATTATTCCATAACCTATTAAAAATACCTTAATCACGCAACACACTCAACCCTACC
>CAZHXV010000408.1:0-315 GCA_964536455.1 uncultured Aquimonas sp.
CGTTCTACACCTATTCGGTGAACGGGCCGAAGATGATCCAGGGCATCTTCGCCGGTGGCGATGCGATGACCGGCACGGTGGTGAACCTGGCGGCGCTGATCGTGCTGATGCTGTTGCAGCCAGCCGGCGGTTGGCTGTCGGACATCGTGGGCCGCAAGCGGTTGTTGGTGTTCTTCGGCATCGGCGGTGTGCTCTACACCGGAATTCTCGTGCTGTGGCTGCCGCAGCAGACCAGTTGGGCATCGGCCTTCGCCATGCTGGCGCTGGGCTTCGTGATCCTGACCGGCTACACCTCGATCAATGCGGTGGTGAAGG
>CAZHXV010000408.1:325-1501 GCA_964536455.1 uncultured Aquimonas sp.
CCCAGCGCGCGTATGTGCGTGGGGCGTGGGCCTGGGCTATGCGTTGGCCAATTCCGCCTTCGGCGGCACCGCACCGCTTCTGTACCAGGCCAGCCTGCGGGCCGGGCGGGTGGATGCGTTCGTGATCTATGCCACCGCCGTCATCGCCGTATCGCTGGTGGTGTACGCGTGCTTCCTGACCAACAAGGGCGCGAACTGGCTGGACGATGAAGCGGCGATGCGAGGCGGCGGATAACGGGAATGCGCCGGGAGCGAAAGCGGGACGGGCGGGGCGGCCCGTGGGAAGCGCGGGATGTGGATTTTACGGTTTTGACATCGATATGTTTTCCGGCATACGCTCAATCTTTCGATCATACCGCCGGGGTTCGCATGTCTGCCGTCACGCTGTCGCCCAAGTTCCAGGTCGTCATTCCGCGGGCGGTACGCGAGGCGATGAAGCTCACGCCCGGCACGCGCTTGCAGGTGGTGCAATACGGGGATCGCATCGAGATGATCCCGGTGCGTTCCAGCAAATCGTTGCGCGGTTCGCTGCGCGGTATCGACACCACGGTGCCGCGCGAGCGTGATCGCGCATGAACGTGGTCGATTCATCGGCGTGGCTGGAGTATTTCGCCGATGGGCCGAATGCCGGGTATTTTGCTGCGGTGATCGAAACCCCGGAGGCGCTGCTGGTTCCGTCGATCACGCTGCTGGAAGTGTTCAAGCGCATCAGCCAGCAACGCGACGATGCCACGGCATTGCAGTGCGTGGCTGTCATGCAGCAGAGCATCGTGGTGGAACTGGATGCCGCACTCGCGCTGCGTGCCGCGATGCTTGGGCGGCAACACAAACTGCCGCTGGCCGACAGCGTGGTCTATGCCACGGCGCAGGCGGGGGATGCGCTGGTGTGGACGCAGGATGCCGATTTCGAGGGCCTGCCCGGCGTGAAGTTCTGGCGCAAGAGGTGAGGGTTCCGGCGTAGCGCGATGTTCGATCTTGCTGCAAGGTCTGGCGCAAGGCAGCCGGGGGTTTCGGCAGTTCCGGCACAGCTGCCCACGCAGTGTCCCCGTTGCATCGAGGCGGCTATCGAACTGGCCGTGGGCGATACCGGTGCCCGGTTCGCATCCGGTCACGCCGCCGGCATCGCCCACAGCGAAACCGCGACCAGCCCGCCGCCGATGCCGCCAGCGGCGACGA